>NZ_LZLE01000228.1 GCF_001673155.1 Mycobacterium sp. 1423905.2 | reverse complement strand
CCTCCGGGCACGGGGGCGGGGCCCGCGCGGGGCGGACCCCGCCTGTGTGAGCTCGGTTAGGCCGCAATAGCCGCCTGGTGGTGCCAGATTGCGCGAAGGGCAGCGTTGAGGTCGTCGTAGTGCGCCAGCGGGGCCTCGTCGATGGTGATGGTCCACATCGGTTGGCTCCCAACGCCTGCGGTGAGGGTGTAGCTGTGGGTGTGGTGGCGCGCCCGGAATGTCCACGGCTGAGGAGGGCTGGCGTGGAAGGTCAGCTCGCCGATGCGGACTTTGACGATGCGGGCGCTCGGTGCGGCGTCGAGGTCAGCTGCGGTGGCTTCGACGGCCACTAGTTGGCCGTGGTCATCAGCGGCGAATACAACGATGTGGTGCCCGGTGGCGCGGGTGTAGGTGTGGACGGCGGTAAGTAGGACGTCGCCGTGGCTGTGGAACGGAATCCGGTTGATTCCGTACTGCTGGTGTTGGATTCGTCCGGCGGCCTCGTCGAGAAGGTTGAAGGCGAGTTCGAATTCGTGCTCCATGGTGGTGTCTCCGTTCGGTGCGGTGAGTGGTGCGCCGGTCAGCGCTGGGGAGCGGTCAATCGGGCGAGGGTGGGTGCGCAACCCCGAAGAGACCGCGCCGAACTACGCAGGCCAAGTGACCTTTTCGGCCCTATGCAAGTGAATCCCTCAGGTGCTGTGCACCGGGATTCACCGGGCCGAAAACCCTCCTGCGTTTCGGCGCGGGCGTGGGTTGCGCGCTCGGGCCCCCGGCCGATTAGGCTGCGACCGGTGCTGACGGCTATGAAGGTGAGCGGCTACGGATGTGGCCGCCGTAGGTGGCCAGTCCGGTAGCGCGGGGCGCGCCGGTGCCCTTGGTGGGCGGCGGAAAAATGGGGCCCGGCCAGCCCCTGGTGGTGGGATCGACCGGGGCCCCGGGGGTGAACTCGCCCAGTCAGCGCCGCCGCGGTGGTCAGTTCGCGGCGGGTGCTGTGGCGGTGTTCGGTTAAACCGAGTCGCGCCGCGACGCGCTGCACGGCGCGCGTGGTCGTGTGGAGCCGCCAGGCGATCAGTTCGGGCTCGACCCGTCGGTGCATTCGGCGTATTGCTTCATCGCGGTCTGCCCCGCGCAGGGGCAGCCGCAGGCCGTCGTGGGCGACCTGGATGACGGCCAGTTCGTCGATGTCACGCACCGGGACTCGATCGTGGGCACGCGGGCGCGGAGATAGTTCACTGTCGGTGCTGAACGCTTGTGCTTCGTCGTCGTCGGTGGTGGCCCATGGGTCGTTTCCTGTGCTCATAATGGTTCTCCGTTCTGGATCGTTTTTGACGTGCGCGACCGCACCGCAATCCTGTCAATCATCGACGGCCTCAGGCGTGTGCACCAGATCGCAATCGCCGTCTTCAACGACGGCGAGCACCACAAAGCTGATCCCACCGCCGCCGACTACCCCGCGACCTAACGCGCCCCGGGCCCGGCCATCTCTGCAAAGGACCCCCACGCACGAGACGGCCGGGTCCCCCTACCTTTCTCGGCGCGCCGGCCGGACTGCCACCTCACCGGTGGCCCACCGGATCAGGAGCCGCTCACCTTTCTTGCCGTCAGCAGGGGTCACAGCCTAAGCGGGCGGGGGCCCCGACCGCTCAACCCACGCCCACACCGAACGGCGCAGACCCAGTGACCTTTTCGGCCCTCATGCCAGCTCGCCGCAAGGCGCTCCCGCGCCCGGCGAGCGCGCCGAAAACCCTGCCCCGCTCGGCGCGGGCTCATCGGGGTTGGGGGCCCCCCCCCCCCCCCGTCCCCCCCCCCCCCCCGCGTCCCCCGGGGCGCCCCCGCCCCCCCGGGGCCCCGGGGGGCCACGGGGGGGGGGGGGGGCAACGGGGGGGGGGGGCGGCAACGGCGGCAACGGCGGCAC
>NZ_LZLE01000227.1 GCF_001673155.1 Mycobacterium sp. 1423905.2 | reverse complement strand
CGAAGAGGCGGTGCAAGAGGCATGGGTGCAGGTGATCAAGTCCTCCGGTTCCTTTGAAGGACGCTCGTCGGTGGCGACCTGGTTGTTCGGCATCGTCAAGAACACCGCGGCCGGGCACCGGCGTCGTGAGTCCAGAATTCGCAACCACGAAGTGCTCGCCACCGACGACGCGGACCCGCTGTCTGGCCGCATGCATCCCGCGGGTCATCCCGATGCCGGGCACTGGAGTGTGCCGCCGTCTCGGCGGTTCCTTCCGGAAGACCAGACGGTGGCCCGGGAGCTCGTGGGCTATGTGCGTGCGGCATTGGACACACTTCCGGTACGGCAACGACAGCTGATCATCCTGCGGGACCTGGTGGGTACGTCGGCAGAGGAGGCGGCCGGAATTTTAGAGCTTTCCGCCGAGGCGCAACGTGCCCTGTTGTATCGCGCCCGAGGGAATTTGCGAAACGAATTGGAAAAGCGGTATCAACGATGACCCGTTACGACAACATGGTCCCGGCAATCGATTGCGTCGACTTCGTCCGACTGGTCGACGACCTGGTCGAGTCCGACCCCGCGCAGTGGGGGCCGATCGTGGCCAGGCACCTCGAGGAGTGCCCGCCGTGCCTGGTGTATCTGCAACAGATGCTCGACCTCAAGGTCTTGCTCAACCACGTCTTCGACGGGGAAAAGCTGAGCGACGACCACATCGCAGGGGTACTGAACACGGTCAACGCGATGAAGAACGAACAGGCGTGAGCTGAATCCTCGGCGGCTTACCGGCTGCTCGCGTGCAGGCGGTGGACCAAGGCAATTTCGTCGTCAGACCACGAGCCCTTACGCGCCTCAGTGGTAACTTCCGCGGTGCCGACGCGCGATCCACCCGCCCTCGTGCAGTCGTGCCGCGCGGTGATCACGCACATGACCCCCGACGGGCTCAACTTGCGCATGAGCCCGGCAGCGGCCTGGTGTCCGATTCGCTCCTGCACTTGCAAGCGGGCGGCGTAGCCGTGCACCAGCCGGGTCAGCGCGGACAAGTCGGCGACGCGCTGACCGGGCCGCGGCCGGTAGGCGATGGTCGCGGTGCCGGAGAACGGCAACAGATGGTGGACACACGTCGACGTGAATGCGATGCCGTGCATGACCACCAGTCCTGGCTCGGCCGGAGCGGGCATGTTTATGTCGAGGTGGTCTTCGGGCACCTCGTTGTAGCCCCACAACATCTCGCGCCAGGCACGAGCACCGTGGGCCGGCGTTTGGGCGGTGTGGTCTCCCTCGTTGATGCCCAACGCGTCAAGTAACTGCTGCATAGCGCGCTCGACCGCCATGTCGGCGTTGTCCTCGTACCACGCGGGCGACTCCACCGACTGTGTGGTGTTGATTGCCTCGGCAACTAACATCTCGATCCCCGTCCCGTGAGTGCGGCTGCTACCACCCATACGATGCCGTGACGTGATGCCGGTGTCTGTCGACTGATCGGGCACTCAGGGGAGGAACGCCGTGTCCCCCGATCGACGGACACGCGCGAGGTAAGCGACAAGCGCGCAGCTCAGCTTGGTGCTACCGCAGCGCCGTCCACGCCGCTGACCCGAAAATGAGCGGTCAACAGCAGTTGGTCGAATTCCGACTGAGCTTCGAAGGGTTTGCCGGCGCCGCGGAAGTCCTCGACGATCTGCTCGGCCAACGGCCGGAGCTTGACGTTGGCTTCTTGCGACAGCCATTTCAGCAGGTTGAACGCGGCGTCGCCGTCGATGCCATACACCAGCATCAGCATGCCTTTAGCCTGCTCGATGCCGGCGCGGTTCTGAGTGATCTCGGCCAGCTTGGCGGTCACCAAGTCCTCGCTGGCTTGTTCGTGCGGGGAAACGTCGACGTAGAAGCCGTGCGATCCGATGACCGTTCCTCGCTCGTCACAGAGCTGGTCGCCGACCACGACGACGTGGTGGATGTCGCCGCGGGTATCGATGATGCGGTGGCGGGTACTGAACGCTTTACGGTTCTCGAGAATGTCGTCGATGGCGGCCGCCACTTGACCACGGTCATCGGGATGCTTGTGCGAGAGCACCAAGTCGGTGGTGGGAGTGACCGTTCCAGGTTCGTACCCGTGCATCTGCTGCACCTGATCGGACCATTCCCACCGCTGGTCGGCGAAGTAAAACCGGAACCATCCCACCCGCTGTGGGGAACCGCCGGCCAGCGCTTGCTCAACGGCGGCTGACTGGCCGTCAAGATCCCAACTCATCGCGGGTCTCGCCCCTCCTCGGGTCATATGCGCGGAACGCGGCCGCCATCGCTTGCTGCTGCGCCCACCCGGAGACGGGGCGCATCGGCGTTCGAAGAAAGCCACCAGGTGGCGGAGTCGAAACTGGCGGCGCTGGATGCTCAACGCCAAGGTTGTCTAAAAATATCGTGTCGGTGACGGTCCCGCGCAAGGGTCCGACCTCGCGTCGCATCCAAAATTGTTCTCAGCCTGAGAAGCGCGGCGACCAATTAGGGGGTCGCCGCGCTCAGTTTTCAGGCGTTGACGACTTCGCGCGCACCGTTCTTTTCGTCGATCACCTTGTGTCCGCCGCCGCGACCGACCGAAATCTTGCGCGGCTTTGCCCTTTCGGCCACCGGAATGTGCAGGCTCAGAACGCCTTCGTTGTAGGAGGCCTCGATGCGGTCGGTGTCGAGGTTCTCCCCGAGTACTAACTGTCGGCTGAATACGCCGCGTGGACGCTCGGTGGCCAACATCTCCCGGTTGGGGTCGACTGGGGGTCGTTCGGCTCGCACGGTCACCACGTTGCGCTCGATGTCGATGTCGAGCGAGTCCGGGTCGATGCCGGGCAGGTCGAACTCGACGACGAACTTCTCACCTTCGCGCCAAGCATCCATGGGCATCACAGCCGGCTTAGCTGCCGTGCCGAGCACTTGCTGGGCGAACCGGTCAAGGTCACGGAACGGGTCGGAACGCATCAGCATGGCGGTCACCTTTCACTCATCTGTCCCGCACTCGGGACGGCGATTACCTATGTCATGCGACATAGATTTCATATATCACTGGTCGACACATCAATGCAAGTGTGATATGTAAGTTTTCTATGATCGACCGTCCGAGCGATAACAACGCACCGGCATCCAACCACGGCGTATACGGCATCTCCGTTGCCGCCGAACTGTCCGGCATCCCGGTGCAATCGCTGCGTCTGTACGAGCGGCACGGCTTGCTCAACCCGGCACGTAGTGACGGTGGTACACGGCGCTACAGCGCCGACGACCTGGTCCGGCTGCAACGCATCAGCGCCTTGTTAGATGCCGGAGTAAATTTGGCCGGCATCGCACGCATCCTGAATCTCGAGGACGACAACGCCGAACTCTCCGCGGCCAATAGCCACTTGCGCTCGACGAACCGCACGCTGCGCAAGGCTGCTCGGAATACGAGCGATACGGCACCCGCTCAGGCGTGAATTCAGGTCGTCATCAAGAGGTCCGCGCATTTGCAGAGTCGATCGGGATCGACGAGATCACCTTGCAGGTGGAATACCGATCCCTGCTCGAAGCCGGCCCCCATCTTGTGGACGCTGACCACACAAACATCCGCACCGGCATCCATCGCCCAAGTCGGCAGGTCCTCATGGAAAGGCAAATGCGCACCCCAGGCTTCGTCGACGATGAGCGGCTTACCGCGTTCATGGCAGACGTCGGCAATGGCGGCGATGTCCGCGCAAGTGCCATACGGGCTGGGACTGACGATCAGCGCACCGGCGGCATCCGGGTAGTGCTCCCAGGCGTTCCGGACTTGGTCGGGTGACGGCGGGTGGGAGAAGTGCCGCTCGCTGTCCCAGCGTGGAGTGATCCACCTGGGCCGCACACCGGAGAAAATCAACCCGGCAACGATTGACTTGTGGCTGTCCCGTGGGACCAGAAGTCCCCCTCAATCGCCGCCGGCTACGGCCAACATGGCCGCCTTGACCGACAACGAGCTCCCGCAGGTCGAGAAGAACGCGGTATCCGCTCCGACCGCGTCGGCCATCAGTTCCTCGGCACGCGCGAGATACTTACCCCGGGATAGGCGGTCGTCGAGCCCGTTGCTGGCCAGCACGTCGTCCAAGAACGGCTCTTTGCCCAAAACGGCGAGTACCCGGGGATCGGTTCCTGCGCCCTGCCGGTGACCCGGCGGCGTGAACCCGTAACGGCCCTTGCGGCGGTAGTCGAGCAGCGCATCCAGCAGCGGCATTTGGGACTGATCCATGTCGCGTGGGTACCCTCACCCGACTCCGGTGACCCATGCCAGGCGTTTCAGGCCCGGCCCACCGGGTATCAAAACGGCCATGGTGGAACAGTCCGGTGTCCCGCTGCGCGCAGTCGGCTTGATCTGCAGTTTGAAACCTAGTCCCAAGCCGTCGAGCAGTGCGCTCATGGCTGAGCACGTCGTCGCTGAATTGAGCAAGGCGGGCGTCGCCACCGAGCTGATTCGGTGCGTCGACCTCAACATCGCTCCGGGTGTCGACGACGACATGGGAGACGGCGACCAGTGGCCGGAGATCCGAAGCAAGGTGCTCGATGCCGATATTTTGCTCATCAGCACACCGATCTGGCTTGGCCATCCGGCTAGCGTGACCCAGCGGGTGCTGGAGCGTCTGGACGCCGAGTTGTCCAATACCGACGACAGCGGAATCCCTGTGATGGTTGGCAAAGTGGCGCTGGTCAGCGTGGTGGGTAACGAGGACGGCGCCCACAAGGTTGTCGCCGACTTGTTCCAAGCCCTCAACGACATCGGGTTCAGCATCCCCGCGCAGGGTTGCACTTACTGGAATGGGCCCGCGATGGAGTCAACCAATTACGAGGATCTTGACGAGGTGCCCGAGCAGATCGCGTCGACCACGGCCACGGCGGCTCGCAATGCCGCACATCTGGCGCGAGTGCTGAAAGAGCGCATGTACCCGCCATACGAGTCGTAAAGCGTCCGGATGACAGATTGCCTGATGGGGAAACGGGTATTCGGCGTGCGATACAACCCCAGAAGGAGCGCCAGTGGCTGAACCGGCAGAGATCGGTGCCGACGTGATAGACCGCGCGCGTCAGGAAGCCGACCATTATCGCGGCGATGACCCCCGTCCATTAGGCGGATACGTGGTGACGATGAGCGCTTATCTCGTCGTCGTTGCGGTCAGCGCGGTGGTGGCGGCCCTGACTGGACGCAAACTGCCGGAGCGGTGGCCGATACAGGATCTCGTCACGATTTCGCTGGGCACGCACAAACTCTCGAGGACCATCACCAAGGAATCGGTGACCAGCCCGATCCGGGCGCCGTTCACTCGGTACGCCGGCACCGGCGGCCCGTCCGAAGTGATCGAAGAAACCCGGAACACCAGCCAGATTCGGCATAGCCTCGGCGAGTTGTTGACCTGCCCATTCTGCTTGGACGTGTGGGTAGCTACCGGCTTCACGATCGGCCTGATCTTCGCCCCCCGCTTCACCCGCTTGGTAGCGGGCACCTTCACCGCACTGACCGGAGCCGACTTCCTGCAACTTGCCTACGCGGTTGCGCAGCAATCAGCGGAGGGATGACCGAAATGGGAGGTTCACCATGCCAAAGACAACTAAGAGCGGTGCAGCTAAGAAAGACGAGTTACCCAGCACGCTAAGGCGTTCGGACGCCAAGGCGCAGCGTACATTCGCCAAAGCCCACGATTCGGCGGCCGAGCAATACGGCAGCGAGGAGCGCGCCCACCGGGTCGCTTACGCCGCCGTCAAACACAGTTACGAAAAGGTCGGCGATCATTGGGAAGCCAAGGGCAAGAAAGGACCGTCGGACAAGCGGGCCGAAAGTGGCGGTCCGGACAACGACTTGCCTTCCGCAGAAGGCGTCGACGCGAATGCCAGCAAGAAGCACTTGCAACACATCGCGCGCCGCCTCGAAGTTCCGGGGCGGTCGACAATGAACAAGTCTGAACTCGTCGATGCAATCAAGAAAGCAAATCGCCGGGCCCGCCGCAGTTGAGGATGCGTCGGCATGGCGACGGCACGAGTTGATGGAGCGGCGCGCTACCTGCCGGACGACCACGCGTTGAGTTCTCTGGAGGCCGCCGCGCAAGGTTGTCACGGCTGCAATCTCTACCAAGACGCCACGCAGACTGTTTTCGGCCACGGCAAGGGCGATGCGCCGATCATGCTGGTGGGCGAACAGCCGGGGGACCGTGAGGACCAAGAGGGGCTTCCCTTCGTCGGTCCGGCTGGCCGACTCCTTGCCCGCGCCCTCGACGACGCACAGATTGATCCCGCCGTGACCTATCAGACCAATGCCGTCAAGCATTTCAAGTTCAACAGAGTCGGCAAGCGACGGATCCATCAGAAACCCGGGCGCATCGAGGTCGTGGCTTGCCAGCCCTGGCTCATTGCCGAGATCGAAGCGGTGCGACCACATGTCATCGTCTGCTTGGGTGCCACCGCCGCACAGTCGTTGCTGGGCACCACCTTTCGGGTGACCGCCCAACGCGGCGAGCGGCTGCAACTCCCGTCGGCCTTGGGTGTCGACGTCCAGCCGCGGCCGGTGGTGACCGCCACGGTGCACCCCTCGTCGTTGCTACGCGACCGCAGCGACGACCGGGACAAGAACTACCAGATGTTCGTCGACGATTTGAGCAGTGCCCGCGCCGCGCTCGACCCGTCGTAGCGACAGCACACTCGCAGGTTATCGCCGGCGGATCTGGGTAATCGTTGCGCGTGGTGGCACTGGGATACTTCCTGAGTTGTGAAGAATTCGACCCGAATGCGTTGGTTCGCCAGGCGGTTCGAGCCGAGGGTGCGGGATTCACGCGATTATGGATCTCCGATCACTTCCACCCCTGGAACGATAACCAGGGACACAGTCCTTTCGTCTGGTCCGTCATCGGAGCGCTGTCGCAAGCCACCGAACTGCCCGTGACGACAGCGGTGACATGTCCGATCGGTCGCATACATCCCGCCGTGATCGCGCAAGCCGCTGCGACCTCCTCGGTGCAGCATCAAGGTCGGTTCATCCTCGGGCTGGGAACCGGCGAAGCGCTCAACGAGCACATCATCGGCCAGCACTGGCCGCCGGCGCAGGTGCGACGCGAGATGCTCGAGGAAGCCATTACGGTCATCCGGCAGTTGTTCACCGGCGAACAAGTAAGCCACCATGGCCGTTACTTCACCGTCGAGAACGCGCGACTCTACACTCTGCCGGAAAAGCCGACACCGCTGTACATTTCGGGCTTCGGTGAGCTTTCCTGCCAGTTGGCCGGCCGCATCGGGGACGGCTATATCAGCACCGAGACCTCCGCCGAGTTGATCGACGCATTCCGGTCGGCCGGGGGAGAGGGAAAGCCCATGCAGGCGGGATTCAAGGTCTGCCATGCTCCTACCAAAGAGGAGGGAGTGCGAACCGCGCACTCGCTTTGGCCAAACGAACAGCTTCCCGGTGAGCTAGCTCAGATACTGCCGACACCAACGCATTTCGAACAAGCGTCCAGCCTGGTCACGCCGACGATGATTGAAGAATCGGTACCGTGTGGACCAGACGTCGAGGCGTATGTCGACCGGGTCCGGGAATTCGTTGACGCCGGCTATGACGAGGTATACGTCCAGCAGATCGGGCCCGATCAGGAGCGATTCTTCGAGTTCTGGGCCTCCGAAGTAGCCCCGGAGCTGGCCAAATAGCCGCTGCTGTGAGCAACGGCACGGCACCGAGCCAGGTTTCAGGTCCGTCGACATGGGTAGTCGAAACCCAAACGTTGGACAGCCACGAAGGAGGCGCTGATGAGCGTGCAGAACCAAGAGGCCACTAACGTGCTCGCCGCCGAACCCGCCCAACCGCCCCACACCGGCCACGGTGAACGGCGGCGTGCGGTGCTCAACTGGGTGCTGGCGCTGCTAACTGTCCCGGCAGCCATCCTGGTGATGATCTTCGCAGTGGGTGCGGCGATGAGCGTCGCGGCCTGCAGCGCGGCCCAATGCCCCCACCTGGGCCCTAGCGGTTTGCTCTACGGTGTCCTGTTCTACGGTGCGCCCGTGGTCGCGGTACTGACCATCGTCGCCTCGTTCTTCACCGCGAAGCGTCGGTGGGGCGTTATCGTTCCCCTGGTAGGTATAGCCCTGTTGGTCGCTGACCTGGCGATCACCGCCCTGGTCTTCTAAGTGATTGCACGGTAATCGAATTGGCACAGCCATCCGTACTGTTCGACGTAGACGGAACTCTGGTCGACAGCAACTATCTACATATCCACGCCTGGCAGCGGGCCTTCGGTGAGGTGGGCCTCTACGTCGAGACGTGGCGCATCCACCGGTCCATTGGCATGGACGGGTCAACCCTGGTGAAAGCGCTTTCCGACGACGCGCCGGAGGACGTGCAGAGCGAGCTCAAAGACCTGCACTCCCGCTATTACAAGGAAGCAACGCCGCTGCTGCGCCCGTTGCCGGGGGCGCGTGAATTGCTGCGCCGGGTAGCCGATCTGGGTCTGCAGGTGGTACTCGCCACGTCGGCTCCCGAAGACGAATTAGCGGTGTTGCGCGAGGTTCTCGACAGCGACGACTTGGTGTCCGAGGTGACCTCCTCTGAGGACGTTGATACCGCCAAACCGAAGCCGGACATCATCCATGTCGCACTGGAACGCGCGGGCGTGACGGCCGAGCAGGCGGTCTTCGTCGGGGACGCTATCTGGGATGCCGAAGCATGTGCTCGCGCCGACTTGAAGTGCATCGGTGTGCTGTGCGGCGGAGTTTCCCGCGACGAGCTCGGAAATGCCGGCGCCGCAGTCATCTTCGAAAATCCCGCGGAACTGTTGGCGAAGATCGACGAGTCGCCGATCGGTCAACTCGTCACTAAGGCATAGAAAAAGGCATAGCAACGCGAATGGGCCCAGTCCTTATCGGACTGGGCCCATTCTTCGCGTCAAGCTCTACTGGTTGGCCTTCTGCTTCTGCTCGGCAGCGTCGGCACCGCCGCGGGCTGCCTCCGCCTGAGCTTCCTTCTCGGCCGCGTCACGCTGGGCGTCCGCCTTGTCCTGCTGCGCCTGGCCTTCGCGCTTCAGGTCGTCTTGGCCGGCCACGGCACCGATAACTTCCTTGGCCTTGCCCTTGACGCCCTCGACGACACCTTCAACGCCCTCTGCGGGGCCGCTCTTGTCAGACATGCATTCCTCCCTATTGCTGAATACTCAGCCTCGCGCTCCGCAAGATTGCGCTCAGCCAACAGGTACGGTCCTGAGTGCGCGACGACGTTGTTCACGTCTCAGTCCACGATTTCGCCCTGCGATCACAGGGGTTTCCGATTGGCTGATTCCTCAAACATGTGCGTTCGATCACCGCAGGTAGGGCCCGATGATCAGGGCAAATTTCCGCTCATGGGTGACCGCTACCCCGGTGCGGCAAAAACTCCTGTGCCTTGACCTTGAGCCCCTCCTTGATCATGGCGATGGAGTCTTCGTCACCGCGAAGCACCGCGCCGGCGGTTGCTTTCATCTGTTCCAGAGTGGCGTGCGGAGGCACCGGAGGGATGTTGGGATCGCAATGCACGTCCAACAGGGTGGGGCGGTCGGACTGCAGGGCGCGATCCCATGCGGGGGCGATGTCATCCGGATCGGTCAGGGTGGCATGACCCAGGCCAAGGGTGGCGGCGAACGCGGCGTAATCGACATCGGGTAGGGTCTGGGACTCGGCGAACTTCGGGGCGCCGCCCATGGCCCGCATCTCCCAGGTGACCTGATTGAGGTCGTTGTTGTGCAGCACCGCGATGACCAGGCGCGGGTCCTGCCATTGCGTCCAGTAGCGCGCGATCGTGATGAGTTCGGCCAGCCCGTTCATCTGCATGGCCCCGTCACCGGGGAAGGCGATCACCGGCCGGTCCGGGTGCGCGAACTTCGCGCCGATGGCGTACGGTACCGCGGGTCCCATGGTGGCCAGCGTTCCGGACAGAGACCCGCGGATTCCAGCGCGGAACTTCAATTGTCGCGCATACCAATTGGTGCCTGAGCCCGAGTCGGCGGTGACGATGGCGTTGTCGGGCAACTTGGGTGACAGTTCGGCGAACAACCGCATCGGGTTGATCGGATCGGCGGACACGTTGGCTTCCATCGCCATGGTTTCCCACCAGCGAGCCACATTCCGCTCGATCTTCTCCCGCCAGGACCGATCGGTTTTGCGTTGCAGCAGAGGTAACAACGCGCGGATCGTCGCGGCGGCGTCGCCGACGAGGTTGACCTCGTTGGGGTAACGCATTCCGATCACCGCGGGGTCGATGTCGATCTGCACACCGCGCGCCGAACCATAGTCCGGCAGGAATTGCGAGTAAGGGAAGTTGGATCCGATCATCAGCAAGGTGTCGCAGTCGCGCATCATTTCATAACTCGGCCTGGTGCCAAGTAGGCCGATTGCGCCTGTCACCCAAGGTAATTCATCCGACAGCACGTCCTTGCCCAGGAGCGCCTTGGCCACCCCGGAACCCAGGACGTCGGCGAGTTCGGTGACCTCGTCGACCGCAGAGCGTGCCCCGCACCCGATGAGCATGGCGACGCGTTCACCGGCGTTGAGCACCTCGGCGGCCTGCCGCAGTCCCTCAGGTGACGGCTCGACCGCGGCCTGTTCGACCCCGAGGCTGGAGGGGACCATCTTGAACTTGTGTGCGGGAGGGGTGTATTCGAGTTCTTGGACGTCGCCGGGGATGATCAAGGCGGTCGGTGCCCGGCGGGCCAGCGCGGTGCGGATGGCGCGATCAAGCACGTTGGGCAGCTGTTCGGGAACGGTGACCATTTCGACGAAGTCGCTGGCGACGTCTTTGTACAGGCTCAACAGGTCGACTTCCTGTTGGTACCAGCCGCCGATCGCCGTGCGTTCGGTCTGGCCGACGATGGCCACCACGGGTACGCGGTCCAGCTTGGCGTCGTACAGGCCGTTCAGCAGATGGATCGCACCTGGGCCGGATGTCGCCGTGCAAACGCCGACCTGGCCGCTGAACTTGGCATAACCGACAGCCTGGAAGGCGGCCATCTCTTCATGTCGCGCCTGGATGAACATCGGGTTGTTGTCGGCGCGTCCCCAAGCCCCCAGCAGCCCATTGATTCCGTCACCCGGGTAGCCGAATACGTGCGTTACACCCCAGTCGCGTAGCCGCTCGAGCAGAAAGTCGCCGACCTGAGTCGTCATTGCCACCATCCCGTCGTGTGTCTGTGTTCGCCCACGGGTTACCCAGTTGGGTGCTCGTTAGACTCCTCACGGCGACCGGCGGATCGAGTGCCGGTTAACGCGACCAGGACCAGCCCGCCACCGAAGACAATCGCGGTCACCCAGTGGAATCGCCCGTCCGGCGCAAAACCCGCTGCGGCAAGAAAGCCGAGAGCGGAGGCCGTCAGGGCGGCCCCCATTACCAGCGACGGGCCGGTCCAGCGGTCCGACATCGAAACTTCGACTATGGGCAGTGGTGCGGCGAAAAAGCGCCTGAGCAACCACAACAACACCATTTCCACCGCCGTCACGACGCTCAGGATGACCACCCACTCGAGCCGGGCGAGCCACCACTGCCCGGTGCCCTCGGGGGGCTGCGGCAACAACCCGGCCGGGTAACCGACGACCGCGACGATCACCACGGGCAGCATGTGCCACAGGTACAGCGACATCACGTTGGTATTGGCAGTGGCCACGAGTCGTCGAGCAACAGCCGAGCGCAGCATGCGGTTGAGTAGGGGCGCCAGCGCCATCGCCACTCCGGCCTGTGTACATCCGAACGCCAACATCGCGATCGACGGCGGCGTCGTGTTCTGCACGGCTTGCCCGGGAACTCCGATCATGCTGACCGGATACGGGCCGGGCCACAGCAGTGCGGTCAGGGCAAGCGCGGCGCCGACCACCAACACTATCGGTCTGCGGCCGGCGAACCCGCCTTGGTGCCAGGCGATCCCGAGCTGATAGAGCGCGCCCCAGCACACCAGGTAGTTGAGCCAGCCCAGGGCCGAGAGGTGGCCGGCAAGAGAAGCTACGTCCACCGCGGCTACCACAACGGCGAGCACCGCCGGGACCAGCAGTCCCCAACGTTGCTGTGCCGCAACGGCAACTGGCGTGAGTAACACCACCAACACGTAGACGGCAAGAAACCATAGGTGCATGGCCACGGCCCACCCCGCGTACTCCAGCAACGAGCCCGGCGCCCGCATGATTGCCAGCACCACCACAACGGCGGAGACCAACCCGACATAGACCGCTGTAGGTCCCAGCACCCGAGCCAGCCGGCGGCGCAGCCAGTGCTGCCCGGTTACACCACCGAAGGCATTGTGGTGCTGCCATGACACAGCACCCGCGTAACCAGCCACTAGGAAAAACACCGGAACAGCCTGGAACGGCCAAGTCAACCACTGCGTCCACGGCTGGTCGACAAGCGGGTTCTCTCGCCCGAAATAGCCATCGCGGTAGGTCACCGACGCCGCGGTCCAATGACCGAGCACGATCAGGATCACACCGGAGACGCGATAGAAGTCCACCGCCAGAATGCGCGCCGGCGCAGCGACTTGGACCTTCTGCACAAGCGCGAGGGTACCCGTCAGCGGCCATGGGCTTGGCCGTACCACAATGGCGACATGAGACAAGCGCACCTGGGTGAGTTGACGGTGGGACGCATCGGCCTTGGAGCCATGGGTATGTCAGCGGCTTATGCCGGCGCCGGTAGTGACGACGAAGAATCGATCCGCACGATACACCGGGCCATCGACCTCGGCGTGACGCTGATTGACACCGCTGAGGTGTACGGCCCCTTCATCAACGAGGAGTTGCTAGCTCGTGCTCTGCGAGGTCGCAGAGACCAGGTACTACTGGCTACCAAATTCGGCTTGATCTCCCACACCGGCCGCAACGGTTTGGACAGCAGTCCACCGAATATCCGCGTGGCCGTTGAAGGTTCGCTGCGACGGCTGGCGACCGACCATATCGACCTGTACTACCAACACCGCCTGGACCGCGGCACCCCGATCGAAGAGACGGTCGGCGTGTTGGCCGAGTTGGTCACCGAGGGAAAGATCCGACACATCGGCCTGTCCGAAGTGGGGGTGCAGACGATCCGGCGAGCACACGCCGTGCACCCCATCACCGCCGTGCAGTCGGAGTATTCGCTGTGGACCCGCGATCCCGAAGACGGCGTGCTCCCGCTGCTTCGTGAACTGGGCATCGGATTCGTCGCGTACTCGCCGCTGGGCCGAGGTTTTTTGACCGGTGCGATCCGATCCACCGCGGATCTTCCCGACAGCGACTTCCGCAAGGCCAATCCGCGGTTCAGCGACGAGAACTTCGAGCACAATCTGCGTAGCGCCGACCAGGTGCGGGACATCAGTAGCGAGGTCGGCGCCACGCCGGCCCAGGTTGCGCTGGCCTGGCTGTTGACGAAAGGATCCGACATCGTACCGATCCCGGGCACCAAACGCGTTGCGCGGCTTGAGGAGAATGTGGGAGCAGACAGCGTGGAGTTGACCGATGACCAACTGTCCAGGCTCGATGGGCTGACTCCGCCCGCCGGGGGACACCACACCGATGAACAGATGAAATCGATCGACCGCGACTAGAGCTTGCGCAGCAACGCCGCAGCGCGCACGTCGCCGTTCACCGCGAAGTGCAGATGTATGACGTCGCCGTCTCGGCGGGAGTGGATGCTGACGAGTTCGCCGAACTTGATCGGACTGCGGTACTCCAGCACGGCGCGATAGGGGCTGTCTCTCAAGTGGGGCACCTGGGCGAGTATCTCGTGCACCCCGTGCCAGTAGATGGTGTTGTTCACATGCTCGAAGGGGTCGATGTCGGTGCGGCGCAACGGAAACGGTGTTTCGGTACCGTCTAGCGGCGAGCCCGGTAACCACGGTCGCCATTTCAGCCGGTGGTTTTCGGTGGTGCTGCCGAACCGGGTGAGGCAGTCCTCGGACAGGCGGGACGGGGTGAGGGTGTCTTTGTTGACGCACAGCCAGAACCCCTCGGTCTCCACCTGACCTCCGCATGAGCCCTGAAGTTGCACGCGCATCGAACACCATCGGGTGGAAAGTCCGGCGCACCAACGACGGAAGGTGATGTCGCTGGGTAGTTCGATGGGCTTGATGACGTCGATGACGGTGCGCAGCACCACCCAGTGCGGATGCACTTCGGCCAGTCCCGCGTCGGCGAGATGCTCGGCGCCCACCTCCTGGATGTAGCGCGCAACCGCGTCCAGGCGCAGCCTCATGTGTTCGTCGATGTCGAAAGTGCCCACGCGCCAACCGGTGCGGTAGACATATCCCGAATCGGGTAGCGGGACGAGCGGATCGCCGACTTCGGGAGCGTGGGTCATCTAGCGTTGTCCTGCAAGGGCAGTGGCCTCGCTGAGCAGTGCGTCGAGCTTGTCGCTGGCCGTGTTGAGCTTGGCTTGGAACATGGAGACGACGCGCTCACGCACCCTCGGCTTGTGCGACAGCGGCGGGAGCAGGTCGGCAAGCAAGTTCAGTCGGGCCGAGGCCAGCCACTCGAACAGCTGCTCGTCGTCCAGCCAGCGCTGAAAGTTGCGCAGGTCTGAGCGGGTCAAGCGCAGCCAGTCCAGGTCACCGTTCGGGTGAGGAATGGGTGCGCAGAGTTCGTTCTTGACGGCGTCGTCTACGTAGGCGGATTCCACGTGAGCGATGAACGCGGCGCTGAAGACCTGTTGGCAGCCGCGCACGGCTTGCAGGGTGATGGTATCGCCGTCGAACACCGGCTTGGCTGGTTGCTGCGGCGCACCGTCGGCGGTGCAGTCGATGTACAGGGCGGATGGCGAGGTCGGGATGGACCCGTCGTCTAGCACTATGGCGGTCGGCTCGATGCGCTGAACGTGGCCCATCCGCACGATGTCGCGGATGCGACGCAATTGTTCGAGTTCCAAGTGCGACACGGTCGCACATCGATACATGCGCGGGCGCACGGACGGGTCGAGGCGGAGCAATGTGCCCGACGCCTCCAGGCGGTCGAACAGGTCCTGCGCTGAGGTCGCCGCGTCGATCGCTTCCAGCGTGGCGCCGTAGTTGTCCCGGAAGTGGGTGATGAAACTGGGTCCGGGTTGCAGTGTGGCTCGATCAATCAGCCAGGAGTCGCGCGGCATGATCCAGGTCAGTTTGTCCGGGTCGACATTGTGCCGTAACAGCCATAGGCAGACGTCCATGCTGGTCTTGCCGGCCCCAACGATCACGTACCGGTCACGGCTGGCGAACTTCGGCAGGTCATTAGGGGCGATGCAATCCAGTCCGGGTGCCACCGTATAAGGCGCAGGTCGCATCGACGGCACGATGGCACGCAGGTAGGTCGCGTCGACGATGCGCCGCTTGACGGTAACGGTGTACTCCGTCCCGCCCAAGGTGCGGAACCGGCCGTCGCCCAAGTAATCGCTCATGGGGAAGTACTCGACCCGGCCACTGGGGAGGAATTGTTGTTGCATCACGGCGTCGAAGTAGGCGCAAACCTCGCCGACCGGAGCTAGTTCGTTGAGGCCCTGGTTCCACCCAACGGTGTCGATCGTGTTGTTGCCCAATGCTCGTGAGTTGACACCGTAATACGCCGAGGGTTGATGCAGCCGCACGAAGGGATACGCGGTGGTCCAGTGGCCTCCGGGCTGGTGGGCGCGGTCGACGATGATGACGCGGGCCTCGGAGTCGCTGATGAGGGTGTCAGTGAACGCCATCCCCATGGCGCCGGCCCCGACCACCAGATAGTCGGCCTCGAGACCTTTCGGTGCCCCGTCCATCACCCTCCTTCTGGCTCGCGGTAAACGGACTGTTGCGACACGATAGCGCCTGACCTGGGTGGACAATCGAGAGACGGTCCACGATCGGTATGTTTGCCCGGATGAGGTCTCATGGCTGAGGTCACCGTCGCGGTCACCGGCGGAGTCGCCGTGCTGACCCTCAACCGGCCCGAACGCCGCAATGCCTACACCGCCCGAATGGGCGCCCTGCTCAGCGATGCTTACCGGCACTGTGACGACGACGACGCCGTGCGCGCGATTGTGCTCACCGGGGCGGGGGACACGTTCTGCGTCGGGGCCGACTTCACGACCGACTCCTCGACGAAGGCCAACCCATTCGAGGCCCCGTCGGCCGATGCCTCGTTCACCGCGTCACCGACGGATCCGGCCGCGTTCGAGTTGCGCAAGCCGGTCATCGCGGCCGTCAACGGGCATGCCATCGGCATCGGCATGACCATTGCGTTGCAAGCGGACATCAGGGTCATGGCCGTCGACGCCAAGTTCGCTGTCGCCCAGGTTCGGCGCGGCGTCATCCCAGACTGCATGGCACATTGGACGCTGCCGCATCTGGTGGGGGCGGCGGTAGCCGCGGACGTGCTGCTGACCGGGCGGACTTTCGACGGTACCGAAGCGGCCGCCTTGGGGATTGCCAGCCGCGTCGTGCCCGGCGCCGATGTCCTGGATGCCGCGATGGCGGTAGCCCGTGACATCGCGGTCAACGTGGCACCGATGTCGGCGGCCCTGACCAAGCGGTTGTTGTGGGACAGCTTGATTGGCGGCTATACGCCGCGACAGGTTGCCGACCTGGAGACGCGCCTGCATCATCGGGTGATGGGCAGCGTGGATGCGCGGGAGGGTGTCGAGGCGTTCGTGCAACGTCGCAGTCCCCGGTGGCAGATGTCGGTATCTGCACAATGGGAACCATTGCCCGACTTGAGCAATGGAGACGGACGTTGACCAGTTGGGCAAGCCGGGCGCTGCCCGTACTGCTCCGGTTCACCGGCCGGACGCGCGCCTACGAGAACGCGCGGAGCGCGCAGACGCACATCGACCAGCGCGCCTTGCGTCCCCAGCCGTACGGTCCGCCGGCCAAGCTGCGCACCGACGTGGTCGTCGAGGTGCAGCGCCGCGGAAGTTGGCCGATCTACACCGTGACGCCGAGCACGGGCGCGCCACAACGAACGGTCACCTATCTGCATGGCGGCGCCTGGGTGAACGAAATCACGGCGCAACACTGGCGTTTGGTAGCTCAGATCGCGGCCGGAGCTCAGGCGACCGTCGTCGTCCCGATCTACCCGCTGGTGCCGTTCGCCACGGCGGCGGAGGTGGTGCCGGCTGTCGTCGAGATGGTGGCCGACCAGGTGTCCGGTGGCGGCCCAGTGTGCCTGGCGGGGGATTCTGCGGGCGGTCAGATCGCGTTGTCGGCGGCGTTGCTGTTGTGCGACCAGCATGGGGTAGTGCTGCCGCGCACGATTCTCATATCGCCGGTGGTGGACCTGTCGCTCACGAACCCCGACATCGCAGCGGTGGAGCCGACCGATCCATGGCTGGGACGGGATGCGCTGCTGGTGTTCGCCGAGCGATGGCGGGCAAATCTGCCGTTGACCGACCTACGGGTTGCTCCGCTGGCCGCCGACCTGGCTGGGCTCGGAGCACTGACCATCTTCACCGGTACGCGCGACCTGCTCAACCCCGACGCGCATGTGCTTGCCGAAAGAGCCCGCGCCGCAGGCGTACCAGTCGAATTACAGGAGCAGCCCGGGTCGTTGCACGTGTACCCGCTCATGCCCACTCCGGAAGGCCGCGCCGCGCGAGCTCTCATCGTCGATCGGCTGACGGTATGACTACGCCTGTCGACGAGCAGTACTTCGACCTGGGTTCCTATCACCGCCCGGTCGAAACTGATTGCAGCACAGCGCAAACGTGGTTCGACCGCGGGATGGTGTGGGCTTACGCCTTCAACCACGAAGAAGCGGTCCGGTGTTTCGAGCGCGCTTTGCAGGCCGATCCTGAGCTAGCCATGGCGCGTTGGGGAATCGCCTATTCGGTGGGGCCCAACTACAACAAAGCGTGGGAGGCGTTCGATCCGGCCGACCTTTCCGCGTCACTGGCGCGCGCTCATACCGAACTCGATCGAGCCGGGCAGGGGCGGGCCAGTCCAGTCGAGCTCGGGTTGATCGCCGCGCTCCGCGCCCGCTTCCCGACTCATGACCCTGCCGATATCGAAGCTTTGCGCGCTGGCCAAAAGGCATACGCCGACGCGATGACGACGCTCGCGGCGCAATATCCCTTCGATGTCGACGTGCACGCGCTGGCCGCCGACGCGCTGGTGAATGTCACCGCGTGGGCCCTATGGGACACGTCCAGCGGCGAGCCGGCGGCCGGCTCCCGCGTGATCGAGGCCAAGCGCATCCTCGAAGATGCGCTTGCCGGGCCGGCAGGCCGTGATCATCCCGGCATCTTGCATTTGTATATCCACACCATGGAGATGTCGGGCACTCCGGAGAGTGCGCTACCGGCCGCGGACCTGTTGCGCGGCTTGGTGCCCGACGCCGGACACCTGGAGCACATGCCGAGCCATATCGACGTGTTGTGCGGAGACTACCGGAGCGCGGTCGCGGCGAATCAAGCTGCGGCGCGCGCGGATCGGCGTTTCGTCGATCGCGCGGGCCCGCTGAATTTCTACTCGCTGTACCGGGCTCATGATTTGCACTTCATCGTTTATTCGGCGATGTTCCAAGGACTGGAGCACGTCGCGTTGCAGGCCGCTGACGAACTCGCCCACCAGCTGACCGGGGAACTGCTGTCAATCGAATCTCCGCCGATGGCCGACTGGCTGGAAGCGTTTGTGCCGCTGCGCACGCATGTGCTGGTGCGATTCGGCCGCTGGGACGAATTGATCCGGCAACCACTGCCCTTCGACGCGAACCTCTACTGCACCACAGCGGCGACGATTCACTACGGACGCGGCATCGCGTTGGCCGCCACCGGCCAGCTCGAACAGGCGCGCGACGAGCGGCTTGCTTTCGGCGAGGCCCACGATCGAATCCCGGAGTCGCGATATCTGTTCAACAACAGCAGCCGCGATATTCTTGCGGTCGCCGCTGCCATGCTCGACGGTGAAATCGCTTACCGCGGAGGGGCATTCGCCGAGGCGTTCGGTCACCTGAGACGCGCGGTGGAACTCGACGACGGGTTGCCTTACGACGAGCCGTGGGGCTGGATGCAGCCCACCCGCCACGCGTACGGCGCACTGCTGCTGGAACAGGGCCACGTCGAGGAGGCTGCGGCCGTATACGCCGCGGACCTCGGTTTGGATCCGACCTTGGCCAGGGCATGTCAACATCCTGGCAACGTGTGGAGCCTGCACGGGTATCACGAATGCTTACGACGGCTGGGCCGCACCGAGGAAGCGGTGATCATCGGGCAGCAACTGGCGCTGGCCGCGGCCCGTGCCGACGTGCCGATCCGCGCCTCATGCGCCTGCCGACTCGACGTGGCAGCCCGCGAGTAGCTTATTTCGGGTGAGCGATGAGTTGCGAGACATCCGGGATCTGACTGACGATTCCGCGGCGTACCGAGACGAGTTGTATCGCCGCTGGACTGGCCTACTGAGTTACCGGTACATCGGACGCAACCATTCGTCGATGAACCTGGGGGACGCCGACGACACCGTCGTCATCCGTCGCGATATGCGCAACGAGGCTGGCGGCCTCATGGTTGCGCCGCTTGCTATTTCGTCTCCCGAAGGGTGCCAGACCGACATGGTCGCGGTGCCGAACCCGGTCATCGCCTCGGTGCAGATCATCGACCCGGGCCACGACGTCAGCAGGATCGCGATCGTCGACTCGGGCATCATGCATCAGGGCCGCACCATGGGCTACGGGCGATGCAAAATCGTGGACGCAGACAACCCGGACCGGGTGATCGCGTTCAACGAGGGCCAGGGTGCGATCATCGGCCTTCCGCCTGAGGGGTTGGACCGGATGGACGTTGCCGGCACCGAGCTGGTGATCGAGGATTTGCCCGAGTTGCCGCCGCTGTGGGCGGCCTTCGGTGCCGCCAAGCGAACCGACGGATACTGGGTACTGCCCCCACTCAGCGTCGAATTCGCTTCGCCGGATGCGGCATTGCATATCGGCCCGCAACACGTGCTCCTCGAGACTGCGGCGACCGACCTTGCCGCCGAGGTCGCCGGGACACGGCGACTGCAGGTGATGAGTTGGCACGTGATGTTCATGTCGCGCGGCAAAATTGGCCCATTCCGTGCCGAGGGCACCGCTCACCTCGCCGGGTCGGGACGGGTCGGCGTGCGAATGCTGTTACATGACGAAGGAAACTGCGACAAGCCGATCACCTCCGCGGCCGCGGTGTTCGACGTGGTGCCCTGACTCCTCGGGTGCGTGTCGCCTAGTGGACAGTCTCTTTGCTGTCAGTGCCGGCTCATCGCCGACATAGCCCCCGGCGGAGTCCCGGCCGACGCCGGCGGCCAGGGCGGCTAGTAACGGCCAGCTCGGCGGCGGCGGCGGTAGTGACGCCTTCAGCGGTGGCGGGGGCGGCGCCGGTGGCGCCCAGAGCGCCGACTGGTGGCTGGCGCCATTCGGCGTCCGGCTGTTCTAGCGCTGTCAGGGCGCGGATCTTGGTGCCCGGCGAAGCCCATGGAGCTGCGGGGTCGGTAGCTTAGCAGCGAGTGGCCTCGCGGATCATTTGGCGCCGCTCCGCACTGTCTTTACTCAGGTGGGCCAGGCTCCGCGGCCCTGCATTGGTCTTGCCGTGATCGATCGGTCTCGACCGGTGCACCTGGCGTTGCCGGTTGGCGAGCCGGCGAGACACCTCAGCGATCGGGATCTTGGATTCGTCGGACAGCCGCTTGAGCAGAGCGAGGGCATCATCGGCGCCGACGTCATAGCGTTCCATCAGCATGCCTTTGGCTTGACTGACGAGGTCCCGAACCTCGGGTGGCCAGCCAAACCCTGGTCTATTGCGGACCGTGGCCCACGCCAACGCCGCGTGATTGGCATAGCCGCGGGCGAGGTCGACGGCGTCGTCGGCGCGTTCTCGAATGGCGCGTGCCTGCTCCGCGATGCGGAGCTGAGTGGTGGTTACGCGAGAATCGATCAAGGTCGTCTCCGTCTCATGTATGCGCGTGGCGACCCACTGACAGCGCGGGACACGCGCGCCACACTCTCCAGGCGGCAACGCTGCCGAAAGTGGCGGAGCTCAGCTGGGATCGGGAACGCGGAGGAAAGTCTCGATAGCGCTCAGTCTAAACGCCCGTGCGTTCGTACCCGTTGCTCAGCTGGGGGAAACCGCCGCGTGGCCGACATCACCTCAAGTGGTCACCAAAGATTGCGGCGCCTTGGTCGGCTCCTTACTCGGGTCCGGCCACGGCGACGGGACGGGCCGTTGCCGCACCCGTTGGGGCCACCAGAACCACTTGCCGAGCAGCGCCGCGATCGACGGCGTCATCAACGACCGGACGATCAGCGTGTCGAACAGCAAGCCCAAGCCGATCGTGGTGCCGACCTGTCCGATGACGGTCAACTCGCTGACCGCCATGGTCATCATGGTGAAAGCGAAAACCAAACCGGCCGAAGTCACCACGGACCCGGTGCCACCCATCGATCGGATGATTCCGGTGTTCAAGCCGGCATGGATCTCTTCTTTGAATCGCGACACCAGTAGCAAGTTGTAGTCCGCACCGACCGCGAGCAGGATGATGACGGACATGGCCAGCACCATCCAGTGCAACTCGATGCCGATGAGGTGCTGCCAGATCAACACTGACAAGCCGAAAGATGCCCCCAGGGAGAGCAACACAGTGCCGACGATGACCGCGGAGGCCACCACACTGCGCGTGATGATCAGCATGATGATGAAGATCAGGCACATGGAAGCGATGCCGGCGATCAGCAGGTCGTAGTTGCTACCGTCCTGCATGTCTTTGAAGGTTGCGGCCGTCCCGCCGAGGTAGATCTTCGAACCTTCCAGCGGCGTTCCCTTCAGCGATTCGTACGTCGCCTTCTTGATGGCGTCGATATGCGAGATGCCTTCTGGGGTCATGGGATCGCCGTCGTGGCTGATGATGAAGCGCACCGCGTGGCCGTCGGGGGAGATGAAGTTCTTCATTCCGCGCTTGAATTCCGGGTTGTTGAAGGTTTCCGGCGGTAGATAGAACGAGTCGTCGTTCTTGGATGCGTCAAACGCTTTGCCCATCGCCGAGGAGTTCTGCTGAGCCTCCTTTTGCTGATCCAGCATGCCCTTCTGGGTCGAATACATGGTCAGCATGGTGGTTTTCATGGTTTTCATGTTTTGGATCATCTCGGGCATCAAGGCGGTCATCCGCGGCATCAGCGTGTCGAGGTGTTCCATGATGGGAATCAGAGTTTGGATGTCGTCGGTCATCGTGTCGATGCCGTCCAGCGCGTCGAATACGGACCGCAGCGACCAGCACACCGGAATGTCGAAGCAGTGCTTTTCCCAGTAGAAGTAGCTGCGGATCGGCCGAAAGAAGTCTTCGAAATCGGCCATGTGATCGCGCAATTCGGCGATATCGATCGTCATCGACTTCATCTTGGTGACCATGACATGCATGTCGTTGGCCATCTGCGAGGTGATGTTCTGCATCTCCACCATGCTGTTGATGGTTGTCTGCATGTCGTCGGCCTGGTGCAGCATGTCGGCCATCTGGTCTTCTTGATACTTCTGGGTCATCTGCTGCGAAACGCCCTGCATGCTGATCTGGAAGGGGATCGAGGTGTGCTCGATCGGGGTGCCTTGCGGGCGCGTGATCGCTTGCACGCGACTGATTCCGGGCACGCGGAAGATGGTCTTGGCGATCTTGTCGATCACCAAGAAGTCCGCGGAGTTACGCAGATCGTGGTCGCTTTCGATCATCAGCATCTCGGGGTTCATCCGCGCTTTGGAGAAGTGCCGGTCCGCCGCGGCGTACCCCGCATTTGCCGGTAGATCAGCGGGCAGGTAGTTGCGGTCGTTGTAGTTGGTCCGGTACCCGGGCAGCGTGAGCAGTCCGATCAGGGCGATGCCGATGGTCAGCACGAGGATCGGGCCCGGCCAACGGACCACCAGCGCGCCCACCTTGCGCCAGCCGCGAATGCGCTGTGTGCGTTTGGGCTCGAGCGTCTGGCGGAAGCGGGACGCCACCGCGATGACCGCGGGGCCGAGGGTCAGCGCTGCCGCGACGACCACCACCATGCCGATGGCTAGCGGGATACCCAGGGTTTGGAAGTAAGGCAGGTTGGTGAAGTGCAGGCAGAACGTCGCGCCGGCGATCGTCAGGCCGGATCCGAGCACCACGTGCGCGGTGCCGCCGAACATGGTGTAGTACGCGTCTTCTCGTGACTCGCCGACAGCCCGCGCTTCCTGATAGCGACCGATCAAGAAAATCGCGTAGTCGGTGGCGGCCGCGATCGCCAGGGTCACCAACAGGTTGGTGGCGAACGTGGACAGGCCGATGATCTTGTAGTAGCCGAGGAACGCAACAACTCCCCGGGCTGCGGACAGTTCGAAGACGACCATTGCCAGGGTGAGCAACACCGTCACAATCGAGCGGTAGACCAGGAGCAGCATGGCGATGATCACCAAGAACGTTACGGTGGTGATCACCTGCAAACTGCGGTCACCGGCGATGTTCTGGTCCGCCGAAAGGGCCGCCGGGCCGGTGACGTAGGCCTTCACCCCATACGGTGCCGGAACGCTTTTCACGATGTTTTCGACGGCATCGACTGATTCGTTGGCGAGCGCTTCGCCCTGGTTGCCGGCGAGGTAGACCTGCACGTAGGCCGCCTTGCCGTCGTTGCTTTGCGAACCCGACCCGGTGAGCGGATCGCTCCAGAAATCCTGAACGTGCTCAACGTGTTTGGTGTCGGCGTTGAGCTTTCGGACGATTTGGTCGTAGTAGGCGTGCGCATCTGCGCCCAGGGGATTCTGACCCTCGAGCACGATCATGACCGAGCTGTTGGACTTGTACTCCTTGAACACCTCACCGACGCGCTTGGTCGCGATCACCGATTGCGCATCGTCGGGGCTCATGGAGACTGAGCGCTGCTTGCCGACTTCGTCCAATTGTGGGACCGCGACGTTGAGTACCGCGATCAGTGCGATCCAGCCCAGAATGATGGGCACCGCGAACTTGCGAACGAAGTGCGGGATTCCTGAGCGCGCAGCGTGCTTGGCGACCGGGATGGGAGCGGTGCGCGAGTCATCCTGCGTGTCTTGCGAAGTCGTGCTCATGCTGATTTCACCAAGCAGAAGGTCAGGGCGTGCACGCCGTTGGTCATGTTTTCGGCTTTGACTTCGTCGTCGACGGTGATTCGACAGCCGAGGGAATCACCGTCGCTTTGCGCGGAAATGTTGGGAAAAACCGAGGGCGCCGTCGTGCTGAGGGTCAGCGACCACGGCAGTGGCGCGCCGTCCACCCGCTGGTGCTCGGCGCTGAGGTCCAGGTAGTTCACGTTGGCGCGTGTCGCCGAGCCGAAGATTTCGTACTTGACGACCTTGGGTTTGAACGGCTTGGAATCGTCCACCTTGGCGCTGACATAAGCGTCCGCGTTGTCGGCACCGTAGAACGACTTGACCCGGGCCACGGCGAAGCCGCCGACCACCACGACGGCGACGATCAACATCGGCAGCCAGGCGTTGCGTACAACCTTCGATATCTGCACCACCTAGGTAAGTCCCTTTCTCACCCGACTTTCGCTGCTGTGCAACGGATTTGGGCGATTGTCGGGATTCGCGCACCCTTGATTGTCAGACGATGGAGTAGCCCGTGCTGCACTGTGCGGAAGCGCGTGGACGTCCCGCCGCCGGAGCACTAGTACATGATGTGCATATTTTGCAGAGTATGCAACTTCTTATCCGGTGTTTTAAATCACTCCGTGAAGATGCTGTTGACCAGCGCGGCGGCCCGTTCTACGTAGGGCATCGGCGTGTCGTCTTCGTCCTTGGGATCGCCGCTGGTCCAGCTCTCAATGCCGGAACGAACAGCCGTGAGTGCCAACGCGGAGATCAGTGCGGGTATTTCCTCGTCAGGTTTCATGCCCTGGCGACGCGCCACGATGTCGGTGAGGTGGTTCTGGAACCGCTCGAGGTCGGCGAGGAACGCCGCGAGCACGGCGGGGGTGGTCTTGGCCAATTCGAGCATGCCCTCGGCCTGTTCGCGCGCTGGCGGCACGTCGCGCAGATGGTGCGCGGCCAAGGTGATCAGCTCCGCCAGGATCATCGAGTAGGGAGCAGGTCCGGCGGCTACGAACTCGGCAACCAGTTCGGGCGGAATGTCCGAGGGACCATAGGCGATCGCCGACTCTTTGTTGGGGAAGTAGTTGAAAAACGTGCGCGGGGAGATCCCGGCGTCGGCACAGATGTCCTCGACGGTCACCCGGTCGAAGCCGCGTGCGCGAGCCAGTCGTACGGCAGCGTCTCGGATGTCGGCGCTGGTCTGGCGGCGGCGCCGCTCGCGAAGACCCATTTGATTCGCCATAGCGACCATAATTGCACGAAATGCAAACTTTGCAGTCAAGTTGTCATGCCGGCTAGGCCGGGAGCAGCCGGCAGTCGCCGCCGCGGTGACGCATATTAGGTTGCGGCGCAACATTATTCGTCACAGTGACCAATGGCAAAGGGGTGCGCGTAGGTGTCCGGGAAAGCGAATCTATCCCGACGCTCGCTGATCTTCGTAACCCGAGTGGTATGACACCGGCACATGTTGGTCGGTGACGGTCTCTATCACTACCGCGCCGAGCGGCTGGACCTCGTAGTAGCGGTGGACGTTGCCTTGTGCGTCCGGCGCGCCACCGCATGGTCCATTGGGGCACGTCTTCTTCACCGGCCAGGCGATGAAGACGATTACAGCAATTACGACGAGGCCGAAAAGGAGCGGTTTGAGTTTTCCCATCAGGTCGCCTTCCCGCTAACTCAACGATGCCGGTTACCATATCGGCCACCGTTGCGGAAGGCTATATCGATCACCGCCTCTTGCTGGGCAAAATGGTGATGACGATCAACGTGAGGATGCTGAAGAACAGACCAAGAAGGCCCCAGCCGAGCGGATTGCGTCCTTTGATGCTGGCGATCACTCCGCACACGATTGCGGCGATAACGCTGCCAATCGCGACGAATATTCCTTTGATGCCTTTCAGAATGAGGCCTGCCGCTTGTGGATTTTCTTGAGCGGCCATGAGAACGGAATGCAACATTGCGACTCCTCAGCGTGCGCTGGTGACACGGACATAGCTGACGCTACGCCGTGTCAGTCGCTGAGCAGACGGCGAGACCGTTTAGCGGCGTACATATGTTCGTCGGCGAGCCGCATCAAGTTTTGTTCGCCGGTGGCAATGCCCGCGCTGAATCCCACCGACGACTCCGCCTGTGCCCACCGGCGGCGTAGCCGGTCCACGACCTGCTCGGCCTCAGCGCGGTCTGCGGCGACCAGTAAGAGCAAGAACTCATCACCGCCGATCCGGAAGACGGCGTCGTCCTTTCGGGTCGACGAGCGCAGCGCTTCAGCGAACGCGACCAGCAGTTCGTCGCCGGCTTCGTGGCCGTGGCGGTCGTTATAACCCTTGAAGTTGTCGAGGTCGATCAGCACCACGGCGGACTCGCTCGCGTGTTGTGACAGCCGGGGACCTAGCGTGCTGCGATCGAGCAGTGAGGTCAGCGCGTCGGTCTCGGCGATCCTGCGCAGCAGCGCACTCTGCTTTTCCAGTCGAGAGATCAGCCAGGCGGGGACTTCGGACACCAAGACCCACATGGCGACGGCCAGAATGACTTTGGGTGCCTTGCCCGGAAGATCGAGACCACCGCCGATGACGAACGCTGCGACTCCGAGTGGTACGACGGCTAGCGAGCGCCAGCGCCCGCAAGTGAGTCCGAGATAAGCGAAGGTGACCGTGATGGTGCCCGGCAGCTCCCGGGTGGCTTGAGAATCAGCCGCGCCGGCCAAGATCGTGGCGATCAGTGATGCCACCGGCCAGGCGAGCAGCAATCCGCGGCGCTTCTGCCAGCCACGCAGCAGGCCGATAAGCGCAGCGGTTACCGCGAAAAATGCGGCGGCGCCCAGGATCCAGTACAGCCTTGTCGCGTCGGCGTCTCCTGCGCCCGCATAAAGGGCGAGCATTGCCAGATAGGCCGTCAGGCCGATCGCGTGCCAACGCCCGGACGATGGCTGCTCGCTCACCTCCGAGGACATGTGCTCGACTAGGCGTCGACGTCGATCGGTACGGCAACCTCGCTGCGACGCAGCATGGGAATGGTCCACGGCGGATCGTAGAACCAGGTCACCGGCGTCGCGGTAGGGGTGATCCCGTTGTCGCACAATGCCTGTCGCAACAATGCGGATTGCCGGGCAATGGCGTCAGGGCTGCGGCTCCCAGAGAACCGTCGCACCGCATATGTCTCGGGCGGGACTTGGACGAGCGTGACAGCCGGATCATTCGGTTGGGGCAATGACGTCATCGTCTTCTCCGCCGGCATGAAGAATTGAATGAGCCACTCGCCGTCGTCGGTGCCACGTTGCGCGACAGGGGCTGTCATTGCGATCTTTTCTCCCGTGTTGCTCCGAAATTCCTGAGCAACGGGTGCTGTCATTGCGATGTTATTGCCCCCGAATATGTAATTAGCTAGGCGGCGGAAACCGATGTTGCGAGCCTTCTCCTCGTCGGCGTCGACCGTCGTTTGGGCCACAATCCGGGCGCCGTACTGGCGAATCTCGATGCCGCCGTGCAACCACTGAGAGCTGTGTGGAGGCTCCTGCGTGCCGCTTCGAATACCGAAAATGGAAGCGGTTGCCCCAGCGACTTGTCCTAGCGTGCGCCCGATCGCGTCCAACATCGGTCCTGGCTCCTTCGCCGGTTTGTTGCGCTAATTTCTGAAGCTTAGACATCAGGTGAGTGGTACCGCGGAAGTGCACTGGCGCGTATTCGTCACCGTGACGATTCGGTGGAACGGGCGCGGCGGGAGATGGGGAGGGTGAGACCTTCCGCTGGCCGACGTCAGCGCTCCTTGTGGGCCGTTAGAAGATGGCCGGGCCAATGTGCCATCCCGCTTTCGACGTTGCGGGCGGTGGGCGTAGCTGTTACGCCGGGCAGCTGGTCGGAGCGGGCGTACAGCCTGGCGGGCCGGATCTCGTCAACCTGCCAGTGTTCACAGACGATTTGGCGGAGTTGTTCATCGGTGAATTGGGTGGGCAATCCGGTGTGGCCGGGAAATGCGCCGGCTCCGAACGCCAAGATGTAGAACGTTGCGCCGGGTGCAGCCGCCCGATGCAAGCAATGGAGATAGTCCTGCTGGCGCTCGGCCGGTAGCGCATGCAGCAGTCCGCTATCGAAGATGGTCGAGAAGCGTCCGTCGTAACCGGCTAAGGACGTTATATCGGCCTGCACAAACGTGGTGTTGTCCAGTCCGCGTTGCCCGGCTGCTGCAGTAGCTGCCGCGATGGCGCTGTGCGACAGATCAATGCCCACTACCGCGTACCCGCGGGCGGCTAATGCCAATGACAATGCGGCGTGCCCACATCCGGCGTCCAGCACCTCGCCACGTACAGCGCCGTCCCGATCGATGATCCGGGCCATTTCAGGCTGAGGTTCACCGATGTTCCACGAGGGGCCTCCGTCGTGCCGGTAGATGAGATCCCAATCCATTGCGTCTGTCATTGGTGTCCTGTGGTCTTACGCGGACATGTATCGATATGTCGGAATGTATCACGATGGTACTGATGGCTCAACGTCCGACTATCGGTTCGGGGCAGCGTTACCGGCGGTTGCGCTGGTAGTGCCGGCGAGCGCGCTCTCGGTTCCCGCAATCGGCCGCGCTGCACCAGCGTCGGTTCTGGCGGTGGCTACTGTCCAAGAACAGCCAACCGCACGCTGCGTCATCGCACCGCTTCACCCGCGATCGCGGTGTGCGAGTTAATAACTCAACGGCCGACACCACGATCCGGTAAACGGGCGTGCGGCTCGTCAGCTCGTCCTCGGTCCACATGATCCTGTCGTCGGCGATCCGCAGCCTCCTCTCGCGCATCGCCCCTCGATACATCGTCGCGATCACCTCATCGAGGTCGTTTCCATCGGTCCAGGCCGCATGCAGCGCTTCGCGCAGTCGCTTGCCGTCATCGAGAATGCGCTGGGTTGCTGCTCCGACGGTTGTCAGCTGGCGGGCTTCCGCCGCCGTCAACACCTTAGCGAGGCGGCACCACGCCACGAGGTCCGGATAATCGACCAGGTAGTCAATCTGTCGCGCCGAATCTCCGCGCCAGGCAACGGTATTGACGAAGTCGACCACGGGATGTCCACCACGCATGTCGAGCTCACCGGCGGCGGACACCATGGTTCACAGACTAACAGGTAAAAGCAAAGTTTACCTGTTAGGCAAAGTGGACATACGGACTTCCACATGGAGCTCATAAACCGCACCGACTATCGATGGCACCTCGGCGGGGCCCTCGGCGCCCTCTGTGTCTCGGCGTCGGCCGTGCTGCTCGGTCTGGCCGCTGCCACACCGGCCACGGCCACCGCTGCTCGATGCCTGTTTGCGCTGCCAGTGGTGGGCGCGCTGGCGTGGCAGGAACGACGACGCCATGGTGCGCTCAGCATGAGCGGCTATCTCACGGGTGTGGGATGCGGCGTGCTGTTCGCCGGCGACATGCTCTGGTGGACGCAATCAATACCGGAGGTGGGTGCGGGCCTGTCGACAGTGTTGGTGAACACCCAGATCGCACTGGTGCCGCTGTTGGCCTGGCTCGTCGACCGGGAACGTGTCGGACCGCGATTCTTGTGGTCGTTGCCCGTCATCCTGGCTGGCGTGCTACTGGCGGGTGGCGCCTTTCAGCGAGGCGCCGTAGGAAGCAACCCGGTATGGGGCACTGTGCACGCGATCGCTGCGGCCCTGTGTTACTCGGGCTTCTTATTTTTGCTCCGCCGCGGCGGTCAGGCGGGCCAACCAATGCAGACCTATGGCACCGTCCTCGTTTCGGCGGCCATCATTGCGATCGCCACAGGCCCGTGTTGGCACGGCGTCGACTTCACGCCACCGTGGTCGTCGATCGGATGGTTGGTCCTGGTCACGTTGACCGGACAACTGCTGGGATGGCTGCTCGTGGCGTTTTGTTCGCCGCGACTGCCCAGCGACGTCAGCTCAGCGTTGCTCCTGTTGACCCCAGTGGGTGCCGTTGTCTTGGGGGCACTCGTATTGAGGGAGCGGCCGACAACGCTGCAACTGACCGGCTGCGCGATAGTGCTGGCGGCGAGTTATGTCGCGACGAGCCGCCCTCGGCAGTCCCGAACGTGCGGTACGCGGGGGACCGCGATAGGTAGTGAGCGGGCGCCCGTCGACGAACGCGGCGGTGTCAATGCCAGCACCGAGACCCAGGAGGGCGACACACTATGAGGTAGTCCTATACCCGGCGCGGTCCGCCGTTCCGTAATCGGTGTCATCAGCGATTCGCTGACGACGGAGTTGGGGCCGCAGGGCGATCGGCTGCTATGGGCTTGCCGCGCGCTGCTCCCGCCGCGACCTCGTCGAGGTCAAGAGCTTCCCGTCATCGCGCCCGGACGAATACCCGTGCTGCGCCGCGCAAGCATGATGTTTGCTGTGAGACCTCGCAGCGCGCCTACGGGTGCGTCGCGTTGGATACAAAAGAGTTTGCTCCCTAGTTCTTAATGGAAACCCGTCTCCGTAACGGCGAGGCTATTGCCGCCGCGGCCACGCTGGTCAGCGCCGCCGCCGAGGGCTTCGGTGACCAGTGCAGGGCGGCCACCGCCCAGCCGAGCGGCTTGTTGAGCTGCGGATCCGAGCCGTTATGGTTTGTGACCGTCTGCGATTGATTCGACGACTCGGCGAAGATGTCGAGCGTCGCCGGCAAGAACGCCCTCATGTCCTGTGGTCCCCGGCTGGTGACCAGGTTGCGATCGCGCACGACCTCGCGGTCAAGCCAGGTGGCGCCGGCGTTCACCAGGTCGTCGCGGATGCCGGGCCACGAGGTCAGGGTCCGCCCGGTGAGCAATCCTGCCGACGCAAGCACCCATGGCCCGTGGCACAACGTGGCAATTGGCTTGCGGGCGTGGTCGAATGCGCGGACAAAATCCCGGGCCGCCGCCGACTGCCGCAGCAGGTCGGGATTGATGAAGCCCCCGGGAAGCAGCAGCCCGTCGTAGTCACCGGGGTCGGCGTCGGTGACAACCTTATCCACACCGACCCGGGTCGCCGGCATGTGTAAGTTGACCCCGCGGATGCGGCCTCGGCGCAGCGACACGATCTCGGTCTTCGCACCGGCGAGCTGGAGCGCCCGCATCGGAATCACCAGTTCGACCTTCTCAAAACCATCCGCGGCGAGCACCGCGATCTTTCGCCCCGAAAGGCGTCGTGAATGTGACATCATCCTCCTGTCATCATGTGACTTGTCCACTCCCATCGGTACTTTCGACCGCACGCGCTTGTCAGCGCACCTGCCCCGCCACCCCCGGGCCGATACGCGGGCGCCGCCACAGTTCCCAGGCCAGCCGGACCCATCCCATCGCGGTGAGCACACCGAGCGCCGCAATCGCCGGGAGGTCCATCAGCACCGGCAAGACCGCCGCGGCCGCGAACCCTGTCACGGCACGATCGATGGGGACCTGGTGATGATCGCGCCACCGGTAGGCGACGTCGCTGAGATAAAACAGCGCCATGCCCCCGGCCAACGCGACTGCCGGCAGCAGCGGAAGCGGAGCCGCGGCTTGGGCAACAGCGGCGTGCGCGCCGACGGCGAACAGCATGACGCCGGCCACCATCGGCAGATGCAGGTAGCTGTACGCGTCCCGCGCCAGCCGGGCTCGTTCGTCACCCGTCACCTGTTGCAGCCGCTGTTCGGCCCCGCCCGCCAGCCCGAAGTAGGTCCACCAGAATGTCGCCATGATCGCCACCCCCAGGACGAGCGCGACGATCACCTCCGCCCGATGGAGATCGGTTGCGCCCGCTCCCAATTCGACGATCGCCTCACCGAGGGCGATGATGATGATCGAGCCGTGACGAGACACGAAGTAGGACGGTGAGACCCGAAACCCTCCGAGACCAAAGACGGCCGGCGCGCCGTAGTCGATCACCGCGGCGGCCATCCACAGCAGTTCGCGGCCAGGTGTGTCGACGAAGGCGGCCGCCACGATGCAGCTGGGTGCTGCGACGAAGGCCGGGGCGATCCGCAAGAAACTGCGCCGCATCTCCGTGTCCTCATTCTTGGCGTAGACCACGAACTTCGTGACGTGAATCAACCGAACCACCAACAGCGCGATCCCGAAGACCAACGCCCCGGACGAGAACGCCATGGGTAGCGCCGTCGCGGCGACGAGCATCGCCGCCATCGCGCCGATCACCACCGCTTGGTGCCGGACACCTTGGCTGTCGAACGTGTTGATCAGCCAGGTGTATCCGACCCAGGCCCACCACACAGCGAGCAGCGCCAGTGCTGCCCGGCCGAACCCGCTCGGCGACAGATCATGCAGCATGAGCTGGGTAACCTGCGACATGGCGAAGGTGAACACCAGATCGAAGAAGAGTTCGAGGTTGCCCTCCGATGTGGAATCCTCTTGCGTCGTGGTGTCTTCGTGTTGATCGGTCAAGATGGCTCCGAGCTCTACTTCCGGCGCCTGAAGAGCTTTCTCACCAGAAGGATCCCGAGCACCCAGGGGCCGGCCACGATGACGGGGTCGATCCAGGCGTGCTTAACGTCGACCCGGCTGTTTCCGAACCGGGACTTGATGCCGTTGTGGGTGAATTCGGCCTTGAAGCCCGATTCGGTGATCGGGTTGTCGGGCCGCAGGGTGAGCAGTGAGCGGAGGTGGTGCTCGGCTGCGTCGAGGCGGTCGGCGTAGAGCAGGATCAGCCAGTGCGCGGCGCGTCCCTCGCTGAACTTCTTGTACGCGAGCTTTCGGAGCACCCCGGCCAGGCCCCTGGGCGGCTGCGCCGTACCGAACACCGGGGTCAGGAAGCGATGCTCGACCGACCGCTCCCGCGGCCACTTCTCCGGCTGGCGCTCGGGGAAGTCCCAATGCGCGCCGGTCTCGAGGAATTGCAATTTCGGCACCGAGGGTCGGTCCGCTTTGTCGAGGTCGGCACCCCAGCCTGGGATGCGGGCCCGGAGAGCGTCGGTGTCCGGTATCGGCGGATGCTCGGCGGTGTAGGCGGGCATACGTGACGAGGTCTGAGTCATGAAGTTTCCCTTCGGTAGGTCAGTTGTGGTTGACGAGGATGACGGGCTTGATGATGTTGTCCAACTTGGACGAGAACATGTGATAGCCCTCGGCGATGTGCTCCAGCGGAATGCGATGCGTCACAATGTCATTCGGCTTGATGTAGCCATCCTGGATGTGGGACCACAGCCGCGGCCACTGCCGCTTGACCGGGCATTGGTTGGTGTGAATGGTGAGGCCCTTGTTCATCGCGTCACCGAACTTCACCGCACTGAACATCGGCCCGTAGGCGCCGATCACCGAGATCGTTCCGCCCTTGCGTACGGAGTCGATCGCCCAGTTGAGGGCGATCGGAGAACCGCCCTGCAGCTTGAACTTCGCGGTGGTGACGTGCTGCACGAGATTGCCGTCCGCTTCGGCTCCGACGGCGTCGATGGCAACGTCGGCTCCGAGGAAGTCGGTGGCTTTCTTCATTTCCAGCACGATGTCGCCGTACTCGCCGAAGTTGTAGGTTTCGGCATGGGCAAACGTGCGGGCCTTCTCCAACCGGTGCTCCAGGTGGTCGATGACGATGACGCGCCCGGCGCCCATAAGCCACGAGCTCTTCGCCGCGTACAGACCAACCGGTCCCGCGCCGAACACGATGACGGTGTCTCCTTCGACGATGGATCCCAGCTGCGCCCCGAAGTAGCCCGTCGACAACGCGTCGGTGCACAACAATGCGTCTTCGGACTCCATCCAGTCAGGGATCACGGACGGACCTACGTCGGCGAACGGCACCCGTACGAGCTCGGCCTGGCCTCCGTCGTATCCACCACAGGTGTGGGAGTAGCCGTAGATGCCGCCTACCGCGGTGGCGTTCGGGTTGACGTTGTGGCAGTTCGAGTAGAGACCCCTGGCACAGAAGTAGCACGAACCGCAGTAGACGTTGAACGGCACCATCACCCGATCCCCGGGCTTGACGTTCTGCACCGACGAACCGACCTTCTCGACCGTGCCGATGAACTCGTGGCCGAAGGTGTGGCCGATGCGGGTGTCCGGCATCAGGCCGTGGTAGAGATGCAGGTCCGATCCGCAGATCGCGGCCAGTTCCACCCGCACGATCGCGTCGTTCGGGTGCTCAATGGACGGTATCTCCTTTTCCTCGACGCGGACCTTGTACGGACCCCGGTATGTCATTGCGCGCATAAAGCTCTCCTAGAAGTCGGTGATGGGCAGCGTGGGGTGAGGGATCAGCGAGACCCTGCTCCGGCCTTCTGCTTCTGGTGGAAGCCGTTCGGGTGCAGCACGACCTTGGTCCAGCCGTCTTCGCGACTGGCGAAGTGCTGGTAGGCGTCGGGGCCCTCGTCAAGGGACAATTCGTGGGACACGATCCACGACGGCTTGGCCTTATCGGCCGCAATCAGGTCGCGCAGGCGGCGGTTGTACTTCTTGACCGGACACTGTCCCGTGCCCAGGGTCTGGCCCTTAAACCAGTGCAGCCCATAGTCAAAGGCCACCTCACCCCGCTTGGCCATATCGTCCACGCCGCCAGGATCCTGCGGGACGAACACCCCGACCGCGCCGATGCCACCGGTGAACCGCACCGATTTCACCAGGCTGTTCAATGTCATGCTCGGATCCTCGGTGCCCTGTGGGTCGTGCGCTTGGTACCCCACGCATTCACACCCTCGGTCGGCACCCAGACCCATGGTCTGGTCCATCACGAACTCGACGGGATCGACCTTGGAGTCATCGATCGGAATGGCGCCGATCTCCTCGGCTAGCCGCAGCCGGTCGGGGTGGCGGTCCACCACCATCACCTTCGACGCGCCCTTGATGGTTGCCGACAGCGCCGCCATCAGGCCGACCGGTCCCGCGCCGTAGATCACCACCGAGTCCCCGGGAATTACCCCTGCCAGCTCGGTGGCGTGATAGCCGGTCGGGAAGATGTCCGCCAGCATCACGTAGTCGGTCTCTTTGTCCACTGAGTCCTCACCGAGCCGGAGGCAGTTGTGGTCGCCGTAAGGCACCCGCAGGAGTTCCGCCTGTCCGCCCTGCCATGGCCCCATGTCGGCGAAGCCGTACGCCGCGCCGGCCATATTCGGTTCTGGCTGGGTGGTCAGGCAGTAATTGGTGAGGCCTCGTTCGCAGTTTTTACAGAATCCGCAGGAGATGTTGAACGGCAGGACGACCCGCTCACCCACCTTGACCTTGTCGACGCCGTTCCCGACCTCGACGACCTCGCCGAGATTCTCGTGGCCGAACGAGCGGCCAGTCTCGAAATCGGTTCTGCCCTCGTACATGTGCAAGTCCGAGCCACAGATGTTGGTGGCGGTAATCCGCACCAAGACATCGGTAGGCCGCTCAATTTTTGCGTCCGGCACATCCTTGACGCTGACCTCTCGGGGTCCTTCGTACACAATCGCTTTCACGGTGAGCCTCCTGGGATAGGTACTACGGCGAGATGGTCGGGACTGCCCCGCCGCCGCGACACGAAACACCCCAATCAGGAGGTTGCGCCAATCGGATAAGTCCGCCCGGAGGCTTGCGCGTGCTGACCTATCGGGTGCCGCGTCGCGGGACAACAATGCTTGCTCACTGAGTGGTGAATCGACGAGCCCCGAGTGCGCCGTTAAATGACCAAGGCCGAACCCGGGAGACGTTGGAAGCGCTCGCGACCACCGCGGGAAGGGACGGAACGTGCCGTGACCCGGGACGAAATCATCCGGTTGGACGTGCCGCGGCACCGGCGGCGGTGGCCGGGGCCGGGCGAATCCCATCACTTACGGGCGGTGCTCGACCTGATCGAGGGTCGGCAGCAGCACGGCCAGGATGACCTCGAGTCGGCGCTGAAGCAGGTCAACGACGCCAATGTAGAGATGGTGCCGGGCGCCCGGGGCGCCGGTATCACCATGTTGGACGCCTCGGGCAGCATCATGACCCTGGGCGCCACCCGTGACGAGGTTCGCCGACTCGACGACGCGCAGCGCGCCACCGGCGAGGGGCCATGCCTGTCCGCGGCATGGGAGCAGCACACCCTGCACATCGAAAACCTCGCGACAGAGCAGCGATGGCCCCGGTTCTGCGAGGCCGCCCTGGATCGAACGCCGGTGCGTTCGGTGTTGTCGTTTCGTCTCTTCGCCGACAAGAACACCTTGGCGGCGTTGAACTTTCAGGCCCCTCTTCCCGGAGTGTTCGATCAGGACTCCATCGAGGCGGGACTTCTCGTGGCCGCTCACACCATGGTGGCCTGGAACCTGGTGAGCCGGGAACGTCAATTCCGCAGCGCGCTGGCCAGCCGCGACGTCATCGGCCAAGCCAAGGGCATCCTGATGGAACGCTTCGACATCAACGCCGCCGCCTTCGAACTGCTCAAGCGCCTCTCACAGGACACCAACACCAGAATCAGTGTCATTGCCGAGAAAGTCGTGGGCGCAGATAACCGCGTCGATTGACCCGGCCTTTGCAATCGCCATCGGCCACCTCTCGACGGAAACCGATGCCTGTGTCGCAAAGTGGCGGCAGTCTGATGACAACCACCCGAAGCGGCACCGCGCAGCCGAGTCGACACCGCATGGATAACCAGCGGCGGCGGTGAACACCGTGTCGCCAGGCTTTTTCTATGGGCAGCCAGCTGCCGAATACCGTTGCCTCGAATGGTGTCTGGTCCGCGTATCCAGCTTGACCCGTTGTCATCTGCGTAACGTCTGGTGGGCACTTTCACCGTATTGTTGCCGGTAAGCGATGGCGAAACGGCCCAGATGTCCGAACCCCCACCGGGCGGCCACTTGCCCCACGGTCGTATCCCGCCGATTTCCGGAGACGAGATCGAGGTGTGCGTGGTGTAGCCGGGCTCGGCGGAGGTATTCGGTGGGCGTGCAATCGCGGTGCTTGCGGAACATGTACTGCAGCGCACGCGGCGAGATGTACACGGCTTGTGCAATGTCCACCAGCGAGATGTCGTTGGCGGCGTTGTCGTCGATGAAGCTGATAGCCCGCCGCAGTAGCACCGGTGTGCTGTCGTGACGGTCTTCGATAGTAGGTTCGAGCAGCGCAGTGTTGGGGAAGCATTCCAACATGCTCGCGGCCAAGTACTGGGCGACCGATCCTGCTACCAGCGGACTTTGCGCTGCTGCCGGATTGGTTGCGACGTCACGCATGACATGGTCGATGGTCTTGACCATGTGGTCATTGACCGTCGAGGACATGGGCATGCCTGCGGTAAGCTTCACCGCTTCCTCGGCGCCATGGCGTGAAGCCGAGGCGGCCACAGCGTTTAAGAGACTCCCATCGAAGAGCACCGCGACGAGGTTGCCGGTATGTACTTCTCCGCTGAATGGAACTCCCTGACACGCAGCAACCACAGCCGCCATCCCCGGCCGGCACACCTCGAGTTCGCCACCGGGTTGTTGGAAAAGTAGACTTCCCGACTTCACCCGACACAGCACGACGCCGTCCGCCGGGTCGCTTTCGTAGCCGAAAACGTAGTTGTATCGCAATTCGTCGAACGCCAGCGGCCCAAGCGTCGAGCGAGCCACCTGTGTACGAGTCGGTAGGTTCGACGCCACCCTAAAATGCGTTTTTGAGTAACTAGCACTAAGTATCGCCTCGGCCTCGCCGAGATCGTTGGTGTCCAGCAGGACGGCGTTGATCTTGAACTCCCAGCTCGTGTTGCGTGGGACGGTTGGGTCGGTGCTTAACCCGGGAGGGTATACCCCAACAAAGGCACATGACCCATGGAAGTTCTCCTCGGTGTAATCCAAAACATCCGAGTACGCCGTAGTACTCACTCATCCCCATGCAGCCCAGGCCCTGAGCCGACACGTCAAGACCACCAAGAGTAGTCCGCTTCATGTTCGATTCCTTCTGCTGGTCACGGCGGCAAGACCTCGAAGACTATTCCGTTGTCGCGCAGTCACAATGGGTGCAGGACTCCCACGTCAGGTGACCATGAGAATCGACATTCGTTGTCCTCGGGGAATCGGGGAAGGTCATTTGGTCGCCGCCCACGAACAGAGCATCGACAGTGCATCGGCACTCGGGGGGAGGGGCTGCGCTCACGACCTTGCTCAAGCCGGGTGTAGTAGTCCACGCTCATTCCGGTCAGTAGCGCCACTTCCTCGCGTCGTAGGCCGCTGACCCGACGCAACCCATCGCCGAAGTGGGCCCGAGTTTCGCGGCAGCCGTCGATCCATTCGTCCGCTTTACCAGCCCAATTCGTCACTGTGACGTATTGCCGTGCAGTGCAGCGGGGAAGGTGGGCGATCACAGCGGGCGAATATCGGGCGATCGCGCATCCCATCGGAGACTCGTCCGACTGTCCGGGCAGTGCCGTAGGCCTGACGCGTGACGGTCAGCGGATGCGACGTTGAGTTCTTGATATAACCGTCACGGCAGTCCAGGGCACAGAACGCGCTAGGACGGAAACGTCATCTGATCGGGAGTTCGGGCGTCTCGTCCAGAATCGCCAAATGTTGGTTATTGCCGATAAGCGACATTATGTCAAGTTGAACGCGCCGTGTTCAGTCGAATCGGCCCCGCCCCGATCAGTCGTGTTTTGCCTCGTAGCGCAGCAGGACCGTCCCTCCTGAAAAGGTCCGGTTCTCCAACAGGCGCAGCGAGATCCATGACGGCAGGGATGGGAAATACGGAGTGCCGCCGCCCACGGCGATAGGCGTGAGCACGATCCGGTATTCGTCCACCAGTCCGGCCCGCACGATCGGCGCCGCCAGCGTCGCGCCGGCCACCTCCAGCTTGCCGTCAGTTTCGGCTTTCAACTTCTTGACCACCTCGACCGGGTCGCCGCGTTCCAGGCGGGAATTCCAGTTGACGGCCTCCAGGGTGTGCGAGAACACGACCTTGGGCATGTCGCGCCAAATGCGGGCGAAGTCGACGATCTCAGGGGTGGCGTCCGGGGCTTCGTCGGCGGTCGGCCAGTACGCGGACATCAGTTCGTAGAGGCGCCGCCCATAAAACGACAAAGCGGTCCCCCGCTCGAAGTCGTTCCAGTACTGGTGCAATTCCTCGCTCGGCTCGGACCAGTCGATGTTGCCGTATGCATCGGCGATGTACCCGTCCACCGACACGTTGAAGCCATAGATGAGTTTGCCCATGCAGATGAGACTGCACCGGAGGGCAAAACTCATCGCAACGAAAGACAACATCCGAGTATGGCGGGTTACCAGTCGAACGCCGCAGTTTGCAGCTACCAATTTTCATTGGTGCTCGGCTCATTCGGCTCCTAATCGTGAGTCGGCAGCGCGCATCAAACATCGGGTTTGAAATCCCGGGCTTCGGAGAAATCTGGAAATTAGCTGCCGATCATTTGGGCGGTTGGCACATCACGAAGGAGGCCCGACGTGGCGTTCTCACACATTGCATCGAAAGTAACCGCAACAACGGCTGTATTGGTGGCGGCCGGACTGGTTGCGGCGACACCGGCATACGCCGATCCGCAAGTGCTGCAATTCGGCCAGATGGCAGAGATCTCTTCTCTGGGCGGCACGATCGACTACACCGTGAGCAACCTGCAGCCCAGTGGCCACAACGACGGCGTGTGGTACTCGGAGGTGACTGCCCAAGGCGTGAGCGGTAACGCAACTCCGAACATCGCCGACTTCAACGCTCGGGCGGCGAACAGCTCCACGTTCGCGGTGATGAAGGGCAACCAAGTCGACGGCCTTCCAGAGGGACCACTCCCCTTGGGCACCCCCGTTACGGGGCGCATCTACTTCGACGTTCGTAACGGTACGAACCCCGACAGTGTCGTCTACCGGGACGCGGCGGGCGTGGACAAGGTCGTCTGGAAAGGCTAACAGCCGGACTTGAGAGCCCCGCTTCTCCAGCGGTATGTCACCCGGGCGGTGGCTACATTTGTAGCACTCCGCTACAACACGTAGCATCTTGCTACGGGAGGTTGAGTCATGGCCAATGTCGCCGACCGCGTCACCAGGGTTGCCGCCGATTTGGTGGACAGTGCCGCTGCCGAGGGTGCTCGCCAGAGCCGGTCGGCCAAGCAGCAACTGGATCATTGGGCTCGGGTGGGCCGGGCGGTGTCGAGCCATCAGACGGCTTCGCGTCGTCGCGTCGAGGCCGCATTAGCCGGTTCCCTGGACACCAACCATCTGTCCCAGGATGAGGGGCTTGTTTTCAACGCTGAGATTTCGGCCGCGATCGAAGAGTCATTGAGTACCGCCCATTACGGGGATTTGCTGTCAGCGCGGGGCATCACCACGGTGGCGCTCAACGACGACGGGGAGATTGTCGAGTACCGGCCCGACGGCACTGCCTCGGTGGTCGATGTAGACGGATGAGCCATGACATCGTCGGCCGCCGGTGAAGCGGCTCGACCTCGTTGTCGGCCCGAACGGCGCTGGTAAGTCGACGTTCATCGAACTCACGCTGGCGCCATTGCTGCCACGGAGCGTGTTCGTCAACGCCGACGAGATCGCAAAGCGGCGTTGGCCCGGCGATCCCGCTGCGCACGCCTACGATGCAGCGCGCATCGCGGCGGACACTCGCGCCAAGCTGATCGAGGCGGGCGTGTCGTTCATTGCCGAGACCGTCTTCTCTCATCCGTCGAAATTGGACATGCTCCACTCTGCCCACGATGCGGGCTACGTCGTTGCCCTGCACGCCATGCTGATTCCCGAGGACCTCGCCGTAGAACGCGTGCGGCGGCGGGTCCGCCACGGCGGCCACGACGTCCCAGAGAACAAGATCCGGGAACGGCACCGCCGACTGTGGCGACTCGTGGCCGATGCGATCGAGACGGCCGACATCGCAACGATCTACGACAATTCACGCCTGGCCGGCCCCCGAATTGTCGCGCAACTGACTGCGGGCACGGTCATCGGTGCATCGGCGTGGCCGGCGTGGGCGTCCACGGAACTAAGCCGACGCTGGCCGAGCTAGTTGGCACGACGCTCTAGCTTTCACCGTCGTGTCCTGACGTCATTCGTTTCAGGCCTGCGAAGCTTGCTGCGCGAGCTCGCCCATGGTGATGATGCCGCGAATCACTTGTGCAGCAAGCACTGTGCTGTCAGTACCGAGGTGCTCAGTGAGGTTGGCGGTCAACGCAAGGGTTGCAAAGCCATGCGAGGCCGACCATCCCGCCAACACCAGACCCTCGACCTCCTCCTTGGTGACCATGCCTGGACGGCGAGCTTCGAGGCTGGCTCTGGCGCTGCCGTAGAGCACTTCGAACGCGGCGGCCTTCGCCGTGCGCAATTCTGGGTTGTCGGCGCGGTAGAGGTTGGGCCGAAACATCACCTCGAAGTACCCGCGGTGAGTCAATGCGAACTGGATATAGGTTTGGCCGCCATGTACAAAACCGTCGGGCCCGTTGGCGGTAGCCCCGATCATCTCGGTCGCAATGCGAAATCCCTCGGCGGCCACCGCCGTAAAGATTCCGGTCTTGTCGCCGAACTTGTAGGCGAGGGCAGCGTGCGACACGCCGGCGCGGCGGGCGATGCGCCGCATACTGACTGCGGCCACTCCGACGGTCTCCACTTCAGCAATAGCGCCGTCGATTCCCGCCCGCTCTAGGTCTCCATGGTGATAGCTCTTCGTGGGCACCGTCGACATGGTCGTAGTCTACTTTCCCAATCTGACCATTGATAAGTTCTCGTTCGGCGCGCATGCTTGGCTATAGCAGGTATCTATCCAATGGTAAGACTGCCACCCGGGAGACTCATGCACATCGACGACGAACGCAAATATCCAGCAACGACAATCCCGAACTCAGCACGTGTGGCCCGGTGGGCCGGGACGCTGGGAGTCCTCGTGCCAGCAGCCGCAATTCCCGTTTATCCGATCTGGGCGTTCCCGTCGACCGCGGCGTCAGGCGCCGACATCGTGCTGTGGGTATCAGCTCACCACGACCGACTGGTCATGACGCAGGTGCTCTACACCGCGGGAGTCGGGTGCTGGCTGATCTTCGGCGCTGCGGTGTGGACGCAGCTTCGTTGCCGGATTCCGGTCGGATCACTCCTAGCAACGGGGTTCAACGTCGGAATGGTCGGCCTGACCATGCTCATACTCAGTGGATTCACCGTTTTCGATATTCTGCTTTACCGCCCGCGCAGCGCTGAATTGTCAACGCTGCTCTATGATCTCGCGTTCGGACTGCTCGTGATGTCAGGTGTTCCTACCGTGGTGGCGTCGGGATCATTTGCGCTCGCCGTCTACCGTTACGGGCCGTTTCGTAGGTCCACCGCGCACCTCGCCTCCCTGGCAGCGGCCGGACATGTCATTCTTCTCGTCGCGTTCATCGCACCCACTGGTCCGTTCTCGCTTCAAGGCGCCCTGACAGTTTGGGGCATCCCGCTCCTGCTCTTCGCCTGGATCGGCCATACCGCACAGGCAAGCCTTGTCGACCAGTATCAAGCCCGTCAGTCGTAGAGGACATCAAGGCCTTTGCGCCGCAGCTCATTTAGACCGTCGCGGAAGGTCTGAAGATACTCAGGCGAGTGCCCCACCCAGTCGGTGATCTCGCCGACGATCCTCACCGGTTGTCGGGTTCGGTACGAGTGGGTGGGATTTCCCGGGAACTTCTTGTCCGTCACGTTGGGGTCATCCTCGACGCTGCCTTGCGGTTCCACCACGTACACATGACCACAGCCTTGCCCCAGCGCCATCTCAGCTGCGAGCACCGCACCGTCCAAAACTCTCGTCATGTAGACGTGATTGGAGATGTGCCCCGGCCGGTAATTCGATGGGTAGCCGGGCGTCAAGAACTCCCCCACCTCAAGGACGGCCTTGGTGCCGTGAAAGAAAGCCCCCGACTCATGCGCCACGAAGCGTTCCGGTGTATCTGCCATGTCCGCTGCCATCAGCACCCCCATGCCTGTAGTTGCCGGGCGATTCTGCAACAGATGCAGGGCCTTGCCGCAAGCCCCCCTCGCCCGCTTATAGTGAGAATGGGAGGAAGCGGGCGACGTGATCCCAATGCCTTACAACCCGGCCGATTCTGGCGAAACGCCATGTGCTCAAACGCAAATGTGGAGACTCACCGCGTCTGCTGTGCGGCGGCGCGGATGGTACGTACACACAGGCGTGGATTGTCGATCATGGGAACGTGCCCGACAGCGGGCAATACCACATATTCGGCTTGGGGCAGTCTTTCGCGGGCGATCGTGCCGTTGACCGCGGGTGGGAAAATCCGGTCGTGTGCCGACCATGCCAGCGTTATTGGGCACGGCAGGGGGTCTAGCGGTTCAACTCGTTCCGCGGTGCCAAGCAAGTCCCTGGCAGCGCCGCAGTTCGCCGCGTCGCGGGCAATATCGAGAGCCTGAGTGGCAGTGAGGATTTCGCCGTGTTCGGCGATGTCCCGTAGCGCTGCGCGGCGTACGACACCGATGCGTAGAGCGACGGGTGCCACTGGGAGGGTGACCTGTGCGAGACGCACGCTGCGGCGAATTCGGTTGGTGGCATGCGTGGCGTCGTTCTTGCCGGAAGCCCAGAAGCCAGCGGGAGACAAGGCGCACACGGTATCGGCTCGACCGCGGCGCGCCAACTCGATCGCGATCCACCCACCCATCGAGTTGCCGGCGATGTGGACTCGTTTGAGTTCCCGAGCGTCGAGCACCCTCTCGATGTGATCGGTCAAGCCGCCGATAGTCGCCGTGCCGGCGATTTGCGGTCCCCCCCGATGGCCGACCGCGGTAGGGGCGATGACGTCGTAGTGATCCGTCAAGTCAGGGATGACGTCGGCCCACGCACGCGCCGACATCGTCACACCGTGCAGCAATAAAAGCGTCGGTTTTGAGCCCATCTGCGCCCCTTCCGGTCAGGCGGGCCGGTTGGTGCGTTGCCTGGCCTGCCCGCGGTCCAATGCGGTCAGCAGTGCATGAAGAGCCGGGACTGCTCGCTCGAGGGCGACGCGGTCTTGGGTGGTCAGTGAATCGATGGCGCGCTGCAGTGCCGCGGTGCTGATGCGGTCGTAGCGCTCGAGCATGTCCCGCGACAGTGGCGAAAGGCTCAGCTGGACAAGACGGAAATCTGATGACGACGGTGTGCGCTGTACGAGACCGGCGGCGGTCATCGTGCGAACGAGGTTGCTGATGGTCGACCGCGCCACCCGCAACTGTGCTGCCAGTTCCCCCGGTGTGGCGGTTCCAGCGGCTTGGAGAGCACGGAGCAGTTCAATTTGCGCTTCCGGGAGATCGGGCAAGTCCTCGGCGAGCCGGCTGCGCAGGACAGCGCGGCGCAACGGCCCGATCACCCGTCCGAATTCCGACGCAACGTCCATCCGGCGAGTATGCCATAATGTTTTCGTACAAAATAGTTTTGTTTCAAACGGACGTCAGGCGCGACTAGCTTGCGTGCCTCACGTGCGCCGCAATCTTCGAGGAGTCAGCTATGACCGCCGCACCCGAGGCAGCCCCGCCGCAGGACCTGACCGCCATCGTGGGACATCGATTCATCTACACCTACGACAACGGATGGCGATACGAGATGTACGTCAAGAACGACCACACCATCGACTACCGCATTCACTCGGGGATGGTCGGTGGCCGCTGGGTGAAGGACCAAGAGGTTGACCTCGTCCAGCTCGACGACGGCCATTTCAAGATTTCGTGGACCGAGCCGACCGGTACATCGGTTGCGGTCAACGTGATGCCGGCCAAGCGCCGTTTGCACGGCGTCATCTTCTTTCCCCAGTGGGTCGAGCGGCACGGCGAGCGCACGGTCTGCTTCCAGAATGAGCACATCGACGAGATGGTGGCCTATCGCGATCAAGGACCGACCTATCCCATCTACGTCGTCCCGGAGTTTGCCCGGATCACGTTCTTCGAGTACGCAGGCACCGACGATGAGACGGTTATCTCGGTAGCCCCAGGTGATCTTCCTCCTGGGTGGGCCGACCGCAGCAACTGATGCTGATGCCGGAAGGCAAGAGCTTCGGTGTCAACTCTCCGGCAACGCCGCGAACCGCTTCTTGACGTCGTTGTACCAGCCGAGCGATTTGATCGGGTGTCGCCAGCGGCCTTTCATGTCCTCGTGGGCGGGCACGTGTTCTTCGTCGCCGGCGCTGGCCAGCTCCTTGAGGTGTCGGTCCTGCGCCTTGATGATGTCGTCGGCGCTCTCACCGCGGTGCGCAAGTCCGCAGGGGCCACCGAGGTCTTGACAGGTCATGGTTTTCACGAAAGTTCTCCTCCGGTCACATCGGGCGGTTCAGGTGCGTCAGCATGGTGACGCATCCGACGACGAAAGTGTGACCGCGAGGGTGAGTGAAGACCGCCTGCACGACGGCTTTGAGGCCGAGCGTCCTCGCCTGCAGCGCATCGCTGCCCGGGTCTTAGGCGACGCCGACGCTGCACAGGACGTCGTGCAGCAGGCGTGGCTGCGCCTGCATGCCACCGAGGAACCGATCGCCAATCTGCCGGGTTGGCTTACGACGGTGACCTCGCGGCTGTGCCTCGACCAGCTGCGGGCGCGTACGCCAGTGCCCACGGAGTCGATCGAGGTCGAGGGGACGGCACTCGACCCAGCCGACGATGTGGTGCTGGCCGACACCGTGGGTGTTGCGCTTCAGGTGGTACTCGACCGCCTAACGCCCGCCGAGCGGGTGGCCTTTGTGCTGCACGACAGCTTCGGTATCGACTTCGAGTCGATCGCCTCGATGCTCGACACGACGTCGGCCGCGGTGCGCAAGATGGCCTCTCGGGCTCGCGCCAAGGTGCGTCCGGCCGCGCCCGAGGACGCGCTCGCCGATTGGGAGGTGGTGGACGCTTTCATGGCCGCGGCGCGCGAGGGCAACTTCACCCGGCTGTTGGAGCTGCTCGCTCCCGACGTGGTGGTCTCGGCCGACGCGGCCGCGAGCGCGCTCGGTACGCCGACGCGCCTTGAGGGCGCCCACGAAGTGGCCAGCTTCTTCAACGGTGCGGCCAAGGCTGCCTTCCCGGTCTTCGTCGAGGATCGTCCGGGCGCCGCGTGGATACATCGCGGCGAGGCCAAGGTTGCCTTCGACTTCATCGTCGAGAACGGTCGCATAAATCGCCTGCAGTTTCGCGCGAGTGAGGACGTACTGGCCGGGATTCGACGCCGTGAAGGCGCGAACGCCCGGGAATGACCACGGCCTCGGCTTCCGCTTGGGCTCAAAGAATCGATACTTAAGTCGTGCTCGGTCATCTCGGAATCAACGTCCCGGACCTCGCCGCGGCGAAGCGCTACTACGACGACCTGATGCCGTTGGTCGGCTTCGAACCGTTCTTCGCAGCCGACGACGAGTTCGCCTACAAACCGGCGGAAAACAAGCCCGGAACCTACGTCTTCTTCTACCCGGCTGCCGTTGTGGGGCCGTACTCGCCACAACAAACGGGTCTACAGCACTTGGCGTTCATGGTTCGGCGTCGATCGCTGGTCGACCGCGTTCACGACCACGTCCTACGTAGCGGCGGCAACGTCATCCACACCCCCCGACACTTCCCGCAGTACCCGGGCCACTATTACGCCACCTTCTGGTCCGACCCGGTAGGAATCAAGCTCGAGGCCGTCTGCCACCACGACCGCGACTAGTTTGCCTTGCTACCCCGAGGACTGTGCCGCTGACTTGAAACGATCGCTGGTCGGGGTGAATCGGTCGCAATTCAGGCGAGGTTAGGTAGGGGCCCGAGATTACGGTGGGACACATGGCTGACCCGGACGGTTTTCACCCCGACTTCCCCAACGATGCCGCGCAGAGCGCGCCGCGCAATCGAGTGCGCCACGTGAAGTCATCTGAACTCGATGCCAACACGGCTCAGTCTGACGGTATGCAGCGGTTCGCCGCTCTGAGTGGAGCCACCGTGGGCAGCGAAAAGCTCTGGATGGGCGAGACATTGGCGGCGCCGGGCAGCGTCTCAGCCAACCACCATCATGGTGACTCCGAGACCATGATCTATGTCCGCAGCGGCCATCCAGAATTCGTGTTCTTCGACGGAGTAAGCGAGGTCCGGGTCCGGACCGATCCCGGCGACTATGTCTTCGTTCCCCCGCACCTGCCGCACCGAGAGGAAAATCCCGACCCGGACACGCCGGCGGAATTGGTCATCGCACGAAGCAGCCAGGAAGCGATCGTCGTCAACCTCCCGGCTCTGTACGCGCTCTAGTCTCTTTTTTCAGGCGGTGTATCCGCCGTCGACATTCCAATTCGCGCCCGTCACGAATCCCGCTTCGGGGCCGGCCAAGAAGCTGACGACGGCCGCGGTGTCATCGGTGTGTCCGTAATGGTTCAACGCCATGACTTGCCGCATGGCGTCGGCGAATTCGCCTGTGGCCGGGTTCATGTCAGTATCGATCGGCCCCGGCTGCACATTGTTCACGGTAATTCCGCGTGGCCCGAGTTCGCGCGCGAGACCTCGGGTCAGGGCCGCGACCGCGCCCTTGGTCATCGCATACACGGCCAACCCGGCTACCGGAACGCGGTCCGCGTTGATGCTGCCGATGTTGATGATCCGCGATCCCTCGCCGAGGTGCTTGATTGCGCTGCGAATCGCGGAATAGACGCCGCCGATGTTGATCGCCACGACGCGGTCGAACTGCTCCTGTGGGTACTCGTCGATCGGCGCCAGGTACGCCGTACCGGCGTTGTTGACCAGGATGTCCAATCCACCGAGGGCGGCGACGGTCTGCTCAACCGCGGCGCCGACCTGTGCTGGATCGGCGCTGTCGGCCTGGATGGCCACGGCCTTGCCCCCCGCGGAGGTCACCTTGGCCACCAGGTTGTCAGCTTCGGCGGCTGACGACGAATAGGTGAACGCCACCGCGGCGCCATCTTTGGCGAGCCGCCGCACGATTCCAGCACCGATTCCGCGCGCCCCTCCGGTGACCAAAGCCCGGCGTCCGGCTAGGGGTTGTGAGTTCATCGCGCACCTTCCTCTTATTTTCGAACCGATATGTTACAAAGTATTATCAGGTCAAAATCCACTTTCACAGCGGAGAATTCCTGCTGTGACCGGGATCACTGAAGGCGGTACATGACGGTAGGGCGACCTCGGGAGTTCGACCCCGACACGGTCGAGGAGATCGCGATGAAGCTGTTCTGGGACCGCGGCTTCGAGGGTGTCTCCATCAGCGACTTGAGCACTGCGACCGGAGTAAACCGCCGTGGCATCTACGCTGAATTCGGTTCGAAGGAGCAACTCTTCGAACGGGTCAAGCAGCGGTACGTCAACGGCCCGGGCGGCTATATGGCCACCGCGCTCAGCCGTGCGACCGCGCGCGAGGTGGCCGAAGCCATGGTGCACGGGGCGGCTGACGCGACATCCGGCGATCCGCATGGCTGCCTGCTGGTCGGAAATGCGGTTGGACTGGCCGAATTCCGTGATGCCGCCGTGGGCGAGCTGGCGCGCCGATTCGATCAAGCGGTGGCCGCCGGCGAACTGTCCGACGTGGACACCCGGTTGCTGGCTCGCTGGATCAGCGCCGTCTGCCAAGGGATCGCCATCCAGGCCCGCAGCGGTGCCACTGGCGAGGAACTGCATGCGATCGCCGATCTGGCCTTGACTGGCTGGCCGAACTCCTCAGGTGGCCGGGTACTTTCAACAGCCGGCGAATGACTCCCAACTCAAGTGCAGGTGGCACCGAGGGCGGGTAGCGTGACGGCGTGAGATCCCCCAGGATTTACCCTCTTTTACTTCCAGCCGGTTCATCGCCGACCGCGCCGCCGCGATGCTTGCGCCAGGCGTCGACGTCACGGCGGCCGGCCTGATGGCGCCCGACCCCCGCCCGCTCAACGGCCTCTCGGACGTACGCGCGTTCTTCCACACCAACAAGGTGCCGCTGTACTTCATCTCGCCCACCCCGTTCAACCTGCTCGGCCTCGACCGCTGGATACGAAACTTCTTCTACCTCACCTACTTTGACTCGTTCGAGGGGGTACATTCACGGGTCTTCGTACCGCGGCGACGCGACCGCCTCGATTTCGGCTCGATGGGCGACGTGTGCAATCACCTGCTGTCCGACCCGGAGACACTCGAATTCATCGCGGGACGAGGACCCGGCGGCAAGGCCTGCTTCGTGATGCTTGACGAAGAGACCCAGGCCCTGGCGCGGCAAGCGGGCCTGGAGATCATGCACCCCCCGGTGGAGTTGCGAAACCGCCTGGGCTCCAAGATCGTAATGACACGCCTGGCCAACGACGCGGGCGTTCCCAGCGTGCCGCACACTATCGGGCGGGCCGGCTCCTACGACGAACTGGTGACGCTGGCGCAGAACGCCGAGTTAGGCGATGACCTCGTCATCTCGATTGCGTACGGCGCCGCGGGCAGCGGCACCTTCTTCGTGCGCGGTCAGGCCGACTGGAACCAGCACGCCGCCGCCCTGAGCGGGCAGGACCTCAAAGTCATGAAGCGGATCCGCAATGTCGAGGTGTGTATCGAGGGCGCCGTGACCCGCCACGGCACCGTGATCGGCCCCGCCATGACTAGCCTCGTGGGCTACTCGGAACTGACTCCGTTACGGGGCAGCTGGTGCGGCAACGACATCTGGCGCGAAGTGCTGCCGCCGGAACAGACCCACACCGCCCGAGAAATGGTGCGCAAGCTCGGGGACGTGCTGAACCGGGAGGGCTACCGCGGCTACTTCGAGGTCGACCTGCTCCACGACCTGGACTCAGACCAGCTGTACCTCGGCGAGGTGAACCCCCGTCTCAGCGGCGCCAGTCCGATGACGAACCTCACGACCGAGGCTTACGCCGACATGCCGCTGTTCCTGTTCCACCTGTTGGAGTACATGGACGTCGAGTACGAGCTCGACATCGAGTCGATCAACGCACGGTGGGAGCGGGGCTACGGCGAAGACGAAGTGTGGGGCCAAGTGATCATCAACGAGACCTCACCGGAAGTCGAGCTGTTCACCGCGACACCGCGCACCGGCGTGTGGCGCATCGACGATGACGGTCGGGTCTCCTTTGCGCGCTCCGCCAACGACTGGGCCACCCTGCTCGACGGATCCGAGGCGTTCTACATGCGGGTCGCCGCGCCCGGCGACTTGCGCTGTCCGGGTGCGCAATTGGGTGTGCTCATCACCCGCGGGCACCTGCAGACCCCGGACTATCAACTGACCGAACGGTGCCGGCGCTGGGTTGCGGGCATGAAGGCGAAGTTCGCCTCTACTCCCCTGGCGCCGGCCACGCCGATCGTTTCGCGGCTCGTCGCGCGGGCGTGAGCAGCGCTGCGTGAGTCGCGTTCCGGCCGGCATCTCGCTGAGCAATTGGCTGTCGGCGCCTTATGTCCATTGGTCGTTTCAGCACGTCGAACAAATGGTGCCGACCGCGGTGATCCCGCGGGGTACCGGGCCGGTCGCCTCGTTGCCGGGCGCGACGGCTCCGATAGCTGATATTCCGGTAACCAGCACGGCTGGTTCGGCCACCACCGTAGGTGAGGTGATGGCTACGACCGCCACCGATGGGTGGGCCGTCGCTCACCGCGGATCGATGGTTGCCGAGCACTACTGCGCCGACATGACGCCCCAGACCCGACACCTGTTGTTTTCGGTGAGCAAGTCGCTGGTGGGTGCCGTCAGCGGAGTGCTCCACGAGGCGGGCGCAATCGACCTGGACGCGCCGGTCACAAAATTCGTCCCGGCCCTGGCGCACTGCGGCTATGACGGCGCGACGGTACGCCACCTGCTGGACATGAGGTCGGGTATCGCGTTCTCGGAAAACTATGACGACCCAGCCGCAGAGATACACCTCCTCGACCAGGCGATGGGGTGGGCTCCCAAGAGCCGCCCGGACTCCCCCGCCACGGTGCGCGAGTTTTTGCTGACCTTGCAGCGAAAGTCGATGCACGGCGGCCCTTTTCAATATCGCTCTTGCGAAACGGACGTACTCGGCTGGATCTGCGAAGTCGCCGGTGCCCAGCGGATGCCCGAGCTGATGTCGGAACTGCTGTGGAGCCGCATCGGTGCCCAATGCGATGCCACTATCGGCGTCGACTCGGAAGGCACCGGATTCTTCGATGGCGGCATCAACGCCTGTCTTGGCGACCTGATCCGGTTCGGGTCGCTGTTCTTGCGTGACGGCGCCTCACTGACCGGGCAGCAGGTGATCCCGGCGGCGTGGATCGCCGACACCCTAGACGGCGGCCTGGACTCACGCCAAGCTTTCGCGGCCTGCCCACACGACAACGAAATGCCCGGCGGGATGTACCGCAACCAGATGTGGTTTCCGTATCCGGGCAGCAACGTCGTCTTGTGCCAGGGCATGTGCGGCCAAATGATTTATATCAACCGCGCTGCAGAAGTGGTCGCCGCCAAAGTATCCGCCCAACCTGACTCGCACGAGCCGCACATGCTGGACACGCTGCGCGCATTCGATGCCGTGGCACGGGAGTTGACCGGAGTGACCAGTTAACGGCCAGAGCCCCAAGTTCATCGGCTTGATCCGGTTCGCCGTCTCTATAGGGGCAGCAACGTTAGCCTTCCATGCGCCAAATGTGTTGGCGCGGGCCGACAACGGTGAGACATCATCCTTATGCAACGGGGCGTCGTTGACCGCGGACTTCACCGCTCGTGACGCGCTACCCCAAACCCTAGATCCGCCAAGCGATTGGTATCGCCCCGATACCCAAGGCCAGTACCCGAACCAGGGCTGGGGGCCACGAGCGGAAGCCTTACCGCCCCCTAACATCCCGCAGGACACCGGTTGTGATTCCACTACCTGGAAACGGGAACGGATCCTCGCCGTGGCGATGCGATACATCTACTCCCCGGATAACCCGCTGGGACTGCAATACCGCCACCATCACATCCCTGCCTGGCAACCACCTACATCCACCTACGCCAAGGCGGCCGCGCAGAATCCCGACCCCGATGCCCCGCCCGGGCTGGGCGCCTGGGACCCCGGGCCGGGCCTGGACTGCTCGAACTTCACCGCTTGGGTCTACAACTACGGCCTAGGTATCAAGTTCGGCGGCAACGTCCACGAACAATGGGACGGCAGCGCCGGCCCGATGGGCCTGCGCATCCCGCAAGGGGGTCCCTATCAGCCCGGAGACCTGATGTTCCTCCATCCCAAGGCAACTGCGAACCAGGCGTCGCACGTGGTGATCTTCATCGACGACGGCCACATCATCGACAGTCGAGTCAATGCCCAGAACCGCCTCGGAGTGCAGGTTCGCGAAAGGCAGGGCTGGTACCGCGATGCCGTGCTCGGCGGCTGGCGGCCGATAAGCTGACTCGCACCGACTGCGCTTGACATGACGCGAAGCTGGCGTCGTTAGTTGCCCAGCATCACAATGCTTTTCGCAACCCGCGCTGGACCAATCGGCTTCTCTCGGATTAACTGCCGACATGCGCATCAGCCTTCTCAATACCCTGACCACTGCGACCGTAATCGGCAGCGCCGCCGTGGGCGGTCTATTCTTTGCGTTCTCCACCCTCGTCATGCGCGGCCTCAACCGCATCGAGCCGGCGGCGGCGATTACGGCGATGCGCGGCATCAACGCTGAGGCACAGAGGAGTACGCCGTTCCTACTGCTGTTCTTCGGCTCTGCCCTGGCCGCGCTGGCGGTCGGCATCGCGGCGACGGTCCAACTGCGTCGGCGCGGCAGTGGATACCTCTTGGCGGGCGCAATACTCGCCATCGTGGCGATGCTCGTGACAGCCGCGGTCAATGTCCCGCTCAACAACCAGCTGGACAACGCCGATCTCACAGCAAACGCGGCGCTGGTATGGCAGTCCTACGCACGCCCATGGACGGCGTGGAATCACGCGCGTACCCTTTGCCCGCTGATCGGGGCGGTGCTGCTGACTGCCGGCATGCTGCGGCGAAGACAGTGAGGTCCGTCTAGATGTCGTCAATGACCCGGGCGCGCGCGGCGCTGTATTCGTCCGGCGAAAGCGCACCGGCGGCGCGCAACGTTTCCAGTTCTTGGAGGCGTTCAGCGATCGATTGGCGCGGTGGCCGATCCGATGCACCCGCCGCGGGCTGAGCGCCCCCACGCTCGGCAATGCATTGGCGCACAGCATCGGTGCCGCTGTTCAACGCTTCTCGGCCTCTGCTGGTGAGTTCCCAAGTGTCCGGACTCTCGCTACGCACCCTCAAGTACACCAGTTCCGCGTGTTCGAGCACTTGCATCGCCTCGCGTATTGGTGCGCCCAGCTTCTTGTAGACCATCGCTCGCTGCCCCCGGGAGTCGAACTGGTAGGCGCGAACCTTCCACGTGACGAGGTCGAGCTGGGTGAGTGGTTTGCCCCGTTTGGCTCCATGGGGACCGAATGCGTCCATCAGTTCTGCGGCCAGGTCGGCGGTGGGCGGCAGCGCCATCACGCGCTCAGCTTGTGCTTGCAGTGCTTCGGTGGCTTCGGTCCACGCGGCCTTGAAGCCCTTCTTGAATAGCGGCACTGATATTTCTCCTTGAAACCGGACCGGATGTCAGCGTTCGTCGGGTCGAGTACACATCGTCGCAATCTCTACCGATCCCAATGTCGAAGGGGTTGCCGCAGCAGAGCCCCGCGCCCGTGCGGGCCCCGCACGCTGTCTGGTATAACTGGAAACGGCTAAGCGTTATCACCGGAAGCATCACCTGCTGAGAAAGTGTTGCGTTGGAGAGGTCACTGCAATCGTCTACACCAGACGGTTCGCTCAGGCCCACTGTGCTGCAGTCAATTGTTCGGCTAACAGGTCTTCGCAATCGCGTTATCACTCTCGACAAGTTGAACCACTGGGCAACGCACCCGCGCAGGCCATACGCTGCGCGCCCGCCCACACGCATCCTTCGCCGGGTCGAGGTGACTCGCGCTGATATCGATGGGCACCCGATTTATCAAGTGACTCCGCGCCTAATGGACCGGCGCACACCCACGATGCACATGCTCTACTTGCACGGCGGCGCCTACGTGATGGAATTCCTTCCCGCAGTGCACTGGCCGCTGATCGCGGCCCTGGCCAATACTTTGGGTCGAAGTGTTACGGTGCCGATCTATCCGCTGGCGCCAGAACATAGTTACCGGGACGTATTCGCGTTGTTGCTGGCCACTTACCGGCGCATCCTCGATGCCTTTGACCCGAATCAGATTATGTTCGCCGGCGATTCGGCTGGCGGCGGGATGGCACTCGGCTTGTGCCACGCGTTGCAGGAGTCGGGCATGCCGCCGCCGGGCGATGCGCTTTTACTGTCGCCGTGGATGCATGTTGCCTTTCCTGATCCCGCGGTCTCGGCAGTCGCTCGCATAGACCCCATTCTTAACGTCGACATCCTGCGAATCGCCGGGCAACGCTACGCCGACGGTGATCCTCTTGACTCCCCACTGATCAGCCCCGCCGCTGGCCCGCTGACCGGATTGCCGCGCCTCACCATCTTCACCGGCACCCACGATGTGCTGAATCCCGACACCCGCGCTTTCTACCGGCGGGCCGTCAACGCCGGGGTTGAGGTCAATTGGCACGAACGCCAAAGAGCCGTGCACTGCTGGATGACCTTGCCAGGCCGCCCCGCGCGGAATTTCTTTGACACCATCCGCGACGACTTTGGTGCCTAGGACGCCAGTGGCGGTCGGCCTACATGCGACAACCTGTGTGAGCCGGCTCTTACTCGACAGCCATTGCCACTAGTTAGGTTCGGCTAAGCTCGACCCCGTGCCGAACTCCGAACCCACGACAGCCGCATCACCGACCGCTGGAATCGATGCGCCAAAGACCTTGCGCGAATACGCGATAACGACGCTGATCAACACGGTGCCGCCGGTCATCGCGTATTACGGGCTGCGCGTATTCGGCGTCGTGCCTTACTTGGCCTTGGTGGGTGCGATCGTCGTCGCGACCCTGCAGGGTCTGTACACCGTGGTTCGCAAACGAAAATTCGAACCGGTCAATGCCGCCGTGCTCGTCTGTGCCGCCTGTTCGCTGATCGTCGCCTTCACGACGAAGAACCCGCGCATCGTCCAGGTCACCGAACTGATTCCGGCGACATTCCTGGTGTGGTCCGTCGTGGCCAGCGGCGTCGTGCGCAAACCGACGTCAAAGTTCATCGCCGGCGCCATCGTGCCCAGCCTCAACGAAGCCGCGTTGCCCCAGCGGGGATGGACCCCGCAGGACATCCGCGACTGGCACAGCCTGCACAGCAGGCTCTGCGTTCAGCTGGGACTGGTTTGCGGCATGTTCCCCGTCGCCGCGGTCATCTGCATCTTCACCCTGCCGGTGGACGTGTCGCAGATACTCATCGTTTCGGTCGGCCCGACGCTGCTGGTGGTGTGCATCGCGACGGCTACCGCTCTGTTCCGCCGGTTCGTCCGGGAGACGGACCAGGCCGCCGCCGAACGAGCGAGTCAACCGGCCGATATGCCCGCGGAGTGATGTTGCGTGGCTGAGCTGACCGGACTCGACCAGCATCTGCTCCAAGAGTTGCTGTGGGCCTACGGGCCCTGCGGCCAGGAACACGCCGTACGTGAGGTGTGCCGCCGCGAACTAGAGCCGGTCGTCGACGACAGCTGGGTCGACGAGGCGGGCAACCTTGTCGGCCTGGTTCGCGGTGCTCGAGAGCAGGCACCGGCGACTCGCATCATGGCGCACATGGACGAGCTCTCGATGCTCGTCAAACGCGTGGAACCGGACGGAACCTTGCACCTGACCCAACTGGGCACCATGTATCCGGGAAACTTCGGGCTCGGACCGGTGGCCATCCTCGGCACCCAGGAGACGCTGACCGGCGTGCTCGCGCTGGGCTCTGAACACACCACCAAAGAAAGCCAGCGGATCTGGGAAACCAAACCCGACAAGGGTGACAAGTCGCTCGACTGGATGCACGTATACGTCTTCACCGGCCGCACCCGCGAGGAACTGGCTGCGGCCGGAGTACGGCCGGGCACCCGGGTTTGTGTGGATCGCAGCAAGCGAACCCTGGTGGAGTTCGGCGATTACCTCGGCTGCTATTTCATGGACGACCGGGCGCCGGTGACGGCCTTGCTGCAGGCAGCTCGCTGCTTGCGCGAGCGCGGTGACCGGCCTGCCAGCGACGTCTACCTCGTCTTCACCACCAACGAGGAAGTCGGCGGTGTGGGCGGCTCGTACGCCAGCCGGACGCTGCCCGGCGACATCACCCTGGCGCTGGAAGTCGGGCCTACCGAGGCGGAATACGCCACCTCCTGCGCCGGTGGACCGATCGTCGCCTACGGTGACGCCGAATGCGTCTACGACAAGGACCTTGCTGACCGGCTGATGGACATCGCCGCCGCTCTCGACCTATCGCCGCAGGCGGCGGTCTTGGGTGCCTTCGAGTCGGATGCCTCACACGCGAAGGCGAGCGGGCTGTCGCCGCGCGCGGCGCTGCTATGCGTCCCCACCTTGAGCACCCACGGCTATGAGGTGATCACGCGTCAGGCGATTCCGGCGATGACCGACATCCTCGTCGAGTTCATGCTGAAACCGGGGAAGTGAGGTCAGCCGGTCTGGGCGTCGTATTCCAGACAGATCATCGTGCCTTCGGCGTGCCGCTCGATGGTGCACCGATCCGCCAAGGCTCGCATCAGCGCAAGGCCGCGTCCGCGAGTGTCGTCGGGCTCTGACCGTGGTGGCCTCCAGGCGCCGTGATCGGCGACGCAAACCCGGACGACCCGCCGCCGGATGTCGTAGGTGGCTTGCAACGTAACGGCTCCCGGGACGGACTGCTTGTTGTACGCGTGTTCGGCACAGTTGGCCAGCGCTTCGTTGACGCCGCACAGTATGTCGGCATATCGGGTCGCCGGAATAGGCGGTGTCACCGCCTGCCGAAGCCATTCGCCGAGGTCATGGCGCAGTCCTGCAGCCGTCAGCGGATCCGCCAGCCCCACCCGCCGCAAGGTCGTGGTGGGCTTCTGAGGATGGCCGAGCGCGGTCATGGGAAATGAAATACCCACGCGGGCACCAGATTATGACTGTCTACCGCGTATCGCTTCGGTGACGGTGGGATAGAGGTCGATGATCTTGTCGACGCCGACGATGCGCATCGGTCGGCTGGTGGCCGGACCCTCCGCGGCCACCCGCAGCGACGTGGGGCTTCGTTCGGTCAGCCGGTGTGCTTCGACAAGCAGGCTGATGCCCGCCGAGGACATGAAATCTACGTTGGTCAGGTCCACGACCAGTACCGGTGGCCCGCTCGTCAAAGCCAGGTCCATATGCGTTGCCAGCGATGGGGCGGTCACTTGGTCCAAGGCGCCACCGACCTCCAGCACCAGCGCCTCACCTTGCGCGTACCGGGTCACCGAAAACGCGCTGCTTCCCGTCACCGCTGACTCCGCATGCGCAGCCGGTAGCTGGCGTGGGCCTCGTCCACCACGTTCTGAACCGTAGTGGCTTCAGTTCGGTCACCTTTTCTTAGGGCTGGCTACCTGCGTCAGACGCCGGTACTGCGGTTAGGCGGAACCGTTCACCCCGGGTGCGCCGAATAGCAAGCCACCGGCACCGCCACTGCCCGGATTTGCCGGCGCCTTACTGTTGCCGCCGTTGCCGCCGAAGCCGATCAGTTCGGCGTCGCCGCCGTTGCCGCCGCTGCCCCATACCGCGCCCGAACCCGGCACGCCACCTGCGCCGCCACTACCGCCGTTGCCCACCAGTCCCGACTTGCCGCCGGCCCCTCCGGCGCCCCCGTGGTCCAGTGACCCTCCGCCGGCTCCGCCAGCGCCGCCGTTTCCGGACACAAAACCGCCGGCGCCTCCCGTCCCCCCGATGCCACCTTGTGTGGGGCCTGTTCCGCCTTGCCCGCCGACGCCGCCGTCGCCGCCGATGATGCCGCCATTGCCGCCGTTCCCTCCGGCCCCGCCGGTGCCTGACGCGCCGAAGCCGCCGATGCCACCGGCGCCGCCGGCACCACCGGACGCGAACAATCCACCATCGCCCCCGGTACCACCGACGCCACCAGTTCCGGTTGGCGAGAGACCGGCGCCACCGGCGCCACCAGCACCGCCGGCCCCGAACCAGCCGCCCGCGCCGCCGCCGCCCCCGTTGCCGCCGTTGGCGAGGCCGTAGCCTCCGAGTCCGCCGTTACCGCCAGTCGCGAACAACCCGCCGCTCCCGCCGTGTCCGCCGACGCCGCCGGTCAAGTTGCCCATGCCGCCGGCTCCCCCACTGCCACCGGAAGCGAACAGTCCGCCGGCCCCACCATTGCCGCCGGCGCCGCCCGAGAGTCCGCTGATGCCCCCGACGCCGCCCCCTCCACCGGCGCCACCGAGCAGTCCGCCGGCTCCGCCGTTTCCGCCCGCGGCACCGCCGGCGCCACCGACGCCCCCATTCCCCCCGACGCCACCGATCAATCCGCCCGCTCCGCCGTTTCCCCCGTTTTGCGAGTCGGCGCCGGACCCGCCGTTGCCGCCGTTACCGAGGAGCCATCCCCCGTTGCCGCCGCTTGCGCCGGTTCCGGGGGCGCCGTTGGCGCCGTTACCAATGAGGGGACGGCCGGTCAGCAGTTGGCTGGGGGTGTTGATGACTCCGAGGATGTCTTGCTCGACGGTCTGCAACGGATTGGCGGCGGCTGCCTCGGCGGCGGCGTACTGAACGGCGCCGCCGGTGAGCGATTGCACGAATTGCTGGTGAAACGCCGCCGCTTCCGCGCTGAGGACTTGATAGGCCTGACCGTGCGCGCTGAACAGTGCCGCGATGGCCGCCGACACTTCGTCGGCTCCGGCAGCGAGCACGGCGGAGGTGCAGCCGGAGGCCGCGGAATTAGCCGCGGTGATCATCGATGCGATGTTCGACAGGTCGGTCGCCGCCGCCGACATGTATTCCGGTGTCGTAAGTAGGAATGACATTCCAGTCTCCCAGGCACAAGTAGAAGTGCTGCTCGCTGGAAGTCTGCGTCGGCGGACGCACCCGGTTGATCGGTAATCTTCCCTATGTTTGCGGGTCGACCGCGCGCTGGGCGGCGGGCCGGCGGGCCGCTGCTTGTGTGCGGTTGTCGACGCCGAGTTTGGCCAGGATCGCCGCGACGTGGTGCCCGACGGTTTTGGTGCTCAAGGTCAATCGGCCGGCGATTTCAGCGTCACTGTGCCCCTCGGCGAGCAGGGCTAGAACTTCGCGTTCCCGACGAGTCAGTCCGTCCGGGTCGGACCGCGTGTCGGCACGCCGGCCGCGTCGCACGGGTCCGCGCAAAGCGGTAAGGCGCTGCTGAGCCCGTCGCGCCGCCGCTTTGGCGCCCAACCGGCGAAACGTCGCCAACGCGCTCTGCACAGCGTCAGGGTCTCCACCGAGTCGCGCGATGGCCGCGTCATACGGACAGTCCCGCTGGTCCCATGCCTGCGCCGCCGCCCGCCAGTCACCGCTGACTTCCAACTGAAACGGGGTGATCGGGTCACGAAGTGCCATGGGTGTCGCCGGAGCGCCGGGCAAGTGCGCCCAACGCCGCAGCTGCCAGATCAGCCAGGGGTTGCGGTCGGTGCCCATGGCGGCCAGGGCGCGCTGCGCGACGGCGCACGCCGTGTCGTCGTCGCCGGCCAGCCACGCGGCCTCGGCGCGCGCCGCCCAGACCGGGAAGAACCGCTGCTGGTCGAATTCAGAACTTGCTTCGATGTCGTCAAGCAGCGACCCGACGGGTTGTTCGCCGCGGCGCGCGTGTATCAGGGCCAACGTCAGGCGAGGCGCAATCCAGTTCACCAAGGTCAAGCCGGGACGGCTCAACAAATCCTCGGCGCGGGCAGCGGCTCGATCCCAGTGACCCCGGTGCAGGCCCACCAGTGCCTCGGCCCCGCCGGCGATTCCTTCGAACAGGTAGATGCCGTGGTCGCGGCAGTACGCGACGGTGCCCGCGGTGTAGCGGTCGGCGCGATCGGGGTCATAGTGCATCGCTGCGATGTAGCCCGTCACTGCGCCGAGGAAGGCGGCGGTCTCGCCGCGGGCGTCGGCCGCCATCGCCTGATGCCAAACCGCTTCCAGCTCCTCCCAGCCGGTGTCCGTGCGCACGACGTTGGCCAGCGCGACGTAACCGCGAGCGCGGACCACGACTGCGTCATCACCGAGTTGGGTGCCCACCGCGATCGCTCGAGCCGCGTAGTCACCGCACGCCGGGTCGAAATTCCACATCCCCTGCTCGGCCATGTTCGCCAGTGACCACGCCAACTCCGGGCACGCGTCGGCATCTTGGAGCACCTGCAGCGAGGCCCGAGCGGCCGCGGCGGATTCGGCCACCTGGCCCAAGCCCCACAGGCCGTGTGACAGCCAACGCAGGTTGTCGCCCTCCTTCACAGAGTCGCCCAGCCCGTGGCGCAACCCGATCGCCGCGCGCCAAGACGACACGGCGGCCTCGCCGCGACCACAGAGGTAACAGGCGACTGCGTGTTGCTCCAGCCATTGCACGACATCTGCCGCGGGAGCGGTGTCGGCATGGCGCAGCGCCAACGCGTACAAGTCGGCGGCCTGCTGATGCGCCCCCAATGCTGCGGCTCGTTCGGCCCCGGCCACGCCATGGCGAATCACAGCAACTGCGTCACCCACCTGGTCAGCGTGAAAAGCCAGCGCAGCCAATGCGTTCGGGTCAATGGGCGGCTCGGCCAGCGCGGACAGCGCGCTGGCGTGCAGCGCCGTGCGTTCATGGTCGGGAATCTGATCGAGCGTCGCTCGTCGCGCCAGTTCGTGACGGAATCCGATCGCATCCCATTGCGCGAGCAACACTCCGGCGTCCAGGCATTCAGCCAACGCCTGCCCGGCCGCCGGGCATACCTTGTGCAGCAGCGCAGGCTGCACGCGCGGGCCGCACACCGCCACGGCGTAGGCGGTTTTCCGCGCACCCGTCGACAGCCGGCCCAGCCGGCCCCAGACCGCCTCGGTCACGTTGCGGGGCAACGTGTTTCGCTGCAAGGCCACGGGTCCCGCGGCCAGCACCTCGGTGGCATAGAACGGATTGCCTCCGGTGAGTCGGTGCAATTGGTCCGCGTTGACGCCGCTGCCGGCGGCCAACACCGCCATGGCGTCGAGGCTCAGCGGTTCCAACGCGATACGGCTGACGGCGGCATAGGTCGCTACGTCACCCAACGCGACGGACAGTGGGTGTTGCCGGTCAATTTGGTCGTCGCGGTAGGTGACCACCAGCAGCAACGGCAACGAGTCGATTCGCCGTGCCAGGAACCGCATCAGGTCAAGCGTTGCTCCGTCGGCCCAGTGGGCGTCCTCGATCACCCACACCCACCGCTGCCCGTCGCGCAGCACCGTCAGCAGTCGTCGATACAGCGCGCCGGTGTCGCCGGACTCGATGGCCGCGTCCAGCGCGCGGGCTGCCGTGGGGCCCACCCCCGCCAGGGCGTCCAGCAGCGGGCCCAACGGGCGGGGCGCGGCCAGCGGATCACACCAGCCGCGCAACACGCGCACGCCTTTGGGTAGACCGGCGGTGAACCGAGCGATGACCGCCGTCTTACCGACGCCGGCCTCGCCGCGGAGCAAAACCGCCTGACCGTTGCCCTGCCGCGCCGCACGCGTCAAAGCGGACAGCTTGGCCAGTACGGCCTCGCGCTCCAGCAAGCGCTCCACGGGGGCACCTTACGGGATGAGAGCACCGCTCGACAGCAGTGTCACCTCGGTATTTGCTATGAGGTTGATGTGCGTCGAGCCTGACTCTTCGGGGTTTGGGAGCGCTCGTTTCACTGTGCGGTGCCTCTCCAATAACTCGCCTCCGGTGGTGATTGCTGCCGCAGGCGGGTAGACAAAAACACCATGGGGCGTCAGTTGGGAGGCCGGGCTGTGGCGACCGCGGTTAACCTGAACGAAGTTGGGCAATCTGACCAGCATGAATGCAGGTCGCAGTGTCAGCCGGTAGGGGGACACCGGGCATGAGCGTTCTTGACCCCGCCCCGGATCATCCCGAAGCGATCACCCTGGGCTTGCACGACGCGTCGCCTCCGCACCTGCTGGAAGGGATGGCGAAGAATGTCGAGCTCGAGCTGGGCTGGGGTCGGCTGATCTTTGGTCAGACCTTCGCCGACGCCACCGAACTGGCCGAGGCATTGCGGCAGGAGGCGCCCGGGCGCCGGGACATCTGTATCTACGCGCGTGAGTCTCATGTGGTGGTCGCCGGAGCGCCGACAGAGTTGTTCATCGATCCCAGCCATACCTACCGACTGCGCTTCGCCGAGGACTCGCACGACGACGAGTCGACACCCCCGCCACCGGGAGTGACGGTGCGTTCGCTGAACGACCCGGTCGACGCCGATGCGATGAACCGGGTGTACGTACGGTGCGGCATGGTCCCCGGGCCGGTCGAGACGATCTGGAACAACCATCTCAACGTCGAGGCGGTGACCTACCTGATCGCCGTGCGTGACGACGATGGCGCCGTCGTGGGAACCGTGACCGGTGTCGACCATCAACTTCTTTTCGACGATCCCGAACATGGCTCGAGCTTGTGGAGCCTGGCGGTCGACCCGGCGGCGCGGCTACCTGGAATCGGTGAAGCCCTGACTCGAGCCGTCGCCGACCATTTCCGCCGAGCCGGGCGCGCCTATCTGGATTTGTCGGTGGCACACGACAACGCCGCGGCCATCGGGCTTTACGAGAAGCTGGGGTTCCGCCGCGTCCCGGTGCTGGCGATCAAGCGCAAGAACGCCATCAACGAGCCGTTGTTCACCGCGCCGCCGGAGACAGTCAACGATCTCAACCCCTACGCTCGGATCATCGCCGACGAGGCGCTGCGCCGCGGCATCTGGGTGGAGGTGCTGGACGCCGAGACCGGCGAGATGCGACTCAGCCACGGCGGGCGCAGCGTCATCACCCGCGAATCGCTGTCGGAGTACACCTCCGCAGTGGCGATGTGCCGGTGCGACGACAAGCGGTTGACCCGGCGACTGGTCAAGCAGGCGGGTATCAAAGTGCCGGCGGCCCGCCTGGCCACCTCAGACGACGAAGATCTCGCGTTCCTTACTGAGGTCGAAGAGGTCGTCGTCAAACCGACGCGCGGTGAGCAGGGCAAGGGCATCACCGTGGGCGTGACCGCGGAGAATGGTCCTGACGATTTGATCGCCGCGGTGGCCAGGGCCAGGGAGCAGCACCCTGAGGTGTTGATCGAGCAGCGCATGCAGGGTGACGACCTGCGGTTGGTGGTCATCGACGGTCGGGTCGTCGCCGCTGCGCTGCGGATGCCCCCTGAAATCATCGGCACCGGCGAGCACACCGTGCGCGACTTGATCGAGGCCGAGAGCCGACGGCGTTCGGCGGCTACCGGGGGTGAGTCGAAGATTCCGTTCGACATCATCACCGAGACGTCGGTCGCCAAGGCCGGGTGGTCGCTGAATGACGTACTGCCACAGGGAACTCGGCTGCAGGTGCGGCCCACCGCCAACTTGCATCAAGGTGGCACCATTCATGACGTCACCAGTCGGGTGAACCCGGAACTTTGTCGTGTTGCGGTCAAGGCGGCCGAGGCGATCGGCATCCCGGTGACGGGCATCGACTTGCTCGTGCCCGACGTGACGGGAACCGACTACGCGTTCATCGAAGCCAACGAACGGCCCGGCCTGGCCAACCATGAGCCGCAACCGACCGCCGCGGCTTTTATCGACTTCTTGTTCCCTGGCCAGCCAGGTCAGCCGCTGGCCTGGACTCCCGAGGAGTCACGCGCTGACCGCAGGTGACCGCACACCGAATGCGGGGACCCAGCAGTGGGTCCCCGCAGGGTAGTGGTGGCGGTTAGGTGGTGGTGACGAACTGCGGGCAGTAGGCCGAAGCTGCGTCGACGGCGAACGTCTTGGCGCCCTTGCTGCTCAGGCCGGTTGTCCTGGCCACGGAGTTGATGACCTGCTGGCTGGACTGGCCCTGGTTGAGGGCGGTGCAGACGGCGTGCCCGTCGCTGATGGCGCGGGCGGCGGACGGAGGCGTGATGCCGTCCGCTTGCAGCTGGGCCAGGAACGCGTCGTCGGTCGAACTGGCGCCAGCGGCGCCCGCGAAGCCGAGTGCGGCCAGGCTCAATGCGCCCGCGGTCAAGGTGGTGGCGGCGACGGAGGCTGCGAATCGGCGAGTGAACATGTGATTCTCCTTGTACTGAGTTGGTGATGAACGCTGTCTTGCGCTGTCACCAGACTCAGCACGGAGCCTGCACGGGTTCTTGATGAATTCTTGACGCGGCGAGTCTGCGCTCAGCGCGCGAGATGACGCTCTTAGTTGATACGGGCGCAGGTTCGATGCAGCTAGCGCAGACTCGACGCGCGGAGTACCCACGCACGCGGTAACAACGTTGGAAAGACGATCCCTGGTCGCTAAGCGGTCGCCGCTGGGGTGGTGTCGGGGGCGGGTGCTCCGGCTCCGCCGTGTTGACCGCGCACGGCGCGCTTGCTTGTTTCGGTTAGTTCGGCGCGCGCGCGGCGCTCGACCAGAAGCGGGATGTAATCGCGAATGCGGCTGTCGCGGTAGCGCAGGCGGGTTTCGTGGACGGTGGCGGAGACGAGATCAGCGGAAAGATGCCCGTAGGTCTTGGTCAACCGACGTTCGATGTCGGCCATCTTCTGCTCCTCATCGATCTCGATCACCCAGACAGCTTGGGTTAACAACTACGAACCGTCAACCGGTGTTCACCTATCGGTTCCCCGGTAGTCGCGTGGTGCTCGGCGTGGGCGGTATCAAAGCTGCTGTGAAGGATTCTGCGATGGCCGACGATATTGGCGGGAAGCAAGCTCGCATGCTCGCTGTGGCCCTGCGCGCGACGATCGCCGAGTTGTCCGAGCAGCTCAAAACACACGACGACGACGTCAATCGACGGGCGGTTCGCCGTCAGCGTCAGCAGGTGAAACGTGCCGCGACACTGCGCGATCAGTTGAATGAGGCGCATCGGCACCTCGACGAGTTGCACCGCCGTTTCCCCGAGGCGCTGTGCACCATGGACCCTCGTCGCCCGGTCCGGCGCCCGATGAGCGGCCGGTTCGCTGGGCCGGCCCGTACCGGGCATGTTCTGCCATCGCAGAGGCCCGAACGATGCGTTTGCCACGGGTGACGGATTCCTGGCCGGTGCCCGAGCCGCACGTCTGACTACCTAGCGTTTCAGCGCGCCGTTCCAGCCGCTAGCCGGTAGGCTTCGGGCAAGCTATTGACGGAGACCGCTGGTGAACAAGACGTTCAAGCTCTGCACCGCCGCTGCACTTGGTATCGCCGTCATCGTCGCGTCTCCGGCCAGCGCCGACCCAAGCGCCTTCGGCACCCTTAGTTGCAGCTGTCAGCCGGCGGTCATGACTTCGGACGGCGGCGGGGTGTCAGACCAGGTCGACGAGGGAGTCCGCAGCGGATTAGCCGATTTGCAAGGGGTGGGCGGCTAACGCCGATCCGCGAACCAATATTTCAGCGCCGCAAGAAGATCCGGGTCGGCCACGTCGCCGGCCCAGGCCACGTATCCATCGGGCCTGACCAGCACGGCATTCGGAGCCGGGATTGCACCCACTACCGGAAGTTCCCACCGACCGAGATGCTTGGCATTGACCCAGCGAACGTGCGTGGCATGGGAAGCGATGGCGGAGCGGGCTTCATCGAGATTGAGCAGCACTGGCCGCGCGTCGTGAAGCAGCGAATACATCCGAGTTGGGCCGGTTGCGGTGATCAGGTCGAGGTCGGGCATGCGACGACCTACCAGCGGGTGCGCGTCACCGAGGTCGTATCGGATATCCAATCCGGACATCATGCCGCCGAATCGAATCCGTGGCTCCTCTAGCGCAAGTAACCCAGATAGCGTATCGCGCAATGCATCCGTGCGCTCGTCGAAGTTGCGGAGCAGCGCGATCTGAGCCAACGAATTCCGCAGCACGCGCGCGGCGATCGGATGGCGTTCGGCATGGTAGGTGTCCAGCAGTGCATCGGGCGAGGTCTTGTTCACCACTTGGCCCAACTTCCAACCGAGGTTCACCGCATCTTGTACTCCGGTGTTCAGACCCTGTCCGCCGACCGGGTGATGGACATGTGCGGCGTCACCAGCCAGCAGAATACGTCCGTCGCGATAGGTCACGGCCTGCCGCGCGGCATCGGTGAACCTGGAAATCCATGCGGGACTGTGGATTCCGTAGCTGGTGCCATAGACCGCGACGAGCGCCTCACTGAGTTCGGCCAACGTCGGGGTCCCGGTGGTGTTCAGGTGACGTTCGGTCACCATGATGCGCACCGCTCCCCCGTTGTCCGGCTTGGCCAGGGCGTGGACGCCTAGGGGATCATGCCGAATGCCCCACTGCGGCTCTTCGCCGGCTGCGCAGGAGAATTGGGCTTCGGCGAGCAGATAACTCGTTGTTGCCTCCCAGCCGCGGAACTCGATGCCGGCCGCCTTGCGCACAGTGCTGCGGCCCCCGTCGCACCCGACGAGATACTCCGCCGCGAGGCGGGTGCCGTCGGAGAGCTCAATATTCAGCCCGCCTGGACGTCGGACGAAGCTGCTCACCTGCTGCCCGCGATAGATGCGCACCCCAAGCTCGTCGACCCAGCCGGCGAGTATGCGCTCGATGTCGTTCTGCCACAACGCGAGCCCGTAGGGGTGGCGGGTCGGGAAATCACTGATGTCCAACCGGATCTGGGCGAACCCTGCAACCTGAGCTACCGTTCCTTCCGCCAAGAAGCGCTCCGCGATCCCTCGCTGGTCGAGGATTTCAATGGTCCGCGCATGTAAGCCGCCCGCACGGGCACCGACCAGGTCTTGGTTAACGCGCCGCTCCACGACGGCAATATCCGCGCCCCGCCAACGCCAATTCACCCGCCAGCATCAGCCCCGTCGGGCCTCCCCCGGCGATTACCACCGCATGACCGGCCATACTTCGCACCCCCAAATGCATTGAGTCCTGGCTTCGGCCAGCGATTTTGCGGCATGACCCCGGTCTTGCCGCAAGCCCCCCAATGCCCTATATGGTGAAGGTGAGAGATGTAGTAGCGGCTAGGACTTGGCTTGGCGCCACTCTCGTTCGAAGGGCAGTCGCCACGCATTGGGTGCGATCAGTTGATGAATGGCGTTGGGACCCCAGGTTCCGGGCTGGTACATCTTCGCCGGTGGTGGGTCGTTGAGCAGATCTTCGGAACGCTCCCACAGCGATTCGATGCCCTCGGCGGTGTTGAACAGGGTGTGGTCGCCGCGCATCGCATCAAGGATGAGCCGTTCGTAGGCTTCCAGCACGTCAACGTTGGTCTCGATCTCCTGCGTGGAGAACTGCATGGAAAGCTTCTCCAGCTTCATGCCCGGACCCGGGCGCTTGCCGTAGAACGACAGCGACACCTTGGAGTTGTCGGCGAGGTCGAAGGTCAAGTGGTCAGGCCCTTGGGTTCCTACCCCGGACCCCGGGGGGAACATGGTCCGCGGCGCCTCTTTGAACGCGATCGAGATGACACGGATACCTTCGGCCATCTTCTTGCCGGTGCGTAGGTAGATCGGTACCCCGGCCCAGCGCCAGTTGTCGATACCGACCTTGAGCGCTATGAATGTCTCGGTGTCGGAATCCCTTGCCACCCCGTCTTCTTCGCGGTAGCCGGCGTACTGGCCGCGCACCACGTTTGACGGCTTGATCGGCAACATCGACCGGAACACCTTGTTCTTTTCTTCGCTGATGGCAAAGGGCTCCAGCGCGGTGGGCGGTTCCATGACCACGAAGGCCATCACCTGAAACAGGTGGGTCACCACCATGTCTTTGTAAGCGCCAGTGCTTTCGTAGAAATTCGCTCGCTGATCCAGGCCCAGGGCTTCGGGAATGTCGATTTGGATGTGGTCGATGAAGTTGCGGTTCCAAATCGGCTCGAACAGGCCGTTGGCGAAGCGAAACGCCAAGATGTTCTGCGCCGCCTCTTTGCCCAAGAAATGGTCGATGCGGAAGATCTCGGATTCGTCGAACGTTTGGTGCACGAAGTCGTTGAGCGCCACCGCGCTTTCCAAGTCGGTTCCGAACGGTTTTTCCATCACCACGCGGGAGCGCTCGACCAGACCGGCATCGCAGAGCATGTCGATGACCGCGCGCGCCGCCTTGGGTGGGACCGACAGATAATGCAATCGCCGCACGCCCTCGCCGAGGTTGGCTTCGGCGTCGGCGACCGCGGCGGCCAGGGCTTCCGGGCCGGCGCCCTGCGGCACGTACTTGAGGATTTTGGCGAAGTTCGCCCACTGTTCGGGGCTGAGCTTGTGCGTGCCGAACTCGTCGATGGCCGACTTGGTCAGTTCCCGGAACTCGTCGTCGCTCAGGTCCTCCAGCGAGGTTGCGACGATCTCGATGTTGGGCGCCAGCTCGGATTGATCCAAATACGCCAGGCCAGGCAGCAACTTGCGCTTGGCTAGATCCCCCGTCGCGCCGAACAGGACGATGACGTGCGGATCCAGCGGTTCAGTGTCGTGGCGGCGGGGACGTGCCTCTGCCGCCGGGTAGGAGATCGTCTGCGGTTTCTTGTGGGCCACTCCCGCGATACTTCCATTGCGGGGGCCTGTGCGCACGGAATGGCTGAGCGCCGGTCAATCACTGCGGGTGACTGGCCAAGTACTCGTCGACCGGCACAGGTGAATTGGCGGCGTAACCGATCGGCAGCACCACGTCGCCGGCTGTGGTGACGAAGTAGACGTCCCACCGGTAGTAGCCAGCGAACGCGGCGGGATCGGCACCGATCAACGCGGCGTACTGGTCGACGGCCTGCACGTATTGATTCGAGTGGTTGTACCGAAATATGGCGTGGTCGCGGTCGTTGGCGAAGCCATTGGCGGCCAGGTAGCGGCCGGCAGCCAGGATGCTGTCGCGGGGCGCCGCGATGTCGCCGCCTTCGCCGTAGGCGGCGAACGTCGAGGGCAGAAATTGCATGGGGCCTTGAGCGCCGGCGCTGCTCAGCCCGACGATGCTGCCGAAACGCGTCTCGACCAGGTTGATCGCGGCCAAGTAATTCCAGCCGACGCCGGACTGTGCTTCGGCCTCGTGGTAGTAGCCGAGCAGGTCGGCGGCCGGGGTCGGCGGGTCGATGCGCCAGGCGGGCAGCGTGTTCTTCGCCTGGCTCATGGCGCCGAGTTGCCGGCGGGCGTCGACGTTGCGGTCGTAGACGTCGACCAGCGACGCCGGGATCCGAGGGCGGGTGACGGCATCCCAGTCGGGGTGGCGGCCGATGGCGCGGTAGGCCGCCTGTTGGCGCCGAGCGGCGGCGACCAGTGTGGGTTCGGGGGCCGACGCGTCGCGCAGCGCGAGCTCGTCGGCGACCAGGTCGTCGGCCATTTGCGCGGGTTCTGCCGCCAGCCGGGGCTGGGCGCCCTCAGGTGTGTTCGGCGGCGCGGTGGACGCCAGCGCGGTGGCGACCGCGGCGGACGGCGTCGCGGCGGTTCCCTTCGTTTGCGGCGGCGCCGTCGCGTGCGTGCAGCCGCCCAACAGCAGCACGACGCTGACCAGCAGCACCGATCGCCTAGCGGCGGTTCCCTGGCTCACCTTGGTGACGGTAGGGCATCGACCGGCTCAGGCAAAGTGGTCGTGAACGCTGTCAATCGCCCGGTAGATGCGCTGCTCGCTGACCGGGCGTGGGGTGCCGAGTTGCTGGGCCCACAGGCTGACCCGCAGCTCCTCGATCTGCCAGGCGATGTCACGCACTTCGGTTGTCGACCTGCGGGCCGCCGACAGCGCATGCAGCAGCCGTTGGTAGGCGTCCTGCACGGCGTGCACCCGCTGCATTCGCTCGCGGTCGGCCTCGGGCGCGAACGGAAGCCGGTCCAGACGCCGACGGATGGCAGTCAGGTATCGA
>NZ_LZLE01000226.1 GCF_001673155.1 Mycobacterium sp. 1423905.2 | reverse complement strand
ACGCCGAAGGCCAGCGATCGATGTTGCGGGTACGGGCCGGCGAGACGACCTCGATCACGGCCAACCCCGCACCAACACCTACCACCACCCCGAAAAACTCTTGGCACCCGAGGACGACCCGTGACACTTGACACGCTATCGAACGCTTGTTCGAATAGGGATTATGCGTTGGTCTGACCAAGCCGTTGCGGTCAACGGCACACCGGTCGATGACGGCGCGCTACCGGGATTGCAGCGGCTCGGCCTGGTCCGCAGCGTCCGAGCGCCGCAGTTCGAGGGCATCACCTTTCACGAAGTCCTGTGCAAGTCCGCGCTGAACAAGGTGCCGGACGCCTCGGCCCTGCCATTCCGTTACACCGTCAACGGCTACCGCGGCTGCTCGCACGCCTGCCGCTACTGCTTCGCTCGCCCCACCCACGAATACCTCGACCTCGACAGCGGCGACGACTTCGACACCCAGCTAGTGGTCAAGACCAACGTCGTAGAGGTGCTGCGTCGTGAGCTACGCCGGTCCTCGTGGCGGCGCGAGACGGTGGCGCTGGGCACGAACACCGACCCATACCAGCGGGCCGAAGGGCGTTACGCATTGATGCCGGGCATTATCGGGGCCCTCGCCGCGTCAGGCACGCCGATGTCCATCCTGACCAAGGGCACCCTGCTGCGCCGCGACCTACCGCTGATCGCCGACGCCGCCCAACACGTCCCCCTCTCGGTCTCGATCTCCCTGGCTATCGGGGACCCCGACCTGCACCGCGACGTCGAACCCGGCACCCCTACGCCCCAAGCGCGCCTGGCACTCATCACCGCCATCCGCGACGCCGGTCTGAACTGCCACGTCATGGTGGCCCCGGTGCTGCCATACCTCACCGACTCCGTCGAGCACCTCGACCGGTTGCTCGGCGACATCGCCGCCGCCGGCGCCACCGGCGTGACGGTGTTCGGCCTGCACCTCCGCGGCTCCACGCGCGGCTGGTTCATGTCCTGGCTGGCTCAGTCACACCCCGGACTGGTCGCCCGGTACCGGGACCTGTATCGACGCGGCGCCTACCTGCCGCCGCACTACCGCGACATGCTGCGCGACCGGGCCGCACCGCTGGTGGCCAAACATCGCCTGAACGGGCGCCATCATCGCGAGGTGCCCGTCACGGCCGAAGCCGCCATAACGCCCGAACCCCTGCAGCCGACGCTGTTCTAGCCGCGGCGCGGTTTGCTCAAAGTGAATCGGTCTACCTCGGTGACCGCGCCGAACGGCCCATTGACCGCGTAGTACGTCGCGTTGATCGACGTGTTGCCGCCCGGCTGGCCGGGGTCGACGTCGAAGGCCACGAACCCGTACGGGTGTTCGCGATCCCGGAACGCCGACCAAGGCGCATCCTCCACCACATAGATCGGCGCCTTATGTCGTAGCGCCGGATCGAAATCGCCGACGCCGGTGACGACTCGGCACCGTGGTTGCGGAAAGAACATCGCGTTGCTCGGATTGGCGGTGCCGCCTCCGCCGATGACCAAATGCACCGTCCCTTTGGTCGGGTCGATGAGGTCGGTGCGAGTGCTCACCGGGATCGGCGTTCGCGTCTGGGTGTCCATCGTCCCGCGCAGCGGATGGGACCGTTCGTAGTGGTGCTCGTGGCCGCACACCACCAGATCGACTTCGTACTGGTCGAACATCGGCAACCACTCCTGGCGGATCCCGAGGTCAGCGCCATTGGTGTGGTCCGCGGTGGAAATCGCGGTCTGGTGCATGCAGGCGACCACCCAGTCGATTGAGGTGTCGCGGCGCGCGGCGTCGAGTTCGATTTGCAGCCAACGCCTTTGCTCACCGCCGGAGTAGCCGTGCACATAGGAATTACCCGCATCCTGAAAACAGATGTCGTCGTTGTTGAGCACGATCACGCGCACCGACCCGGCGGTGAACGAATACCACAGCCCACGCAGCTCAGCGCTGGCGCCGGAATCCGGGACGGCGAAGTACGTCTGGAAGGCGCCGTACCCTATTGGCCCATTGCCCAGCTCGTTCTCGTGGTTGCCCGCGGCCGGCATCCAGGGCCGGTATCGGGCCGAACGGCTGTTGTTGTCGAACCAGTCCGACCAAGTCCGAATCCGGTCTTGGGCCAGGTTGGCATAACACAGGTCACCATTGACGAGGTTGAACAGCGGAGCCATGCGTTCGATGGCGCTGGTGGTGTCACCGGCCGCGGGCGAACCGTTGTTGTCGTTGACGTACTTGCCGTTCACGAGCTTGCCCAGCGTCGGCGTGCCTTGATCGCCGAAACTGGTGAACCGCAACGGCTTCCGACCCGATGGGGCGGTCCGGACGGTGCCGAGCGCCGGATCGGTGCCGTCGTGCACGGCAGCGTAGACGTAATCGGTGTCCGGGGTCAGCCCGGTCACCCGAGCGTGGTTGACCCGAATTTCCGTGTTGGACTTGGCATCTCGATAGGTGCGGGTCTCCGCCGCCACTTCCTGTCCGAATCCCGAAGTCGGAGTACCCCACATGACGCGCGGGTTGTGCACGGCATCGGTGGTGTGCCACGACACCACCACATCGGTACTGGCGTTGCGGCCGAACTGCAGGTGCAGGCCACGCACCGGCGGCGCCCCGGTGCGACCCGGTTGATACCAGACATCCGGACCGCCGGGACCGGACCGCAGCAATGCCACTGCGCCGGCGCCCACACCCGCACCCACCACGGCCGAGACCGCGCCGGTCGTCAGCAATGTGCGCCGGCTGATCCCACTCGAAGCGGGACTAGCGTCCTCGCCCGGGGCCAACTCGTCGCTCATGCCTGCTTCATACCCGAGCCAGGCATCTCGTCGGTAAACGCGCTGCTAGGACCAGCGGCCTCGCCGGGGCAGGTAACGAATCCGGTAGCGTTTTCGATATGACGAACGTGCGAACTCTGGCAAGCGCGGTCGCGATGGCACTGGTTGCAGCGGCGGTGGGTTTCCTCGCGCCCGCGACCTCACAGGCGGATCCGACAGATCCGGCCGGCCATCAAGTGACCTACACCGTCACCGCAACCGGCAATCTGACCGGCAACGTCAGGTACATGAGCAGCGATCCGCCCAGCCAGGCGGCCTACGACGCGAACTCATCGCAGTTCATGACCACCGTGCCCGCCACCTTCAGCGCGGACCAGCCGCTGCAGTACACCGCGACGCTGGCCAACCCGAACCAGTGGGCGATCGTCAGCGCCAGCGGGGGCTGTCACTGGCCGGACTGCGGTTCGGGCAGCACACCCGAACTGCACTGCCAGATCGCGGTGGACGGCCAGGTCGTGGTGGACCAGCGAGCCACCACCGGGGTCACCTGCTCGACTCGGCCCTGGTAACGCTCAACGTCCGCCGGGCTCGGCATGGGTGACCACGACGACCTCGGCCGGCTGCTCGCCGAGCGTCCGTAATTTGTGGCTGACCGACGCGTCGAAGTAGGCGCTGTCGCCGGCGTCGAGCGTGACGACCGCATCGCCGTACGCCAGCTCGACGCGGCCGTGATGCACGAACACGAACTCCTGCCCGGCGTGCTCGGGATGCGGATCATCGGCGGGCCCGTCCGTCGGTCGAACCACGAACGGCGACATGGACTTTCCGAGCAAGGGTGAGGCCAGCGCCCGGTACCGTTCGCCGGTGCGATGGGCGGCCCGGTCGACGGTGATCTTCTCCTCGGCTGTCTCGTCGGAAAACAGCCGCCCCACGTCGACGTCAAGCGCCCGGGCGACCTTGAGCGCCACCGCGATCGACGGTGTGCTCTGGCCCCGTTCGATCTTGGACAGGTAGCTCTTGGTCAGTCCGGTCTGAGCCGCCAGCACGTCCAGGGTCAGGCCTCGTTGCCGGCGGACGGCACGTAGTTTCACCGCGGCACCCCTAATGACACAAAGTTTCCTATTGAGTACAGTGTGTCACATGGCGACCACGTTCACCGACTCCAAATCCGAGCTGATGCGGCGGGCCCAGGATCGGCTGGCCGCCCAGGACGGCGAGTCCCAACTGAGCGCCCGGCAAAAGGTGGCCCTGACGTGCCGGGCGTTGTTCGATGCCGGACACGACTCCGGGTTGGCCGGGCAGATCACCGCCCGCGCCGAGAAGCCCGGCACCTACTACACCCAGCGCCTGGGGCTGGGCTTCGACGAAATCACCGAGGACAACCTCCTGGTGGTCGACGAAGACCTCAACGTCCTCGACGGTGACGGAATGCCGAACCCCGCCAACCGTTTTCACAGTTGGATCTACCGTTCGCGTCCCGACGTGCAGTGCATCGTGCACACCCATCCCTTCCATGTGGCAGCCCTGTCCATGCTCGGGGTGCCGCTGGTGGTGTCGCACATGGACACCACCCCGCTCTACGACGACTGCGCCTTCCTGCCCAAATGGCCCGGCGTTCCGGTCGGCAACGAGGAGGGCGAGATCATCACCGCCGCACTGGGAGACAAGAAGGCTGTCCTGCTGGCCCACCACGGCCAGGTCGTCGCCGGCGCCAGCATCGAAGAGGCGTGTTCGCTGGCCGTGCTGATCGAACGCGCCGCGAAGCTGCAGTTGGCCGCGATGGCCGCCGGCACCGTCAAAGAACTCCCCGAAGAGCTGGCCCGCGAGGCCCACGATTGGACGCTCACGCCGGCACGCAGCCGGGCCAACTTCGCCTACTACGCGCGCCGTGCCCTGGCCCGCCACCCCGACGCCCTGACCAGCTAAGGAGCCCGCCATGTCCACGACGCCGGAGATCCACGGCATCATCGCCTACCCGGTGACCACATTCGCGAGCGCCGGAGGCATCGACACCGAGCGCCTCGCCGCCCTGGTCGAGAAGCTGATCACCGACGGAGTGCACGCGATCGCCCCGCTGGGCAGCACCGGCGAGTTGGCCTACCTCGACGAGGCCGAATTCGACACGGTGGTCGACACCACCCTGGCCACCGTTGCCGGCCGAGTGCCGGTGGTCGTCGGCGTGTCGGATGTGACCACCGCCAGAACCATTCGGCGGGCCCAGTACGCGCAACAAGCCGGCGCTGACGCGGTGATGATCCTGCCGGTGTCCTACTGGAAGCTGACCGAGCGGGAGATCGCGCAGCACTACCGCAGCATCGGCGCAGCCATCGACATCCCGATCATGGCCTACAACAACCCGGCCACCAGTGGCGTGGACATGAGCCCCGAGCTGCTGGTCACCATGTTCGAGAACATCGACAACCTCACCATGGTCAAGGAGTCCACCGGCGACCTGTCCCGCATGCGGCGCATCGCCGAATTGTCCGGCGGGCAGTTGCCCTTCTACAACGGCAGCAATCCGTTGGTCCTCGACGCGCTCAAGGTCGGTGCGGCCGGATGGTGCACGGCCGCACCGAATCTGCGGCCGCAACCGTGCATCGACCTGTACGAGGCGGTGGGCGCCGGCGACCTGGACCGAGCTCAGCGGCTCTACGACGACCTCAAGCCGCTGCTGCAATACATCGTCGCCGGCGGTCTGGCCACCACGGTCAAGGCCGGCCTGGATCTGCTGGGCTTTCCGGCCGGAGATCCGCGAGCGCCGTTGCTGCCGCTGGATGAGCCGGGCCGAAAAGAGTTGCAGGGCCTGCTGACTGGCGACTAAGCCGCTACCCGAGGTCGGTCGCGCCAAACGTGTCGCACTTGTTGGGGTCACCGGTCTGGTAGCCGGTGCTGAACCACTTCTGGCGTTCCGCGGACGAGCCGTGCGTCCACGACTCCGGGTTGGTGCGGCCGGTCGCCTGCTGCTGGATGCGGTCGTCGCCGACCGACGCCGCGGCCGACAGGGCGTCTTGAATGTCCTTGTCGCTCAACGGTTGCAGGTATGGCACACCGGTGCTCTCCTGCTTGACCGTCGAGGCATAGTGCGCCCAGACTCCGGCGTAGCAGTCGGCCTGCAACTCGGTGCGCACACCGTTGCCTCCGGCGCCCTGCGCGCCCTGCTGTGCGCGGCCCAGGACGCCGAGCAGGTTCTGAACGTGGTGGCCGTACTCGTGGGCCACCACGTACTCCTCGGCCAACGGGCCACCGCTGGAACCAAACTGGGTCACCAGTACTTGGAAGAAGTCGGTGTCGAAGTAGGCGGTCTTGTCCACCGGGCAGTAGAACGGCCCGACGTCACTGCTGGCCGGTCCGCAGCCGGTGCTGACCTGTCCGCTGAACAGGCGCATGTGCGGGCGCGTGTACCGGTTGGGCATCAGCTGCTTCCATACCGCGTCGACGGAGTTGCCGGTGGCCACCACCCGGCATTGCACGAACTTGTTGGCGTCGGCTCCGGTCTTGCACTGGTTCAGGTCAAAGCCTGGCGCGACGTCGTCTCTGGTGTTCATCGGTTGCTGGCTGGTTATGCCGCCGGGGTCGACGCCGAGGAACATCGCCACCACGACAATGAGCAGCCCACCAAGGCCACCGCCGAGTGCCAACCGGCCGCCCCCGCCACCCGAGGAGGACGCGGTGCTGGTATCGATCTGCATGCCCTCGTTGAAAACCATCGCATCGCTCCCCGGGGATCGGACCTGGCAGTCGGCGCACCTAGCCTATCGCCGCTTGCCGGTGGCTTATCGAGTGTCGGTATACCTCAGCGGGTTCGCCAGAAAACGTGACGCCGGTTAGCCCGGCCCGTCGCTGGCCGCGGCCAGCAGCGGCACCACCACATCGCTGATCGGGGTGGGCAGGCCGTGGGCACGGGCCTTGCGGATGACGACCCCGTTGCGCAGGTCCCACTCCAGCCGGCGGTGGGCTTCCCGGTCGGCGAGCATCGAGGTCGGCATGTCTTCGGGCGCTGAGCGAAACAGGTTCACCAGTTCCTCGACGACGCTGTCCTCCAAGCGGGCGCCCTCGGCGCGCGCCACCGCCAGGCATTCGGCGACATAGCGGCGCGACAGTGCGGCGACGTCGTCACGGCGGAACATGCCCGACCGCCGCCCAGACAACGCCATGAAGCCCGCCAGCGCGTTGAGCAACAGCTTGCGCCAGGCGGCGGAAATGAAGTCGGGATCGCAGTCGGCCTGGCATCCCGCCCCGCGCAGCAGGTCGGCCAGCGCCTGCGCGGCGGGCCCGGTCGGCAGCACCAGAGCCGCATGACCTCGCAGCCGCACCCAGCCGGGCGGCATGGTTTCGGCGGAGAACCACACGATGCCGGGCACCACCGCCGAGGCGGGACACAACGGCGCGATCTGCTCGACCTGCTCGACACCGTTCTGCAGCACCGCCACCACCGTGTGCTCGTCGCAGAGCCGGCTCAGCCAGCCGCCCGCCTGCTCGTTCTGGGTCGCTTTGACCGCCAGCAGCACCACGTCGACTGGTCCGGTGACGTCGGCGGGATCGGTGTGCACCGGCCCGGGCACCACGATCGGATCGGCGCCGTCGGGCCGCAACTCGACTCCGTCGCGAGCAGTGCGCCCACATAACACCACCGAATGCCCGGCGCGGTGCAACAGCGCGGCGACCGTCGTACCGACGGCGCCGGGTCCGACAAGCGCAATGTTTTCCGTAATGAGGCCAAAGTACCGGGCGCCGCTCCACCGCAGGGACAAGCCAACCGGCCCTCTAGACTGAGCAGTCATCCAACCGAAGGGAAGTGTTCGTGCTGCGCAGCCACGCCGCTGGTTCACTACGGGAGGGCGACGCCGGGCAGCAGGTCACTCTGTCCGGCTGGGTGGCGCGCCGCCGCGACCACGGCGGCGTCATCTTCATCGACCTGCGCGACGCGTCCGGCGTGGCACAGGTGGTGTTCCGCGAGCCTGACGTGCTGGCCCAGGCGCACCGCCTGCGCGCTGAGTTCTGCGTCACAGTGCGCGGCGTCGTCGAGATCCGTCCGGAAGGCAACGCCAACCCCGAAATCGCCACCGGTGACATCGAGGTCAACGCCAGTTCCCTGACGGTGCTGGGCGAATGCGCGCCGTTGCCTTTCCAATTGGACGAGCCGGCGGGTGAGGAGCTGCGGCTCAAATACCGCTACCTCGACCTGCGCCGGGACGGCCCCGCAGCGGCAATTCGGTTGCGTTCCAGGGTAAATGCCGCGGCCCGCGCGGTGCTGGCCCGCCACCAATTCGTCGAGGTGGAGACGCCGACCATCACCCGCTCCACCCCGGAAGGGGCACGCGACTTCCTGGTCCCGGCCCGGCTGCATCCCGGTTCGTTCTATGCGCTGCCGCAAAGCCCACAGCTGTTCAAGCAGCTGCTGATGGTGGCCGGGATGGAGCGCTACTACCAGATCGCGCGCTGCTACCGAGACGAGGACTTCCGCGCCGACCGGCAGCCGGAGTTCACCCAGCTCGACATGGAGATGAGCTTCATCGACGCCGAGGACATCATCGGCATCTCCGAAGAGATCCTGACCGCGTTGTGGGCGTTGATCGGCTACGAGATCCCGACGCCGATACCGCGGATGAGCTACGGCGAAGCCATGCGCCGCTTCGGCTCTGACAAGCCGGATCTGCGGTTCGGGCTGGAGCTGGTGGAATGCACGGACTTCTTCTCCGACACCACCTTTCGCGTCTTCCAAGCGCCGTACGTGGGCGCGGTGGTCATGCCTGGCGGGGCATCGCAGCCGCGGCGCACGCTGGACGGGTGGCAGGAATGGGCCAAACAGCGCGGACACCGCGGGCTGGCCTACGTGCTGGTCGGCGACGACGGCACACTGGGCGGCCCGGTCGCCAAGAACCTCAGTGACACCGAACGCGACGGCCTGGCCGCCCACGTCGGCGCCAAACCCGGTGACTGCATCTTCTTCTCGGCAGGCCCGGTGCGTTCCTCGCGGGCCCTGCTGGGAGCGGCCCGGATCGAAATCGCCCACCGCCTCAACCTGATCGACCCGACCGAATGGGCGTTCGTGTGGATCGTCGATCCGCCGTTGTTCGAGCCCGCCGACGAGGCCACCGCCGCCGGTGACGTCGCGGTCGGCACCGGAGCGTGGACCGCGGTACATCACGCCTTCACCTCGCCCAAGCCGGAGTGGGAAGACCGCATCGAATCCGACCCGGGCGCGGTGCTGGCCGACGCTTACGACATCGTCTGCAACGGCAACGAAATCGGCGGCGGATCCATCCGTATCCACCGCCGCGACGTCCAGGAACGCGTCTTCGCGGTGATGGGGCTGGACCACGCCGAAGCGCAAGAGAAGTTCGGGTTCCTGCTGGAAGCGTTCACCTTCGGCGCGCCACCGCATGGCGGCATCGCCTTCGGCTGGGATCGGATCAACGCGCTGCTGTCTCGGGTGGACTCGATCCGCGAAGTCATCGCGTTCCCCAAGACCGGCGGCGGCGTCGACCCGCTGACCGATGCGCCGGCGCCGATCACCGCCCAGCAGCGGAAGGAATCCGGAATAGACGTCCGGCCCAAGCAGGTTGACCGGGCATGACTTCAGGAATCCCGGACGCCGAAACAATCAAGGCGTTCAATTCGAGCATCGTCGAGGAATTTCGCGCCAACGGCGGCAAGGTCAGCGGCCAATTCGCCAACGCTGACTTGCTGCTGCTCACCACGACGGGCGCCAAGTCCGGTGAGCAGCGCATCTCGCCGCTGGCCTACTTCACCATCGACGGCAAGCTGATCATCATCGGCTCTTTCGCCGGCGCTCCGATCAGTCCGGCCTGGGTGCACAATCTGCGGGCCAATCCCCAGGCGCACGTCGAAATCGGCAGCGAGGCTTTCGATGTCACCGCCCGCGAACTGCCGCCGGCCGAGCGTGAGGAGATCTTCCCGAAGGTCACCGCGGCTGCCCCCGGATTCGCCGAGTACCAAGCCAAGACCACTCGGGTCATCCCGGTGTTCGAGTTGCAGCGCAGCTGAGCGCCCAGCGCATTCGCACCGCCCGCCGGTGTGCGGTAATTAAGCCTGATGACCACATCGCTGCTGAGCACCGCGGTCGACGGCACGTTGGCGGCCGTCCAGCGGCTGCGCGGCTTGTGGTTCACGCTTACCCAGACGTCGTTGGCCGCCGGGCTGGCGTGGATGATCGCCCACGACATCCTCAAGCATCCCCAGCCGTTCTTCGCGCCCGTCGCGGCGGCGGTATGCCTGTCGGCCAGTAACGTGCTGCGCGGGATGCGCGCCATCCAGATGATGATCGGCGTGGCGTTGGGTATCGGCATCGGCGCCCTCGTCCAAGGCCCGCTGGGCACCGGATCGGTGGCGGTCGGCGTCGCGGTGTTCATCGCGTTGAGCGTGGCGGTATCGATCGGGCATGGGTTCATCGCCCAAGGCTTGATGTTCGTCAACCAGACCGCGGTGTCGGCGATCCTGGTGCTGGCCTTGCCGCACAACGGCATCGTCGGCGAGCGTCTGTTCGACGCGGTGATCGGCGGCAGCCTGGCTTTGGTGTTCAGCATCCTGTTGTTTCCGGCCAATCCCTTCGCCGTGCTGCACGCCGCGCGCGACTACGTGCTGACCGGCCTGCACGACGTGCTGAGCGGAACGGCCCGTATCGCCGATGGTCGCACCGCGACTGCGCCAGAGTGGCCCTCGACCGCGATCGATCGAGTGCACGAGCAGTTGGGTGGCCTCATCCAGGCCCGGACCACCGCGCGCCAGGTGGTTAGGGTGGCGCCGCGGCGGTGGTCGGCCCGCGAGACTTTCTCCGCAGCCGACCAGCAAGCCGCCCGCGTGGCGATGTTCGCGGTGTCAGTTGTCCACCTGGCCCGGGCGGTCGGACCTGCCCTCGAGGCGTGCAGTTCCCTGCCGCCGCCGGTGCATGCCGCGCTGGCGGAGTTGGTCGCCGGAACCGACGCCGCCGACACCGATCCGGCGGCGGCCGCCGCACACGCCGCCCGGGCGCGCAGCCATGCCGACGAGTTCAGTTCGGTGGCGCAGCGCAGGACCGAGGTGTTGCTCGCCGATGCCGTCGAGGCCTGCGTCGACGACCTGCAACGGGTGGTCAGCCTCGGCCGGCGACCGGCCCGACCGGCGTCAGGGTGAGCCGGCGAGGAATTCCTTGACCAGCTTCTTCGGCGCTTGAGTCAGCCATGCCTCGGTGATCAGCTCTTCCAGGGCGATGACGTCGATCTCGGCCAGCCTGACGAGCACGGCGGCGTAGCCGTCGAAGTGGGGAGTGGTGAAGTAGATTTCGGGCTCGTCGGCGATCAGCGCGAACTTGACACCCTCGTCGGACACCCGCACACCCAGAATGTCGCCCGCCGGCGGTTCCACACCGGCGTCCGCCATCGCCTCGCGGTCGGATTTGCGCAACGGGCGTTCCCATGCCATCAACTTTTTGCCGACCCGCCAGTCGTGCGGTGCCTGCTCGGTGGTCAGCGGCAGCTCACCGACGATGCGGGCGACGTCGTCCCAGGTGGCCACGAGTCGATTGTGCGCCCGCCGCGCGGCGCCGCGGCGCGTTTCTGACCGGATTCAATCCGTTTGCCGGCTTCCGGACTCGGCGGTTGCCATCAACGCCGGCTGACCGAGCCATTCCAGCAGCTTGTCGTAGATCGCCGGATGGTTGAGCAGGTCGAAGTGGTTCAGACCGGTCAGGGTGAGCCCATGTCCGGCTTCGAACGGGATGGTGCGGGACCGGCCGCGCCCGGACGCGCTGTTCGGCCGTACCAAGCTGTCCCCGAACAGCAAGCCGAGCGCACGCGGTGCCGCCGAGGTGGCGACGAAGTGGTAGATGGCTTCGGGCAGGAAAGGAACTTCGTGACAGCGGTCCTGCAGGAACTCGTCGGGATCGCAGTCGCGCCAGTCCTCGTGCAGCAGTGCGCCGTAGCGCAGATCCTTCACCCCGGAGCTGCGGGTGTTGAGAAACGCCGCCAAGCCGCGGGTTTCGGGCAGCTTGGCCAGCGCCCAGGAGGCGGCGTTGACACTTTTCTCTAGATCGGCGCCCAGGTGCGGGGAGCCCAGGCAGACCACGTGCCGAACGGCTTTGGTCCAACCGTGGCCGTGTTCCAGCCCGTAGTGGCAGGCGCTGCGCGAGATGAGCCCTCCCATCGAATGCCCGATCAGCACGATGTCGTCCACCGGCGTGGGCCACAGCGTCTGCAGCTCGTTGAGCAGGTCGGCCAGCGCCTGACCGTTTTCGGAGATGTGCCAACCGCTGTTGTAGCGCAGGTAGACGGGAGTGAAGCCGAGGTCTTTGCGCAGCCGCTTGCCGTACGGGCGCAGCGTCTCTCCGGTGCGCGGCGGGCGCCACCACGACCGTTCGGTCATGCACCAGCCGTGCACGAACACCGCGATGCGGCCGGTGGCGTAGGGAAACGCGTCGGCGATGGCGTCGGCGGTCAGGTCGACGGGCTTGCCTTTGCGGCGGATCTGCATCGTGAGCGCGAAGCCGTTGCTCCGGTTGGTCAACTCGTCGCCGTAGATGCCGTTCACGGCGGCGATCGCCCCGGCGATCCGGGGACGGGCCTGCACGGTGTCATCGTCGTCGTTGCTGATCGTCTCGGCGGCCAACGCGCCGGCGCCGTACAGCGAGCCGCGCACCGCGCCGTCGACCAAGCGGTAGGTCATGGCGGCGGTGGTGTCGTGGAACACCTGCACCGGCTTGGCCACCGGTCCGATCGAGCCGAAGACTCGGCTGGCGATGCCGTGGTGCATGTCACGCACCAACGTGGTCAGCACGCGGGTGCCTTCTCCGGCGAGGTCGGCCAGTGACCGGATTTCCTGTCGCTGCACGAGCCGGCTCCTTTCAGTCGGGCCCTTTGCACCTTGGATTCCCATTTTCCGGCCGTGGCTCACCCCGCCACACCGACCCGCCGTGTGGTGTGATCAGGTCGTCGCGCCGTTGGAGGAGAGATGGTCGAGCCGCAAGCCCCGGTGGAGAATCTGGATGATTCGCCGCGCCGGCAGCGTTATAGGGTCACGCACCGCACCGAATACCGCTATTCCGACGTCGTGACCAGCTCCTATGGCCGAGGTTTCCTCACCCCGCGCAACTCCGCCCGGCAGCGCTGTGTCGCGCACCAACTGATCATCGAACCCACCCCGGCGGACAGCTCCACCAGCCGCGACGGCTACGGCAACATCAGCTCCTACTTTCATGTGACCGAACCGCACCGAGCCTTGAAGATCATCAGCGACTCCATCGTCGACGTGTCCGGACCGGTTCCTGGCCTCTACAGCAGCGGACCGGCGCTGCAGCCGTGGGAATCCGCCCGGCCGAGCGGTCAGCAGGGTGCGTTGGCCGTCGACTTCACCTTGGACCTGGATCCACCGGAGATCAGCGACGCAGTGCGCGGGTATGCGGCGCCCAGTTTCGCCCCGGGCCGCCCCTTGGTCGAGGTGCTGGGCGACCTGGCCTCCCGAATCCACCGCGACTTCGCCTACCGCTCCGGGACGACGACCATTTCGACGCGGGTCGATGAGGTTCTGGCGGCCCGAGAAGGGGTATGTCAAGACTTCGCAAGGCTGGCGATCGCCTGCCTACGCGCCCACGGCCTGGCGGCGTGTTACGTCTCCGGCTATCTGGCGACGGACCCACCGCCGGGAAAGGACCGGATGATCGGAGTGGACGCTACCCATGCCTGGGCTTCGGTGTGGACTCCGCAGCAACCCGGCGAATTCGAGTGGCTGGGGCTGGATCCCACCAACAATCAAATGGTCGACGAGCGTTACATAGTCGTCGGCCGCGGCCGCGACTACGCGGACGTCCCGCCGCTGCGCGGCATCATCTACACCAATTCGGAGAACAGCGTGATCGACGTCGCGGTCGACGTCGTGCCTTTTGAAGGGGATGTGTTGTATGCGTGACTTCCACTGCCCCAATTGTGGGCAGCGCCTGACGTTCGAGAATTCCGAGTGTCTGTCGTGTGGCAGCAAGCTGGGATTCTCGCTCGAGCAGATGGCCCTGCTGGTGATCGCCAACCGCGACGACAGCGACCATGCCGGTGCGGTCGCCGCCGATGACTACCAGCTGTGCTCGAACCTGTATCTCGCGGAATGCAATTGGCTGGTGCCCAAGGGGCAGCCCGGCGGATTGTGCGTGTCGTGCGCGCTGGACAACAGCCGGAACGCCAACCCGTAGTCCGGGTCTTCGTTGCGTCCGATGATCGGCAGCTTCAA
>NZ_LZLE01000225.1 GCF_001673155.1 Mycobacterium sp. 1423905.2 | reverse complement strand
GGGCGGTCCTGCCCGACGGCGCCACGATCGACCTGTCGCGGACCGCGGTCCCGGTGGAATGGGACGAGGTCAAAGAGGCCCTGACGCAACTGTCGGTGCAGCTCAGTCCCGCGGCGGGCGAGGTGCAAGGCCCGCTGGGCGCCGCGATCAACCAGGCCGCGGACACCCTAAACGGTAATGGCGACTCGTTCCACAACGCGCTGCGCGAGCTTTCCCAAGTTGCGGGGCGACTGGGGGATTCGCGCAACGACATCTTCAGCACGGTCAAGAACTTGCAGATTCTGGTTGACGCGTTGTCGGCCAGCAACGACCAGATCGTGCAGTTCGCCGGGCACGTCGCCTCGGTATCGCAGGTCCTAGCGGACAGTTCGCGCAACCTGGACCACACCCTCGGGACGCTGAACCAGGCCCTGTCTGACGTCAGGGGTTTCCTGCACGAGAACAATTCGACGCTGATCGACACGGTCACGCAGCTCGGTGACTTCTCCAAGACGCTGAGCGACCAGAGCGAGAACATCGAGCAGGTGCTGCACGTCGCCGGGCCGGGTATCACCAACTTCTACAACATCTACGACCCGGCGCAAGGCACGCTCAACGGCTTGCTGTCGTTGCCGAACTTCTCAAACCCGGTGCAGTTCATCTGCGGCGGGTCCTTCGACACCGCGGGCGGACCGTCGGCACCGGACTACTTCCGGCGCGCCGAGCTGTGTCGCGAACGGCTCGGCCCCGTGCTGCGCCGGCTTACCGCCAACTATCCGCCGATCATGTTCCATCCGCTGAACACGATCACGGCCTACAAGGGCCAGATCATCTATGACACCCCGGCCACGCAGGCAAAGGCGGCCACCCCTGTCCCGGAACTGACCTGGGTGCCCGCCAAGGGCGCCGGACAACCTGCGCAGAGCAACCCGACGGACCTGCAGACGCTGCTGGTGCCGCAAACGCCCGGCGCGCCGGCCGGCTCGCCGCCTGGTTATGGCCCGCGGCCCGGCCCCGCGCCGGATGCACCGGCCGCGCCGGCTCCGGCGGCCGGTCCCGCCCCTGGCGCCGGTCCTGTGTTGCCGCTGCCCGCCGAGCAGGGGGCCGGCGGATGAAGCGAATCTGGTTGCGTGGCAGCGTGTTAGCGGCGAGTAGCCTACTGCTGGCCGGGTGTAACTTCAGCGGCCTGAACTCGCTGTCGATGCCCGGCACCGAAGGTCACGGCAGCGGTGCGTACTCCGTCACCGTCGAAGTGCCCGACGTGGCGACGTTGCCGCAGAACTCACCGGTCATGGTCGACGACGTGACGGTCGGAAGTATTTCCGGTATTGACGCCGAGCAGCGCGCCGACGGTTCCTTCTACGCCGCAGTGAAACTCGCCCTGAACAAGAACGTGGTGCTGCCGGCGAATGCGACCGCCAAGGTGTCGCAGACGTCGCTGCTGGGTTCAATGCATATCGAGTTGGCGGCCCCGAAAGACCAGCCGCCCAAAGGCCGGCTGACCGACGGTTCGAGGATCGCCGAGTCCCGCACCGGCCGCTCACCCACCACCGAAGAGGTGTTCTCCGCCCTCGGTGTGGTGGTCAATAAAGGCAACGTCGGTGCGCTGGAAGAGATCACGAACGAGACCTACCAAGCCGTGGCCGGCCGGCAAGGCCAGTTCACCGACCTGATGCCCCGCCTGGCCGAGTTGACGTCAGGGCTGAACAAGCAAGTGAATGACATCATTGCCGCGATGGAGGGCCTGAACCGGTTCTCGGCGATCCTGGCGCGCGACAAGGACAACTTGGGCAGGGCGCTGGACACCCTGCCTGAAGCGCTGCGGGTGCTGAACAAGAACCGGGACAACATCGTGGAAGCTTTTGCCGCGCTGAAGAAAATGGCCACCGTCACTTCGCACGTGTTGGCCAAGACCAAGGTGGATTTCGCCGCCGACCTCAAAGACGCCTACTCGATCGTCAAGGCGCTCAGCGACAATCGCAAGAACTTCGTCACCTCGATGCAGATCCTGTTGACCTTCCCGTTCCCCAACTTCGGGATCAAGCAGGCGGTGCGCGGGGACTACCTGAACGTGTTCACCACCTTCGACCTCACCTTGCGCAGGCTGGGTGAAACGTTCTTCACCACAGCGTATTTCGACCCGAACATGGCGCACATGTCCGAGATCCTCAATCCACCGGACTTCCTGGTCGGCGAGATGGCCAACCTGTCCGGCCAAGCGGCCGACCCGTTCAAAATTCCGCCCGGCACGGCGGCTGGACAGTAGGGGCGGGACATGATTGACAGGCTTACCAAGATCCAGCTGTCCATCTTCGCGGTCATCACCGTGATCACGTTGGCGGTCATGGCCATCTTCTACCTGCGCCTGCCGGCCACCTTCGGCCTCGGCACCTACGGGGTGAGCGCGGACTTCGTCGCCGGCGG
>NZ_LZLE01000224.1 GCF_001673155.1 Mycobacterium sp. 1423905.2 | reverse complement strand
CGAACCTGTATCTCGCGGAATGCAATTGGCTGGTGCCCAAGGGGCAGCCCGGCGGATTGTGCGTGTCGTGCGCGCTGACCTCGGAACGGCCCAACGATGCCGACACGGTGGGTCTGGCGGAATTCGCCCGCGCCGAGGCGGCCAAACGCCGGCTGATCGCCGAACTGCACGAGTTGAAGCTGCCGATCATCGGACGCAACGAAGACCCGGACTACGGGTTGGCGTTCCGGCTGTTGTCCAGCGCGCACGAGAAAGTGATGACCGGCCACCAAAACGGCGTGATCACTCTGGATTTGGCCGAGGGCGACGACGTGCACCGCGAGCAACTACGGGTGGAGATGGACGAGCCGTACCGCACCCTGCTCGGCCACTTCCGCCACGAAATCGGTCATTACTACTACTACCGGCTGGTCAGCCCGTCGAGTGAGTACGTGGCGCGGTTCAACGAACTGTTCGGCGACCACGAGTCCGACTACCAGGCGGCGCTGGACCGGCACTACAGCGAGGGCCCGCCGGAGCATTGGCAGGATAACTTCGTCTCGTCGTATGCGACCATGCATCCGGCCGAGGATTGGGCGGAAACTTTCGCGCACTATTTGCACATTCGCGACGCCTTGGACACCTCGGCGTGGTGTGGGCTGGCGCCGGCGTCGGCGACTTTTGATCGTCCGTTGTTGGGGCCCAGCGCTTTTCAGACCATCATCGACCTGTGGTTGCCGTTGTCCTGGTCGCTGAACATGGTGAACCGCTCGATGGGGCATGACGACCTGTATCCGTTCGTGCTGCCGGCCGCGGTGCTGGAGAAGATGCAGTTCATCTACACCGTCATCGACGAAGTCACGTCGCAGGCCCGCGGCCCGGCCGCCCCGGAAGCGGCCGCCAGCTAGGCCGGCATCACCCGCCGCTCGTCAGGCCCCCACAGCGGCTGCATGCCGCCGGGCAGGGCCAGCTGGGTGGCGGTGATGACGTCGGCCAGGTCGCGCAGCGCGTTGTGGATGCCGGTGAGCAGATCCGTCAGCTCCGCGCGCTGCCCGTGCTCGCTGACCTCTTCGAGTTCGGCGGGGTCGAACCGGCGTAGCCACGTGCTGACCTCTTCGGCCAACCGTTCGGCGCGGGAGGAACCCGACGAGCCGGGCAGGCCACGCAGGCCGGCGCGCAGCCGCTCCAGCTGGTAGACCAGCGACCGCGGATTCTGCGCGTCGAAGAGCATCAGCTCGGTCACCGCGGCCACGCTGACCAGGCCCAGCGTGCGACGGCGGTAGGTGACCGACGACTCACATGCCACCAGGGTCGACTCGGTGATGGATTGCTCTGCGGCCGGGCCGCGCACCGTGGTCAGGGTGTCGCGCAGCAACGCCGTCAGCCACAGCCCGCGCTCGATACGTTTGCCGATGTCCATCATCGTCCAGCCGACGTCCTGGATCATCGACTCGCTGGCCACCCCGGACAGCGTCAGCATTCCCGCGAGCGTCTGAGCCTGGGCGGAGGCGAGCAGGGCGTCGGCCTCGCCCAGCGACTCGGGCGGATCCGGCTGGTGGGCCAACGCCCGTTCCACTCCCGCCAGCACCATCCAGGTGTCGTTGGACAGCTGGTCGCGCACCGCCCGTGCGGCCAGCGCCAGCCCTTCCACCGACTGGGCCAGTGAGCCGGGCCGGTCCGGGTCCATCGTCATCGACCACAGGGTCGAGGGGACGACGGCGATCATCTCCGCCGCGTCGTGCTCGGCCACCAAATCGGTCCCGGTGATGCGGCCCAACGCGTACATCAGGACGGGCACGCACTCACTGTCTTCGGCGTCCGGGTGATGGCGGAAGACGTGGTAGCGCTCACGGGTGACGGTCAACAGGCGGGCCATATTCTCCGCGCGCTCGCCGTAGCGGCCCATCCAGAACAGGTCGGAAAGCACCCGCGGCGAGCTGACCCCTGACGTGCCGACGCCGGCCTTCACCGGCAGCGCCACCGCCGGCAGCGTCACCGTCTCGACGATCGCGCGTTCCGTCGGGCGTACCCAAACATCCTTGGCCGCAACGGTGTTCAACGTGTATGCGGCAGACCCCGGCGCCAGGACGTAGCCCAGACCGCCGATCATCGGGGCATACCCGCCGCGTTGGGCGACCGTGAACAGTCGCATGCCGACGCCGGCCGACGACAACACACCGGCATGGTCGGTGGGCGCTGAGGAGAACGTCGGCAGCTCCTGGCCCACCCAGCCCCACGGTTGGGCTTCGATACGCGCTGCCAGCTGGGCGCGTTGAGCCGACGAAAGAGCCGGCCCGACAAGGGTTTCCCCGCCGGCGGTGGGCTTGAGCAACAACGAGGACAGGTTGGCCAATAGATGCGAACGCTCTTCCGAGATGCCGCCCCAGTAGACGGGGGCGGCGGTCAGCAGCGGCTCTTCGCCCAACAACCGCTCGGCCAGCGCGGGCAAAAACCGCAGCAGCCCCGGGCTTTCCAGGATGCCGCTGCCCAGCGTGTTGACCACGGTCACCGTGCCGCGGTGTTGGGCCTCGACCAGACCGACCACCCCGAGCCGCGAATCCGCGCGTAAATCCAGCGGATCGGCGTAGGCGGCGTCCACTCGGCGCAGCACGACGTCCACCCGCTTGAGTGTGCCCAGCGAGCGCATCCAGAGCTTGCCGTCGCGCACCACCAGATCCGCGCTCTCGACCAGCGGGAAACCCAGCAGCGAGGCGAGATACGCCTGGTCGAACGCGGTTTCGGAGAAGATGCCCGGACTGAGCACGACGACGACGGGATCTTGCGCCACATCGGGGGCCGCGTCGATCAGCGCCAGCCGCAACGCCTGGGCGAACGGCGAATTGGGGCGCGGGCCAATCCGTTCGTAAAGGTCGGGGACCGCGTGCGCGATGACCCGGCGATCGGCCAACGCGTACCCGGCGCCCGACGGCGCCTGAGTCCAGTCGGCGTTGACCTGAAAGCGGCCGCCCGGCACCCGGCTGACGTCACAGGCGTGCAGGAACAGTTGGTGATGACCGGGCACCTTGATGCCGTTGACGGCGCGCACATAACCGGGATGAGCGAACACCAACTGTGGCGGCAGTAACCCTTCGACGAGTAACTGGCGCGGCCCGTACAGGTCGGCGAGAACGGCGTCGAGTAGCCGGGAACGCTGCACCAATCCGGCTTCCAGCACGTCCCAGTCGGCCGCGGAGATGACCACCGGCAAGCTGTCCAGGCTCCACGGCCGCGGCTCCAGGCCAAGACCGGACGCGTGAGGCGCAACCTCGGTGTAGGTGATGCCGTCGTGGTCGACCAGGCCGTCAACCACCGACCGCAACAGATCCAGCCCGGACCGGCCGCGCTCGGCGATCGCGTCGGCGACCTCCCCCCACGCCGGCCGCACCTTGCCGTCGGAGTCGATGAACTCGTCGTAGGTGCTGCCCGGTCCGTCCCGCAGGTCGAACAACGCCTCCTGGGCGCGGCCCGCGCGATAGCCGGCCAGCAGGCGATCGGCGTCGTAACCATCGGTTCCACCGGCCGAGGAGTGCTGCAGCACACCACCGCTGGTCATAACCGCTGATCCCATCACAGAACCCGGCGGCGTGCAGCGCCGAACTTCGGCGCGCGGACTAGGCGAACTGCCCGCCCTGCGGGGGGCCGGACGGGTAACCGCCGGGCGCGCCCTGCTGTTGGTTCAGCTCGACGACCTGGCCGCCGGTCAGCTTGCGATAGGTGTAGGTCTGCACCAGCGAGGCGATCGGAATACCGGCCAGCAGGCCGACGTAGCACAGCAACTGGCCGATCAGCACCGCCGCGTACTGCACCAGCCACGACAACAGGCTGCTGCCGACGTTGGCCCGCACCGTCGCGATGCTGGCCTTGATCGAGTCGACCGGCGAGGTGCGCTTGTCGATCGCGAACAAGATGGCGAACTGGGCCAGGAACGCGAAGATCAGGCCGGGGATGATGCACAGCACGTACCCGATCGCCACGCCCACCAGGGAGAGCAGTGCGGTAAGAATCACCGAGCCCACGTTGCGCGGCTTGAAGAAGGTGCCGATGCTCACCGGTCGTCCGTCGGCGACGTCCAGGCTGGCCGTCGCGAGCCCAGCCTGCATGTACAGCGCGAGGAACGCCAGGGCGAGGGAGCCCAGGAACAACACGATGCCGCCGGCGGGGGTGAGGCTGGAGTTCACCGCTTCACTGGTGCCGCCGTATTCGTTGGTGTAACTCGTGGTGGTGGTGTCCGACAGGCCGAAGCCCAGCCCGAACGTCACACCGCCGAGGATGCCCAGCCCGATGATGTAGAGCAGCACCGGGACGACGAACGCGGCGATGTTCTGAGTGAACCGGTTCCACGCCCAACTGACGGCATCGCCGACGCTGAACGGCTGCTGGCTGCCGTATCCACCCGGCTGCGGGTAACCGCCGGGCTGACCGCCGCCAGGCTGGCCGCCGGGTTGGCCGTAGCTGGGCGGTGGGGGCGGCGGGGGACTGTAGCCCGGAGGCGAGTAGCCGCCTTGGGGTTGGCCATAGCCGGATTGCTGCGGCGGCGCACCGTAGCTGGGTGGTTGCGCGCCGTAACCGGGCGGTGGTGGCGGCGGGGCGCCGTAGCCGGGAGGCGGGGGAGGCGGATAGCCCGAAGGGCTGTGACTTCCGCCCTGAGGGTCTGCCGGATTACCTGGATACTCTGGTGGCTGGCTCATTGCCCCGTCCTAATTTGCTGGTAGTTCGGTAGGCGCGCGGAACTTAGCAATGCGGAACTTAGCAAATAAGCGTCCGCGACGCCCGCATTGCGCTCGCCTGATTTTCGGTCGCGTCCGCCTGGCGGCTGGCGTGGTATGCCTGAAGCCGTGTCCGACGGTCTGTTCGACCTTCCCGGCGCACCGGCGCGCTCCGATGCCGACGCTCGCCTGAGCGTGCCGGCCGGCGCGCCGCTGGCGGTGCGGATGCGTCCGGCGACGCTGGACGAAGTGGTGGGGCAGGACCACTTGCTGGCAGCCGGGTCGCCGCTGCGTCGCCTGGTCGAGGGTTCCGGCGTGGCTTCGGCCATTCTGTACGGCCCGCCGGGAAGCGGTAAGACGACGCTGGCGGCGCTGGTCTCGCAGGCCACGGGCCGCCGGTTCGAGGCACTGTCGGCGTTGTCGGCCGGCGTCAAGGACGTCCGGGCGGTGATCGACGGGGCTCGCCGGGCACTGCTGCACGGCGAGCAGACGGTGCTGTTCATCGACGAGGTGCACCGGTTCTCCAAGACTCAGCAGGACGCCTTGCTGTCTGCGGTGGAAAACCGGGTGGTGTTGCTGGTGGCGGCGACGACGGAGAACCCGTCGTTCTCGGTGGTGGCGCCGCTGCTGTCGCGGTCGCTGATCCTGCAGTTGCGGCCGTTGACCGCCGACGACATCCGCACGGTGGTGCAGCGGGCGATCGACGACGAGCGGGGCCTGGGCGGTCAGGTAGAGGTGGCACCCGAGGCGATCGACTTGATGGTGCAGTTGGCCGCGGGTGACGCCCGCCGCGCGCTGACCGCGCTGGAGGTTGCCGCCGAGGCGGCCCAAGCGGCCGGTCAGCCGGTCACCGTCGAGACCGTCGAACAGTCGCTGGACAAGGCGGCGGTCCGCTACGACCGCGACGGCGACCAGCACTACGACGTCATCAGCGCCTTCATCAAGTCGGTCCGCGGCTCCGACGTCGACGCCGCGTTGCATTATCTGGCTCGCATGCTGGTGGCGGGGGAGGACCCGCGCTTCATCGCCCGCCGGCTGATGATCCTGGCCAGCGAGGACGTCGGGATGGCCGATTCGAATGCGTTGCAGGTGGCCGTCGCGGCCGCGCAGACCGTGGCGCTGATCGGCATGCCCGAAGCCCAGCTGACGCTGGCGCACGCGACGGTCTATCTGGCCACCGCGCCGAAATCCAACGCCGTCACCACGGCGCTGGGCGCGGCGATGAGCGACGTCAGAGCCGGCAAGGCGGGCCTGGTGCCGGCCCATCTGCGCGACGGGCACTATTCCGGTGCGGCGGCGCTCGGCCACGCGCAAGGCTACAAATACTCCCATGACGACCCCGACGGCGTTGTGGCACAACAGTATCCGCCGGAGGAGTTGGTCGGTGTGGACTACTATCTGCCCACCGGTCGCGGTAGCGAACGCGAGCTGGTCGGCCGGCTGGACCGGTTGCGCGCAATCATTCGCAAACGGGGACGGTCGTGAGGGCGCCGGCCGAGTCGGCATCGCTACTTAGCGTCATGCCAGCGTGGCGGCCGCAGGCCGCCGTCACCCCAGCGTGACGCTCGACGTCAAGGCGGCTCGCTAGACCAGCTCCGGCACCCGCAAGTGAGCGATCGCCAACTCGAACTCGGCCACGTCGAGCACCTCGGCGCCCAAGTCGCGCACCCGCCGGCTGCGCAGCTCGGATGCCCGGTCCCGGTTGCGGGCCATCGCGTCCATGCTGTCGAAGGTCGAGCACGACACCGCGCGCCGGCTCGCCGGGTGGTCGACCATCAGGCTGGCGCTGCAGAACCCCTCGAGCTGCTCCATCTCGGGCAAAACCGCGGTGCGGTAGAAGTCCAGCGAGCGACTGAGCTGGTCAGGCACCACTTTGAGCCAGGTGGCCCGCACGCACGCGCCTTCGCGCGACCGGTGATCGCGGTGCACCGATGCGATCTCCCATTCCTCGACCCGCGAGCTGCCATCGAACATCAGCCCGGCGCGGTCGCGGATCGGCGCCACCTGCTCGGCGCTGGCTCGCATCGCCTCCAAGGTCTGCCAGGCGCTGGTCGCGATGCAGGTCCCGTTTTGCCGATCGACCAACAGCGACACCCCGATGCATCCGTCGATCTCCTGCAGGGCCGGCATGACGGCATCGCGGACATGCGCGATCCCGATGTCGACCGACAAGGGTTGCGCCTGAATGGTGGTGGATCGTGCGTACACGGTTGGCTCCCTCCACTGTCGGGGCAGCGCCCCGGTGGCGCCACCGGTCCCACCAGATACCTTCCTCCTGACCGTTGCCCGCCGCAATGGCCAGATGTGGTCGCGGTCACAAACGATTGGCTGGCTGTAGCCGTTGCGCCGTAGGCTGGTCGAATGCAGACGGACGTGCTGGAAGTGGACACATCGCGTCGCCGAATCGTGGATCTCACCGATGCGGTGCGCAGGTTCTGCTTCAGCTACGGCGACGGTTTGTGCAACGTGTTCGTCCCGCACGCCACGGCCGGGGTCGCGATCATCGAAACCGGTGCCGGCTCCGACGACGACTTGGTGGACACGTTGGAGCGGCTGCTGCCGCGCGACGACCGTTACCGGCATGCGCACGGCTCCCCGGGCCACGGCGCTGACCATGTGCTCCCAGCGATCGTGTCGCCGTCGGTGACGGTGCCGGTCTCCCACGGTGAGCCGATGCTGGGCACCTGGCAAAGCGTCGTTCTGGTCGACCTCAACCGAGACAATCCGCAGCGCTCGGTGCGGTTGAGCTTTATGGAAGGCTAGGGAGCCGAAATCGGTCTCTGACAGCCGTCGCCCTAACCGGCGAATAGGCTGGCAGGTGACTCAACCGAGCAAACAAGAAAGCGGAGACAGTGCAAACACACGAGATCAGGAAGCGGTTCCTTGATCATTTCGTGAAGGCCGGCCACACCGAGGTGCCCAGCGCGTCGGTGATCCTCGACGACCCCAACTTGTTGTTCGTCAACGCCGGCATGGTCCAGTTCGTGCCGTTCTTCCTGGGCCAGCGCACTCCGCCCTACGCGACGGCCACCAGCATCCAAAAGTGCATCCGCACTCCGGATATCGACGAAGTCGGCATCACCACCCGGCACAACACGTTCTTCCAGATGGCCGGCAACTTCTCGTTCGGCGACTACTTCAAGCGGGGCGCCATCGAGCTGGCCTGGTCATTGCTGACCAACAGTGTCGACGCCGGGGGATACGGGCTTGACCCGGAAAAGCTCTGGGCCACAGTGTATCTCGATGATGACGAGGCCGCGGAACTGTGGCGGGAGATTGCCGGTCTGCCGGCCGAGCGGATTCAGCGCCGCGGCATGGCCGACAACTACTGGTCGATGGGCATCCCCGGGCCGTGCGGACCGTCGTCGGAGATCTACTACGACCGCGGGCCCGAGTACGGCCCCGGTGGCGGTCCGATCGTCAACGAGGACCGCTACCTCGAAGTGTGGAACCTCGTGTTCATGCAGAACGAGCGCGGCGAGGGAACGTCGAAAGAGGACTACGAGATCCTCGGACCGTTGCCGCGCAAGAACATCGACACCGGCATGGGCGTCGAGCGGATCGCACTGGTCCTCCAAGGCGTGCACAACGTCTACGAGACCGACCTGCTGCGGCCGGTGATCGACACCGTCGCCGCCCGCGCACCACGCCCCTACGACGCTCCTGGTCCAGAAGGCAACCACGACGACGACGTGCGCTACCGCATCATCGCCGACCACAGCCGCACCGCGGCAATCCTGATCGGTGACGGCGTCAGCCCCGGCAATGACGGCCGCGGTTACGTGTTGCGCCGCCTGCTGCGCCGAGTGGTGCGCTCGGCCAAACTGCTGGGCATCGACACTCCGATCGTCGGTGACTTGATGCTCAGCGTGCGCGATTCGATGGGCCCGTCCTACCCCGAACTGGTCAGCGACTTCGAGCGGATCAACCGCATCGCGGTCGCCGAAGAGACGGCGTTCAACCGCACCCTGGCGTCGGGCTCCAGGCTGTTCGAAGAGGTGGCCGGCGCCACCAAATCTTCTGGCGCCCCAATGGTTTCCGGTTCGGACGCGTTCACCTTGCACGACACCTACGGTTTCCCCATCGAGTTGACTCTGGAGATGGCCTCCGAGGCCGGCCTGGGCGTCGACGAGGCCGGATTCCGCGAACTGATGGCCGAGCAGCGCCGCCGCGCCAAGGCCGACGCGGCCGCGCGCAAGCATGCGCACGCCGACCTGACCGCCTACCGGGAACTGGTCGACGCCGGCCCCACGGAGTTCACCGGGTTCGATGAATTGGACTCCGACGCAACGGTTCTGGGGATATTCGTGGACGGCAAGCGGGTGCCGGTCGTCTCCCACGCCGACGGCGTGAACGCCAATCGGGTGGAACTGGTGCTGGACCGCACCCCGCTCTACGCCGAATCGGGCGGTCAGATCGCCGACATCGGCTCGATCAGCGGAACCGGCGCCGGCGGTAGCGCCAGAGCGGCCGTCACCGATGTGCAGAAGATCGCCAAAACGCTGTACGTGCACCGCGTCAACGTCGAGTCCGGCGAGTTCGTCGAAGGCGACAGCGTGATCGCCGCGGTCGACCCCAGTTGGCGCAAGGGCGCCACCCAGGGGCATTCCGGCACCCATATGGTGCACGCTGCGTTGCGACAGGTATTGGGCCCCAATGCAGTTCAGGCGGGCTCCCTGAACCGGCCGGGCTACCTGCGGTTCGACTTCAACTGGCAGGGGCCGTTGAGCGAAGACCAGCGCACCCAGATCGAAGAGGTGACCAACGAGGCGGTGCAAGCCGACTTCGAGGTGCACACCTTCCTCGAGCAGCTCGACAAAGCCAAGGCCATGGGCGCGATGGCGCTGTTCGGTGAGAGCTACCCCGAGCAGGTGCGGGTGGTCGAGATCGGCGGTCCGTTCTCGTTGGAGCTGTGCGGCGGCACGCACGTGCACAACTCGGCGCAGATCGGCCCGGTGACCATCCTGGGTGAGTCCTCGATCGGCTCCGGGGTGCGCCGCGTGGAGGCCTACGTCGGGCTGGAGTCGTTCCGGCACCTGGCCAAGGAACGCGCGTTGATGGCCGGGCTGGCGTCGTCGTTGAAGGTGCCCTCGGAAGAGGTGCCGGCGCGGGTGGCAACTCTGGTGGAGCGGCTCAAGGCCGCCGAGAAGGAACTCGAGCGGGCCCGGCTGGCCAGCGCCCGCGCGGCCGCCACCAACGCCGCCGCCGGTGCCGAGCGCATCGGCAATGTGCGGCTGGTGGCCCAGCGCATGTCGGCCGGAATGAGCGCGGCCGACCTGCGGTCGCTGGTCGGCGACATCCGCGGCAAGCTCGGCAGCGACCCGGCCGTGGTGGCGCTTATCGCCGAAGGCGAGAGCCAGACCGTGCCGTACGCGGTGGCCGCCAACTCCGCTGCCCAAGACCTCGGGCTGCGCGCCAACGATCTGGTCAAACAACTCGCCGTGGCGGTCGAAGGCCGCGGCGGCGGCAAGGCCGACCTGGCCCAAGGGTCCGGGAAGAATCCGACCGGCATCGACGCCGCACTGGACGCGGTACGCGCGGAGATCGCACGGGTCGGCTGAGTGGATTCGCAGCAACACCGTCCACCCGACCGGCCTGGCGACCAGGACCCCGGGCGGGGACGACGCCTCGGCATCGACGTGGGCAGTGTGCGTATCGGCGTGGCCAGTAGCGACCCGGACGGCATTCTCGCCACCCCGGTGGAGACGGTGCGTCGGGAGCGATCCGGCCGGCATCTGCGCCGGCTGGCCGCCCTCACCGCCGAATACGAGGCGGTCGAGGTGATCGTCGGGCTGCCGCGCACGCTGGCCGACCGCACCGGCGCGTCGGCCCGCGACGCGATCGAGGTGGCCGAGGCGCTGGCCCGGCGGATCGCGCCCACGCCGGTGCGGCTGGCCGACGAGCGGCTCACCACGGTCAGCGCGCAGCGATCACTGCGCGAGGCCGGGGTGCGCTCACGCGACCAGCGGTCAGTGATCGACCAGGCGGCTGCGGTGGCGATCCTGCAGGGGTGGTTGGATCAACGTCGCAAGGTGGTGACCGATCGGGCGAACTCGGGGGCTGGGGAAGGTGTCGATGGCTGACGAGGACCACCGTCGTCACCGGGCCGAGCCCGTGGCGGTGGAACCCACCCGGCACCGCAGAACCCGCGCCGACCGCCGCAAGCGGGCCGAGCGGACCCGGCGGCGCCGGCGCATTCTCGGCGGCATCGGGCTCAGCCTTCTGGTGGTCGTCGTGGTGGCCGGCGTCTTCCTCGGCTCCAAGCTGTGGCGGGTGCTGTCGGGCGCCGACGACGACTACACCGGCAACGGCAAGCGCGACGTCGTCATCCAGATCCAGTCCGGTGACTCGACGACGGCGGTGGGCGAGACCCTACTTAACCGCGGGGTGGTGCGCACCGTGCGGGCATTCGTCGACGCCGCGCACGGCAACGCCGCGATCTCCTCGATCCAGCCCGGTTTCTACCGCATGCGCACCGAGATACCGGCGGCCAACGCCGTGGCCCGGTTGGCTGATCCGAAGAGCCGGGTCGGCAAGCTCGTCATTCCCGAAGGCCGCCAGCTCGACGACACCACCGACATGAAGAGCAACGTGGTCAACCCCGGGATCCTGACCCTGATCTCGCGGGCCACCTGCGTCAACCTCGACGGCAACCAGCGCTGCGTCTCGGTGGCGGACCTACGCACCGCGGCCGGCAAGAGCACCCCGGCGGCGCTGCAGGTGCCGCCCTGGGCGGTGGAGCCGGTCAACGAGCTGGGTGACGACCATCGCCGCATCGAAGGCTTGATCGCCCCGGGCACGTTCAACATCGATCCCTCCGCGTCGGCCGAAACGATCCTGGCCACGCTGATCAACGCCGGCGCCGTGGAGTACCTGAAGTCGGGTCTGGTCGACACCGCCAAGGCTCTGAGCCTGTCGCCCTACGACATTTTGGTGGTGGCCTCGCTGGTGCAGCAGGAAGCCAACGCCCAAGATTTCTCCAAGGTGGCGCAGGTCATCTACAACCGGCTGCACGAGCACCGCACCCTGGAATTCGACTCCACCGTCAATTACCCGCTGGACCGCCGCGAGGTGGCCACCAGCGACGGCGACCGGGCCCAGCGGACCCCGTGGAACACCTACATGGCCGAAGGCCTGCCGGCCACCGCCATCTGCTCACCGGGAGTCGACGCGCTGCATGCCGCTGAGCATCCCCAGCCGGGCGACTGGCTGTACTTCGTGACCATCGACTCGCAAGGGACAACGCTGTTCACCCGGGATTACCAACAGCACCTGGCCAACATCGAGCTGGCCAAACACAACGGTGTCCTCGATTCCACCCGGTAGAAAGGCAGCCGTCCTCGGCTCGCCGATCGCCCACTCCCGCTCTCCCCAGCTGCACCTGGCCGCCTACCGGGCGCTGGGCCTGCCCGAGTGGACCTACGAGCGCATCGAGTGCGACGCCGCGCAACTTCCCGGCGTCGTCGCCGCCTTCGGCCCGGAATGGGTCGGGGTGTCGGTCACCATGCCGGGCAAGTTCGCCGCCCTGCGCTGCGCCGACGAACGCACCGAGCGCGCCGAACTGGTGGGCTCGGCCAACACCCTGGTGCGCACACCGAACGGCTGGCGGGCCGACAACACCGACATCGACGGCGTCGCCGGCGCGCTCGGCCACGCGTCCGGGCGCGCGCTGGTGTGCGGATCGGGTGGCACCGCACCCGCGGCCGTCGCCGGGCTGGCCCAGTTGGGTGTCACGGAGATCACCGTGGTGGCGCGCAACCCCGACAAAGCCGCCCGCTTGCTGCACCTGGGCGCGCAACTGGGCGTCGCGACCCGCTTCACCAACCTGGACAGTCCCGGATTGACCGACGAGGTCGCCGCCGCGACCGCGCTGGTCAGCACCATCCCCGCCGAGGTGGCGGCCCGGTATGCCGCCACCTTCGCCGCCATCCCGGTGCTGTTGGACGCGATCTACGATCCCTGGCCCACCCCGCTGGCCGCCGCGGTGACCGCGGCCGGCGGCCGGGTCGTCAGTGGCCTGCAGATGCTGCTGCACCAGGCGTTCGCGCAGGTCGAGCAGTTCACCGGAATGCCGGCGCCGCGCGAGGCGATGACTTGCGCGCTGACCCAGCCGGATTAACCTGCCGCTGCATGCGGATTGCTGCGGGCGCGGCGGTGCTGGCCTGGTTGACGGTGTTGAGCTGGTGCGACTTCCGAAAGCGCCGGCTACCCAACGCACTGACCCTGCCCGGCGCCGGTCTGATTCTCGCGGTCGCGGCCGGCGCTGGTCATGGGCTGCCGGCGCTGGCCGGGGCCGTCGCCCTGACCGGGCTGTACCTGGCGGTGCATCTGGCCCTCCCGGCGGCAATGGGCGCCGGTGACGTCAAGCTGGCGATCGGTCTGGGTGCGCTCGGCGGCTGCTGCGGCGTCCAGGCGTGGTTCCTGGCCGCGCTGGCCGCGCCGCTGCTGACCGCGCTGTTCGGTCTGGCGGTGCTGCCGCGCGGCGTGCGGTCGGTGCCGCACGGTCCGTCGATGTGCCTGGCCACGGCTTGGGCGGCCGGGCCGGCCCTGCTGGGGTGAGCCCGTGGGAAGATGGTCGGGTGTTGCGCTGGATTACCGCCGGGGAATCGCACGGCCGCGCCTTGGTCGCCGTCGTCGAGGGCATGGTCGCCGGCGTGGCGGTCACCTCGACCGATATCGCCGATGAGCTGGCCCGCCGTCGGCTGGGCTACGGCCGCGGCGCGAGGATGAAATTCGAGCGCGACGCGGTGACGGTGCTCTCCGGGGTCCGTCACGGCACCACGCTGGGCGGGCCCATCGCCATTGAGATCGGCAACACCGAATGGCCGAAATGGGAGACCGTGATGGCCGCCGACCCCGTCGACCCGGCTGAGCTGGACAACATCGCGCGCAACGAACCGCTGACCCGGCCCCGGCCCGGCCACGCCGATTACGCGGGCATGCTCAAGTACGGCTTCGACGACGCCCGCCCGGTGTTGGAGCGGGCCAGCGCTCGCGAGACGGCGGCCCGCGTCGCGGCGGGAACGGTCGCCCGGGCGTTCCTGCGTCAGGCGCTCGGCGTCGAGGTGCTTTCCCACGTCATCTCCATCGGCGCGTCGGCACCCTACGAGGGCCCGCCGCCGCACGCCGAAGACTTGCCCGCCATCGACGCCAGCCCGGTGCGCGCCTACGACAAGGCCGCCGAGCAGGCCATGATCACCGAGATCGAAGCCGCGAAGAAGGACGGCGACACCCTGGGCGGCGTCGTCGAGGTGGTCGCGTTGGGCCTGCCGATCGGGCTGGGTTCGTTCACCAGCGGCGACAACCGCCTCGACAGCCAGTTGGCCGCCGCCGTGATGGGCATCCAGGCCATCAAGGGCGTCGAGATCGGGGACGGATTCGAAACCGCGCGCCGCCGCGGCAGCCGCGCCCACGACGAGATGTACCCCGGCCCCGACGGCGTCGTGCGGTCCACCAACCGGGCCGGCGGACTGGAAGGCGGTATGACCAACGGCCAGCCGCTGCGGGTGCGCGCGGCGATGAAACCCATCTCCACCGTCCCGCGCGCCCTGGCCACCGTCGACATGGCCACCGGCGACGAGGCCGTCGCCATCCACCAGCGCTCGGATGTGTGCGCGGTGCCCGCCGCCGGCGTCGTCGTCGAAACCATGGTGGCGCTGGTGCTGGCCCGTGCGGTCCTGGAAAAATTCGGCGGCGACTCGCTGGCCGAAACGCGCCGCAACATCGAGGCGTACCAGCGGACGGTGGCCGAACGGGAGGCGCCGGCCGCCCGGGCCCGGGTCAGCCAGGGGTAGCGGCCCATGGCACCTAAAGCGGTATTGATCGGACTGCCGGGCTCGGGGAAGTCGACCATCGGGCGCCGGCTGGCCAAGGCGCTCGGCGTCAGCATGCTCGACACCGACGCCGCCATCGAGCAGCGGACCGGACGCAGCATCGCCGATATCTTCGCCACCGACGGGGAAGCGGAGTTCCGGCGCATCGAGGAGGACGTGGTGCGCGCCGCGCTCGCCGAGCACGACGGGGTGCTGTCCCTGGGCGGTGGCGCGGTCACCAGCCCCGGCGTCTGCGCGGCGCTGGCCGGCCACACCGTGATCTACCTGGAAATCGGTGCGGCCGAAGGGGTTCGTCGCACCGGCGGCAGCGCCGTACGCCCGCTGCTGGCCGGACCCGATCGCGCCGAGAAGTACCGGGCGCTGATGGCCAAACGGGCGCCGCTGTACCGGCGCGTGGCCACCATGCGGGTCGACACCAACCGGCGCAACCCGGGGGCGGTGGTGCGCCACATCGTGTCGCGGCTGCAGTCCGCCGAGTCCGCCGCAACCGAGAACCAGGCAGCCACATGAGCGAACCGAACCCACCGGTCACCGTCGAGGTGGCCGTCGACCCGCCGTATCCGGTCGTCATCGGACGCGGCTTGCTCAACGAGTTGACACAACTGTTGTCCGACCGGCACAAGGTCGCCATCTTGCACCAGCCTGTGCTGGCCCAGACCGCCGAGGCGATCCGCAGCCACCTGGCCGACCGGGGCGTCGACGCTCACCGCATCGAGATTCCCGACGCCGAAGCCGGCAAGGACCTGCCGGTCGTCGGCTTCATCTGGGACGTGTTGGGCCGCATTGGGATTGGTCGCAAAGACGCCCTGGTCAGCCTGGGCGGTGGGGCGGCCACCGACGTCGCCGGGTTCGCGGCCGCGACCTGGCTGCGCGGCGTGGACATCGTGCACGTGCCTACCACGCTGCTGGCGATGGTGGACGCCGCCGTCGGCGGCAAGACCGGCATCAACACCGATGCCGGCAAGAACCTGGTCGGCGCGTTCCACCAGCCGCTGGCCGTGCTGGTCGACCTGGCGACGCTGGAAACGTTGCCACACAACGAGATCGCCGCGGGCATGGCCGAAGTGGTCAAAGCGGGATTCATCGCCGACCCGGTCATCCTCGACCTCATCGAAACCGACCCGCAGGCCGCCCTGGACCCCAAGGGCGAGGTGCTGCCCGAGCTGATTCGCCGGGCCATCGCCGTCAAGGCGGAGGTCGTCGCGGCCGACGAAAAAGAATCCGAGCTGCGCGAGATCCTCAATTATGGGCACACTTTGGGCCACGCGATCGAGCGCCGCGAGCGCTACCAGTGGCGGCACGGCGCCGCGGTCTCGGTCGGCTTGGTTTTCGCCGCGGAACTGGCCCGGTTGACCGGACGGCTCGACGACGCCACCGCGCAGCGCCACCGCACCGTCCTTACCTCGCTGGGGCTACCGGTCAGCTACGACCCCGATGCGCTGCCGCAACTGCTGGAATACATGGCCGGCGACAAGAAAAGCCGCGCCGGCGTGCTGCGGTTCGTGGTGCTCGACGGATTGGCGAAACCGGGACGCTTGGTGGGACCGGACCCGGGGCTGCTGGTGACCGCCTATGCCGGGGTGTGCGCCCCGTGACCGTGCACGTGATCAATGGCCCCAACCTGGGGCGGCTGGGCCGGCGCGAGCCGGAGGTCTACGGCAGCACCACCCATGCCGACCTGGTCGCCCTCATCGAGCGGGAAGCCGCCGAGCTGGGGCTCGAAGTCGTTGTGCGGCAAAGTGATAGCGAAGGCCAACTGCTGGAATGGGTTCATGCCGCCGCCGACGCGCGAGAACCGGTGATCCTCAACGCCGGCGGTCTGACGCACACGTCGGTGGCGTTGCGTGACGCCTGCGCGGAGCTGAGCGCTCCGCTGATCGAGGTGCACATCTCCAACGTGCACGCGCGCGAGGAGTTCCGGCGCCATTCCTACTTGAGCCCCATCGCGACCGGGGTGATCGTCGGGTTCGGCGTCCAAGGCTACTTGCTGGCCCTGCGGTACCTGGCCGCTAACGCTACTTAGCGTCGCCCCGCTTGGTGTGATCGTCGGTGCGGATCACCTCGGTGGGGGCGTCGTCCTTGTGATGGGTCGAGATCGTCTCGGTGCGCGCGTCGCGGTCGCCGGTGGAGATGGTTTCGGTGCGCGCGTCGCGGTCGCCGGTGTTGATCGTCTCGGTGCGCGCGTCGTGGTCCCTGGTGCGGATCGTCTCGGTCGGGGCTTCGTGTCCGCCCGACCGCTCGGCTGTGGCCACTGACGAGGTCCGCTCCTCGGTCTTGCCGCCGTCGCCTACGGGAATCTCACCGGTGGGGCTGTCGTCGCCGCGCACGGCGGTGAACACGTCGGTATCGGCTCGGTCCTCGCTCTTGCGGCGGTGCTCCTCGTCGTGCTTCTCCGGCGGGGGAGCCTTGCGGTCCACCCGCCAGCGGCCGACGGCCACCCCGAGGATGCCAAAGATGAAGACCAGCAGCGCAGTGAACGCCGCGAAGGTGGTCAGCTCGTTGAACAACCCGCCGGTGTAGATGCCTTTGTAGAACAGGGCGATGATCCAGCAGATCAGGCCGCTGACGACACCCGCCACCAGGCCGGCCAGCAGCCAGTTCATGGCCAGGTCCGCGCGGCGGTCCGGGTCGGGGTTGGCTTTGGCGTCGGCGCGGCCGTCCCGGAATCCCCACACCACCGCGCCCGTCGCGAACAGCAGCAACATGACGATGCTGATCAGCCCCGACTGCGTTTGCCAGGCGTTGATCAGCGCCCCCTGGAACAGGCGAAGAACGGTCATCACGGCGGCAAAGGCTAAACCTCGCACCATCCAGTTGCTCATGGGCCATCAGCGTAGCGAGTACCGTCAAGGGGTGTGACACATTCCCAGCGTCGTGACAATCTCAGAGCCCAAATCGTTGCCAACGGACTAGACGCGATGCTGGTCACGAACCTGATAAATGTGCGATACCTATCCGGTTTCAGTGGCTCCAACGGCGCGTTGCTGGTGTTTGCCGACGACCGGGAAGCCGTGCTGTCCACCGACGGCCGCTACCGCACGCAGGCGGCGCACCAGGCGCCCGACCTCGAAGTGGCCATCGAGCGGGCCGTCGGACGTTACCTGGCCGGCCGCGCCGCCACCGACGGCGTGGCCAAGCTCGGCTTCGAGTCGCACGTGGTGACGGTCGACGGCCTGGACGCGTTGACCGGCGCGGTCACCGAACACGGCACCGAGCTGGTGCGTGCCTCGGGCATCGTGGAAGGGCTGCGCGAGATCAAAGACGCCGGCGAGCTGGCGTTGCTGCGGCTGGCCTGCGAGGCCGCCGACGCCGCGCTGACCGACTTGGTGGAACGCGGCGGGCTGCGGCCGGGCCGCACCGAACGTGAGGTCGCCCGTGAGCTAGAGGCGCTGATGCTCGACCACGGCGCCGAGGCGGTGTCGTTCGAGACCATCGTGGCCGCCGGCCCCAATTCGGCGATACCGCATCACCGGCCCACCGACGCGGTCCTCACGGCCGGCGACTTCGTCAAGATCGACTTCGGCGCCCTGGTCGCCGGTTACCACTCCGACATGACGCGCACCTTCGTGCTCGGGTCGGCCGCCGACTGGCAGCTCGAGATCTACCAGCTGGTGTGCGATGCGCAACGCGCCGGGCGGGAGGCGCTGCGGGCCGGCATCGAATTGCGGGAGGTCGACGCCGCGGCGCGTCAGCTCATCGCCGACGCCGGCTACGGCGACCACTTCGGTCACGGGCTGGGCCACGGCGTGGGCCTGGAGATCCACGAAGCACCCGGCATCGGCGCGACGTCCGCCGGTACACTTCTTGCGGGCTCCGTGGTAACTGTGGAGCCCGGTGTTTATCTGCCCGGCCGCGGCGGTGTCCGCATCGAGGACACCTTGGGCGTGCCCAACGGCGCTTCAGAGACCGCCGGGCAGACCCCGGAATTGCTGACCCGGTTCCCCAAGGAACTGGCCATCTTGTAGGAGATTTACCGATCGTGGCGAGCACTGCTGACTTCAAGAACGGACTTGTCCTGGTGATTGACGGCCAGCTGTGGCAGATCACGGAGTTTCAGCACGTCAAGCCCGGCAAGGGGCCGGCCTTCGTGCGCACCAAGCTCAAAAACGTGCTGTCCGGCAAGGTGGTCGACAAGACCTACAACGCCGGAGTGAAGGTGGACACCGCCACCGTCGACCGGCGCGACGCCACCTATCTGTACCGCGACGGCTCGGACTTCGTGTTCATGGACAGCGAGGACTATGAGCAGCACCCGCTGCCGGAGTCGCTAGTCGGCGACGCCGCCCGATTCCTGCTGGAAGGCCTGCCGGTCCAAATCGCCTTCCACAACGGCGCACCGCTGTACCTGGAGTTGCCGGTCACCGTGGAGCTCGAGGTGACCCACACCGAGCCAGGCCTGCAGGGCGACCGGTCCAGCGCGGGCACCAAGCCGGCCACCTTGGAGACCGGCGCCCAGATCCAGGTGCCGCTGTTTATCAACACCGGCGACAAGCTCAAGGTCGACTCGCGTGACGGCAGCTACCTGGGTCGGGTCAACGCCTGACGATGCCGGACGGACGCAAGCAACCTCACGAGAAGCCGGCCAGACCGGTCCGAGGCCGCCATCAGGCGCGCAAGGGAGCCGTCGACCTGCTGTTCGAAGCCGAGGCCCGCGGCATGACCCCGGCCGAAATCGTCGAGTCCCGCACCGCGCTGGCCGCAGCCAAACCCGAAGTGGCGCCGCTGCATCCGTACACGGCCACGGCGACCCGCGGCGTCGGGGAACACGCCGCCCACATCGACGACCTGATCACTTCCCACCTACAGGGCTGGACGCTGGACCGGCTGCCCGCCGTCGATCGCGCCATCCTGCGCGTCGCGGTGTGGGAGTTGCTGCACGCCGACGACGTGCCGGAGCCGGTCGCCGTCGATGAAGCCGTCGAACTGGCCAAAGAGTTGTCCACCGACGACTCACCCGGCTTCGTCAACGGGGTGCTGGGCCAGGTCATGCTCGTCACGCCGCAGATCCGGGCGGCCGCACAAGCGGTGCGTGGCCGCCCGTCATGACGCGGCTGGAGCTGCGCGTCGTCGTCGCCGCATGGCTGGCCGCGACGGTGGTGATCGGCGCCGTCGTGTGCGCCGCCTACGACTGGTCCATCGCGTCGTCGGTGCTGGCGATCTACGCCCTCGGGGTGGGCGCCTGGCTGTATCACTCGATCGAGCGCCTGGTCTTGGCCCGCCGCATCAGCACGGTGCGCACCGCGGCCAAGCCCCTGCAGCCGTTGCTTCCGGTGATGGCCGCGATCATGGGCTTGACGCAGGCCGTGGTGCGGTCGATCAGCGATGTGTCCGAATTGCCTTCGCGGCGTTGGGAGTTCCCTCAACTGCCGGTGTTGCGGTGGGTGGAAAACCCGCTGGGCATCCGCAACCACAAGCGCGCCGTCGACTCCGACGATCAATTGGATGGTTGACCGGGAGCTCGCCTAACTACGCTGGTTGAACAGTCGGCAGTGGGAGCGGCTCGTGATCACCTTGGACCGCCTGGTGAACGTGCTCGGTGGCTACGGCGTCCGGCTGCGCAATTCGTCGCTGTCCCGGTCGACCGAGCTGCGCAGCGTGGTGATTCACGAGACCGCCGTGGAGCGGCCCCCGGTGGGCGACGTGCTGCTCGCCGTCGGCGCGGGTTCGGTCTCCGAAGCGGTCGGGTGGGCGGCCGCGGCCCGGGCCGTGGTGGTGTTGACCCGCGGCGAGGACCAGCCGCTGACGCTGGACGGCGAAGCCGCCGCGGTGCTGGTGCTGGACCGGTCGGCCTCGTGGAGCGAGGTGGCGGCAGTGGTCTACGGGTTGGTGCTCGAGGGCCGCGAAACCGAATCCGGGCGTGGCCCGACCGACCTGTTCGCGCTGGCCGACAGCCTGGCCGAAGCCACCGGCGGTGCGGTGACCATCGAAGACCAGCTGCTGCGGGTATTGGCATATTCCCAACCGCAGCAGCAGGCCGACCCGGCCCGCGTGGCGACCATCCTGGCCCGCCAGACGCCCGAGCAGCTCCGCGCGGCGCTGGACGCGCACGGGGTGTTCGCCCACCTGGCGGCCTCCGACGATCCGCTGTACGTGCCTGCCGACGACGAACACGGCCTGACCGGGCGGATGGTGGTGGCAGTCCGTTCCGGCCGGGAGCTGCTCGGCTCGGTCTGGGTGGCCTGTGCGACCGCGCTGGACGGTGCCCAGCGCGACGCGTTGACGGACGGCGCCCGCACGGTGGCCCTGCACCTGCTGCGATCGCGGGCCAGCGCGGACCTGGAACGCCAAGTCGAATCGGAACTGGTGATCCAGCTGCTGGAGGGCACCATCGACGCCGCGACCGTGGCCAGCAGGCTGGGGTTGGCGCGGAGGGCGCTGCGGGTGATCGCGGTCCAGGCCGTCGTCGGGACCGACCGGGACGCCGGGCTGCTGACGGCGTTCGAGCGTGCCACCACCGGGTTCGGTTGGTCGCGGCCGGGCCGCAGTGCGTTGGCGGGCAACACCGTCTACACCGTGCTACCCGGCGAGGACGCGGAAACGGCACGGCGCTGGTTCACCGCATTGCGGGCGGCCCTACCCGAGCGGGCGCGGCTGTCGGCCGGTATCAGCGGCCCGGCCGAAGTGGCTGACCTGGTGGCGGCCCGCCAAGAGGCCGACGAATGCCTGGCGTTGCATGAGCCGTCGGCGCAGCACCTCATCCCACCGGCCTACGACGAATCCTGGGACGACATCCTGTTGCAGCGGTTACGCACCGCCGCGCGCTCGGGCCGGTCGCCGCAGCGGGGGCCGTTGGCGGAGTTGCGCCGCCACGACCGCGCGCACTCCACCGACTACGTGGCCACCCTGCGCGCCTGGCTGGAAGCTCAAGGCGACCTGGCCCAGGCCGGGGAGCGGCTGGGTGTGCACGAGAACACCGTGCGCTACCGGCTACGCAAGATGGCCGAGATCACCACCCTGTCTCTCGACGACGCCAAGAAGCGATTGGCCATGACGATCGAATTGGCCGCCACCGGCGCGGACGACGAGTCCGCGCTGTAGCGATCCGACAAATCGCCGGGTCCGCGTTGTCCGACTGGGGCAAACCCTTGAGCAGCGGTCGTTGCCACCCTGGAGTTGTCAGTCAGAACCGTCGACGAAGGAAGTCCGATGACCGCCGCATCGTCACACCGTCAGGGATCGTCGGCCACGAAAGCTCTGTCGCACAGTCAATTTGACCTGCGCTTGCGCGACCGCTTTCAGACGCTGCTGGCCGTCTGGTTCGCTCTGATCGTCGTGGTTGGCGTGCCCATCGCCGTGGCCGTCGGCGCCGACGTGCACGAGTCGCGCACGCTGTTCTATGCCGAGCAGGATCAGAACCGCCAGCAGGTCACCGCGATCGTGACCGGCGAGAAGGCCGTCCGGCACGAACTGGCCAACCCCAAGCTGAAGAGCGTGCCGGCCCGCTGGTTCACCGCCGGCACCGAGCACACCGGCTTGGTCGACGCGCCGCGCGGTGCGAAACCTGGTGACGCCGTTGATATCTGGGTGGACCAGCACGGCTACCACGTCGGACTGCCATACACGACCGCATTGGACGAGGCGGTGGCCGCGGGACTGGCGACCTGGCTGACGGTGGCAGCGGTGACCGCGGTGCTGCTGGCCGGCGGGTGGGCGGTCCTGCCGCACAACGGGATTCGTACCGGAATGAATTACGGAGTGGCGTGACGCGGCGCCGACAGGCCTGCCCTATCCAGGGCTTCGAGTCGTCAGGGGCGGCTGCCGGATGCTGCCCGTCCCTGACGACAACCTCCGCACGTTAGGACACACGACATGACATCGCACCACGGCGACCACACGGCCCAACCCGGCATGGTCGTCACCATCCGTTACGAGGCCATGGGCGAGACCGAGACTTTCCTGCTCGGCCGGCGCGGCGCGCCCGCTGGCGTCAAGGTCTACTCGATGGCATCACCGCTGGGCCGCGCCATCGCCGGCGCGCGCCCTGGCGAACGACGCGTGTACTCGATCCCGAACGAAACTCAATTGCTGGTGACCGTCGTCGACGCCGTGCCGTACGAACTCGCCGAAACGACCGCGCGGGCGGCAAGGGGGGAGACACAATAGCGGCTTAGTGGAAAGCTGCTGGCGATGAGGAAAATCAAACCCGGTGCTGTGGTGGCCATAACCTCCGCCGGGGTGGTGGTGGCGGCCGGGGTCGCCGACCCGACGGCGCGGGCACGGGATTTCCAGACCTTCCAGGTCCCGTCGGGAAACATCTACTGTGGCATCGGGATGTCAGACACCACCGCCTTCGCCGCATGCGAGATCCGGGATCACGACTGGGCCGCACCGCCCCGGCCGTCGTCGTGCACACTCGACTGGGGCGACCGCGTCGCCCTCGACCAAGGCAGCGGGCCGCAGTGGTCGTGTCATGGCGATACCATCCAGGACCCTGCGGCCCCGGTGCTCGGCTATGGACAGGCCCGCGTGGTCCAGGCGATCACGTGCCACAGCGAAGTTTCCGGCCTCACATGTACCGATAGCAGCACCGGTCATTTTTTCCGCCTCGCCCGCGACGGTTACGACCTGCACTGACTGCTAGCCCAAGAACAGGTGACGACATGAACGAATACAGTTCCCGCCCCCGCCGACTCCGGGTTTCCGCGCTGGCGGCGGTGGCCAATCCGTCGTACACGCGGATCGACACCTGGAACATGCTCGACGACGCGTGCTGCCATCTCGCCGAAGTCGACCTGGCCGGTCTGGACAAGACCCACGACCTGGCCAAAGTGAAACGGTTGATGGACCGGCTGGACGCCTACGAGCGGTACTGGTTGTACCCGGGCGCGGCGAACCTGGCGACCTTCCGCGCGCACCTGGAAAGCCTGTCCACGGTGCGCCTTGCCGAAGAAGTCGCCCTGGCTGTGCGCCTGCTGTCCGAATACGGCGACCGCACAGCGCTTTTCGACATCGCGGCGCCGCTGGCCGAGCAGGAGTTGGTGGCCCGGGCCAAACAGCAGCAGTTCTACACCGTATTGCTGGCCGACGATTCGCCCCCAACCGCACCAGAAAGCCTGGTCGAATGCCTGCGGGCGCTGCGCAATCCGGCCGACGACATCCAGTTCGAGATCCTGGTCGCACCCAGCGTCGAGGACGCGATCACCGCGGTGGCGCTCAACGGTGAAATCCAGGCCGCCATCATCCGCCACGACCTACCGCTGCGCTCGCGAGACCGGGTGCCGTTGATGACGACGCTGCTGGGCGCCAACGAGGACGTCGGAGTATCCGAGCACACGCACGACTGGGTGGAATGCGGCGAGTGGATCCGCGAGCTGCGCCCGCACATCGATCTGTACCTGCTCACCGACGAGTCGATCGCGGCCGGGGCGGACGACGATCCCGACATCTATGACCGAACCTTCTACCGGCTCAACGACGTCACCGATCTGCACAGCACCGTGGTCGCCGGTCTGCGAAACCGGTTCGCCACCCCGTTTTTCGATGCGCTGCGCGTCTACGCGGCCGCACCGGTCGGCCAATTCCACGCGCTGCCCGTCGCGCGCGGCGCGAGCATCTTCAACTCGAAGTCGTTGCAAGACATGGGCGAGTTCTACGGCCGCAACATCTTCATGGCCGAGACGTCCACCACGTCAGGCGGATTGGACTCGCTGCTGGATCCACACGGCAACATCAAAAAGGCGATGGACAAGGCGGCGATCACCTGGAACGCCGACCACACCTATTTCGTCACCAACGGCACCTCCACCGCCAACAAGATCGTCGTGCAGTCGCTGACTCGCCCCGGCGACATCGTGCTGATCGACCGCAACTGCCATAAGTCACACCACTACGGGCTGGTCCTCGCCGGTGCCTATCCGCTGTACCTGGACGCCTATCCGCTGCCGCAATTCGCGATCTACGGCGCGGTGCCGCTGAGCACGATCAAGAAGGCGCTGCTCGACCTCGAGGAAGCCGGGCAGTTGCACAAGGTGCGCATGCTGCTGCTGACCAACTGCATTTTCGACGGCGTCGTCTACAACCCGCGCCGGGTGATGGAAGAAGTGCTGGCGATCAAGCCGGACATCTGCTTCCTGTGGGACGAGGCGTGGTACGCATTCGCCATCGCCGTGCCGTGGGCCCGGCAGCGCACGGCGATGGTGGCCGCCGAGCACCTCGAGCAGAAGCTGGCCTCGCCGGGATACCGCGCGGAATACCGCCGATGGGTGGCCTCGATGGAAGGGGTGCCCCGCTCGGAATGGGCAGAACGTCAGCTGTTACCCGATCCCGACAGCGCGCGGGTGCGCGTCTACGCGACCCATTCCACGCACAAGTCGCTGTCCGCGTTCCGGCAGGCGTCGATGATCCACATCCGCGACCAGGATTTCAACGCCCGCGCCCGGGACGCCTTCGGTGAAGCGTTCCTGACCCACACCTCGACCTCGCCCAACCAGCAACTGCTGGCCTCGCTGGACTTGGCGCGGCGGCAGGTCGACATGGAGGGTTTCCAGCTGGTGCGGCAGGTCTACGACATGGCGCTGGTATTCCGGCATCGCGTTCGGAAAGACCGGCTGATCAGCAAGTGGTTCCGCATCCTCGACGAATCCGATCTGGTGCCCGAGGAGTTCCGGGCCTCCTGCGTCAGCTCCTACCGCGAGGTCAGGCAGGGCGCCTTGGACGAGTGGAACGAGGCGTGGCGCTCGGACCAATTCGTGCTGGACCCGACGCGGGTCACGCTGTTCCTTGGCAAGACCGGGATGACCGGCTACGACTTCCGCGAGAAGATCCTGATGGACCGCTTCGGCATCCAGATCAACAAGACGTCGATCAACAGCGTGCTGCTGATCTTCACCATCGGCGTCACCTGGTCGAGTGTGCACCACCTGCTGGACGTGCTGCGCCGGGTGGCCACCGACTTCGACCGGGCCAAGAAGGTCGCCAGCAGCGCCGACTGGGCACTGCACGAGCGTCGCGTCGAGGAGATCACCGAGGACCTGCCGCACCTGCCGGACTTCAGCGAATTCGACGTCGCCTTCCGGCCCGAGGGAGCGACCACGTACGGCGACACCCGCTCGGCGTTCTACGCCGGGTACGAGGAGTCCGACCGCGAGTACGTGTTGATCGGCACGGCCGGGCGCCGGCTCGCCGAGGGAAAGACGTTGGTGTCCACCACGTTTGTGGTGCCATACCCGCCAGGATTCCCGGTTCTGGTGCCCGGTCAGGTGATCAGCAAGGAAATCATCTACTTCCTGGCCCAACTCGACGTCAAAGAGATCCACGGCTACAACCCCGAACTCGGCTTGTCGGTGTTCACCCAGGAAGCGCTGGCCCGCATGGAGGCCAAACGCAACGCGGTTGCCGTCGCCAGCTCGAACGGCAACGGCTCGGAGCCGGCCAGCGGCTCCGAAGCGACGCTGGTCGCCAACGAGCACACCGTTCAGGTGAACTGAGCGGGCAGGGTTTCGTCGAGCCGGTAAATCTGCCGGGCCTTCCTCGCAGTTTCCCGGCAACACTTCAGGTTCGGCGAGCGAGGTTTCGCTCAGCGGGATCGGAAGGGATGGCGGCCGATCGCGGTGGCGCAATAGTCGACCCGCGCCGGGTTTAGGCAGGTCGCCACCGAACCCCGACCGGCGCAATACGCCGAAGCGCCGCCGCAGCGGGCCACTGAGCAGCCGAAAGAGGCGCAGAAGCTGGGTTAGCGTGACGGCGTGGCGGAAGCAGTGCCGATCCAGGGAGCCCGGGCCGACCGGGCCCGCCGGGCTGCCGACGTGCTGCGCCAGCAGATCCACGCCGGTGTCTACCGCCGCAGCCTGCCCGGCGAGAACGAGCTGGCCGCCGAGTTCTTCGTCTCCCGCAACACCATTCGCGAGGCGCTGACCATCCTGAAAAATGAAGGGCTGATCGACCGCGGCCCCAAGGTCGGCACTCACGTCGCGCAACGCAAATACGACCATGGGCTGGAAGCGCTGCTGGGGCTGAAGGAAACCTTCAAAAACCATGGCGAGGTGCGCAACGTGGTGCGGGCCGCCATGTCGCTGGCCGCTCCACCGGCGGTGGCGCACCGGCTGCAGTTGCAACCCGGCCAGCAGGCGGTGTTCATTGAGCGGCTGCGCTACCTCGGCGATCTGCCGCTCAGCCTGGATCTCACCTACCTTGCACCCGACATCGGGGCACAGATCTTGGCGCATTCGCTCGAAGACAACGACCTGTTCGTGTTGATCGAACAGGTCAGCGGACAACGCCTCGGCGCTGCGGCGCTGGCGCTGGAGGCCATCCCCGCCGACGCGCATTCGGCTGCGACGCTGCAGGTTCCCGACGGCGCGCCGCTGCTCATGCTGGAGCGGTTGACCAGTCTCGACGACGGCAGACCCGTCGACCTGGAGTACATCCGGATGCGCGGCGACCGAATCACCATGCGCGGCAACCTCTTACGCGCCGAGCCATTAAGGAGCAAGCCATGACGCTGGTCAACAACATGCGCGCCGACGTGCCGGTCACCATCGACGAGTCGCTGTGTATCGACGGGTGCACGCTGTGCGTCGAAGTCTGTCCGCTCGACGCGCTGGCCATCAATCCCGACACCGGCAAGGCCTACATGCACGTCGACGAATGCTGGTACTGCGGCCCGTGCGCGGCCCGCTGCCCGACCGGCGCGGTCACGGTCAACATGCCGTATCTGCTTCGCTAGCTTCCGCTATCGCCCAGGAACATTCATGAAACGACACATCGTCGCGATGATGTCGGTCGTGGTCGCCACGGCCGCACTCACCTCCGGCTGCTCGCTCGAGTCGTTGGCGGAGTCCTCCGGTGTGGTCAACGTGGTCGTCGGCTACCAGTCCAAGACCATCAACACCGTCACCGCCGGCACGCTGCTGCGTGCACAGGGCTACCTCGAGCATCGCCTGGCCGACATCACCGCTCGCACCGGCACCAAATACGCCGTCCGATGGCAGGACTACGACACCGGCGCTCCCATCACCGCCCAGATGCTCGCCGAAAAGATCGACATCGGGTCGATGGGGGACTACCCCATGCTGATCAACGGCTCCAAAACCCAAGCGAACCCGTTGGCTCGCACCGAGATGGTCTCGGTGACCGGTTACAACCCCAAGGGCGCGCTCAATATGGTTGTGGTGACCCCGGATTCGTCGGCGACTTCGCTGACCGACTTAGCCGGCCGGAAGGTTTCGGCAAGCGTCGGATCGGCCGGACACGGCACCTTGGTGCGGGCCCTCGACCGTGCCGGCGTCCATGGCGTCGACGTGCTCAACCAGCAGCCGCAGGTCGGCGCGTCCGCCCTGGAATCGGGTCAAGTGCAAGCGCTTTCGCAGTTCGTCGCTTGGCCTGGCCTGTTGGTCTACCAGAACAAAGCGAAGTTGCTGTACGACGGCGCCGAACTCAACGTGCCGACCCTGCACGGCGTGGTGGTGCGACGGTCTTATGCCGGCGCGCATCCCGAGGTGCTGGCGGCGTTCCTGCAGGCCCAACTGGACGCCACCGACTTCCTCAACACCAAGCCGCTGGAGGCCGCCCGCATCGTCGCCCAGGCCAGCGGCCTGCCCCAGGAAGTCGTCTACCTCTACAACGGTCCTGGCGGCACGTCCTTCGACACGACGCTTAAACCCTCGCTGGTCGAGGCGCTCAAAGGCGATGTGCCATACCTGAAGTCGATCGGCGACTTCGCCGACCTCGATGTGCCCGGTTTCGTCGAGGATCAGCCGTTGCGCGCCGTGTTCGGCGCCCGCGGGCTCAATTACGACACGACCAGGGCGCAGACCGCCAACCCGTCGCTGCTGCGCGGCGATCCGGCGTTGGCCAGCGAATTGTGGCTGGACGGAACGGATGCCACGCAGACCGTCACCAATCCCACGGGCCTGCTGCAGGCCATCAGGGCAGCCACGGCCCGCGGTGCGAAGGTCCGAGCGGCCTACGTTCCCGATGCCGAACTGGGCACCCGTTGGTTCGCCGACAAGGCGGTGTGGGTGCAGGACGGCAACGACTACCGCCCGTTCGGCACCGTGGCCGCAGCGCGCCGGTACACCACCGCCCATCCGGGCAGCACCGCCGTGAGTTATCAACAGGCACTGGGAGGTTCACTATGACTGCCGAGCTGACCGAACGGGTGGTCGGGGCGGTCCCCGCACCGGCCTTCGTCACGACGCGACGCTCTGCTTCCCCCTGGCGGTCCCGGTTGCTGCGGGTGGCGTCGGTGCTGGCCGCGATCGGGCTGTGGCAGCTGCTCACCGCCGGCAAGGTGCGGTTCTGGTTGCGGTTCGACACCCTACCGACCGTCACCGAGATCGCGACCGCGCTGACCCGGCGGCTGGGTGCCTTCGAGTACTGGCTGGACCTGGCACAGTCGCTGCTGCGCATCCTCACCGGTTTCGGGCTGGCCGCCGTGGTCGGTGTCGCGACCGGTGTCTTACTCGGCCGCTCCCGGTTGTTCGCCGACGTGTTCGGCCCGCTGACCGAGTTGGCCCGCCCGATCCCGGCCATCGCGGTGGTGCCGGTGGCCATCCTGCTGTTCCCCACCGACGAAGAAGGCATCGTCTTCATCACCTTCTTGGCGGCCTACTTTCCGATCATGGTCAGCACCCGGCACGCGGTGCGGGCGCTGCCCACGTTGTGGGAGGACTCGGTGCGCACCCTGGGCGGCGGCCGCTGGGACGTGCTGAGCCAGGTCGTGCTGCCCGGAATCCTGCCCGGGGTGTTCGGCGGCTTGTCGGTCGGCATGGGCGTCGCCTGGATCTGCGTGATCTCGGCGGAGATGATCTCCGGCCGGCTCGGCGTCGGCTACCGCACCTGGCAGAACTACACCGTGCTGGCCTACCCGCAGGTGTTCGTCGGCATCATCACCATCGGCGTGCTGGGTTTCGCCACCTCGGCGGCGGTGGAGTTGGTGGGCCGGCGGGCGACCCGGTGGCTGCCCCGCGGCGAGGAGAACGCACGATGACCGCACCCGACGTCGGAATGAGCCTGGAGCTGGATCGGGTTCGGTTGTCCTACACCGGCGCCCCGGTGATCGACGGGCTGAGTCTGGCGGTGCGGCCGGGGGAGATCTTGGTGCTCACCGGCCCGTCGGGCTGTGGCAAGTCGACGGTGCTGCGCGCGCTGGCCGGGCTGATGGCCCCGGACGGCGGACGTGTGCTGGCCGACGGCGCCGAGGTCACCACCACCTCCGGTGACCGGGGCATGGTTTTCCAGGACAACGCGCTGCTGCCCTGGCGGACTGTGCGGTCCAACATCGAGTTGGCGTTGCGGTTGCGCGGCGAGCCGCGCTCGTCCCGGCGGGCCCAAGCTGAACGCTGGATCGGCGAGGTGGGCTTGACCGGCTTCGGCCACTATCTGCCCAAGAGCTTGTCCGGGGGCATGCGCCAGCGCGTCCAGTTGGCCCGCGGCCTGGCCGGGGCGCCGCGCGCGGTGATGATGGATGAGCCGTTCGGCGCGTTGGACACCCAAACCCGCGCGGCCATGCAGCGGCTGCTGATTCAGACCTGGCGTGCCCATCCGACCACGATTGTGTTCGTCACCCATGACGTGGACGAGGCGCTGGTCCTCGGTGACCGGATCGCGGTGCTGGGCCGCGCCGGTGAGCCGCTGCGCGCGCTGCTCGACGTGCCGGAGCCGCGCACCGAGCTGCCGCGCGCCCCGCTGCGCGCCAAAGTCATTGCCGCACTGAACCATTCGGAGGCAGCAGCATGATGCAGATTCCCGACGTCAGCGCGCCGCAGCGGCTGGACTGCGACGTCCTGGTCATCGGCGGCGGCACCGCGGGCACCATGGCGGCGCTGACCGCCGCCGAACACGGCGCGCAGGTACTGCTGCTGGAAAAAGCGCACGTGCGCCACTCCGGGGCGCTGGCGATGGGCATGGACGGGGTGAACAACGCCGTCATCCCGGGCAAGGCCGAACCCGAGGACTACGTCGCCGAAATCACCCGGGCCAACGACGGCATCGTCAATCAGCGGACCATCTATCAAACCGCCACGCGCGGATTCGCCATGGTGCAACGGCTGGAGCGCTACGGGGTCAAGTTCGAAAAAGACGAGCACGGCGAGTATGCGGTGCGGCGCGTGCACCGATCGGGCTCCTACGTGCTGCCCATGCCCGAAGGCAAGGACGTCAAAAAGGCGCTGTACCGCGTGCTGCGGCAGAAGAACATGCGCGAGAGGATCCGCATCGAAAACCGGCTGATGCCGGTGCGGGTGCTCACCGACGCCGGCCGCGCGGTCGGCGCCGCCGCATTGCACACGCGCACCGGCGAATTCGTCGCGATCGGCGCCAAGGCGGTGATCCTGGCCACCGGCGCCTGCGGGCGCCTGGGGCTGCCGGCCTCGGGCTATCTGTACGGCACCTATGAGAACCCGACCAATGCCGGCGACGGGTACTCGATGGCGTTCCACGCCGGCGCGGAACTGTCGGGAATCGAATGTTTCCAAGTGAATCCGCTGATCAAGGACTACAACGGTCCGGCGTGCGCGTATGTGGCCAACCCGTTCGGCGGCTATCAGGTCAACGCGCAGGGCGAGCGGTTCGTCGACTCGGACTACTGGTCGGGACAGATGATGGCCGAAGTCAAAAGTGAAATCGACTCTGCACGTGGCCCCATCTACCTCAAGGTGTCGCACCTTCCGGACGAGACGCTGACCGCGCTGGAAAACATCCTGCACACCACCGAACGGCCCACCCGCGGCACCTTCCACGCCAATCGCGGCCATGACTACCGCACCCACGACATCGAGATGCACATCTCCGAGATCGGTTTGTGCAGTGGGCATTCCGCATCCGGGGTGTGGGTCGACGAGCACGCCCGAACCACCGTTCCAGGGCTGTATGCGGCGGGGGACCTGGCCTGTGTGCCGCACAACTACATGATCGGCGCGTTCGTCTTCGGCGACCTGGCCGGGGCGCACGCTGCCGGCACCTGCACCGAAGTGGCTGCGCCGCAGCATCTTCCGGAAGACCAGCTGCGCGTCGCACACGAACTGATCTACCGGCCGCTGCGCCATCCCGACGGGCCGCCGCAACCGCAGGTCGAGTACAAACTGCGCCGCTTCGTCAACGATTATGTGGCGCCACCGAAAAGCGCCGCCAAGTTGTCCATCGCGGTGCGCACCTTCGACCGAATGCGCGAGGAGATCGCCGAGATGGGCGCGCGCACACCGCATGAGCTGATGCGTGCGGTGGAGGTGTCCTTCATCCGGGACTGCGCCGAGATGGCCGCCCGGTCCTCGCTCACCCGCACCGAATCCCGTTGGGGTCTCTACCACGACCGCGCCGACCTGCCCAGCCGCGACGACAACCAGTGGGGCTACCACCTCAACCTGCACAAGGGTCCCGACGGCCGGATGCTGTTCCGCAAACGGCCCGTGGCGCCGTACCTCGTGTCGGTTCCCGAGTTCGACGATCTACCACCGACCGACCAGTCGGTGCGCGAGGTGGAGCAGCCGGAGCTGATCGGCGGCCAGGCCCCGGCCACCAACCTTTCCCGCATCGCCCCGGCGGCACAGGTGAATCCGCCGTCGCCGCGGATCGCCGAAGTACTGGGTCTCGAGGAGCCCGCCATGGCCGACTTGGGACCGTATCTGACCGACTCGGACCCGGGCGTGCGGCGTACCGCGGTGGCGACCCTCACCGAGCACATGCCCGACGGCTATGCGCCCGCGCTGATCGCCGCGCTCGACGACGCCGACGCCTCGGTGCGCCGGGGCGCCGCCGACGGCATCCGCGAACTGGTGGAAGTGCTGCCGGAGGCCGCCTACGTCCGGTCCTACGCCGATTCCCCGGACACCGTGGTGCGCGCGGCCGCGATCTACGTGCTGGCCGCGCGGCGGGTTGGTGACGCCGAGCAATACCGTCGTGCGCTCACCGACACCGACCACCGGGTCCGCATCGAGGCCGTGCGTGCGCTGGTCTCCGTCGACGACGTGGGCGGGGTGGAAGCCGCCACCGGTGACGAGAACCGCGAGGTGCGGATCGCGGCGGCCAGCGGCTTGGCCACCTTGCGCGGCGGCGCCGACGCCGTCGGCAAGCTGGTCGACGACAACGATCCGCTGGTGCGCGCCGCGGCGCTGGCTGCGATGGCGCAACTCGGCTGCCGTCTGGCTGACCTGCCGGCCGTCGACAAGGCGCTGCGCGCCCCGGCGTGGCAGGTACGCGAAGGCGCCGCCCGAGCCTTGGCGGGCGCACCGGCCGACGCCGCGATACCGCGACTCAGTGCGGCGCTTACCGACGCGCATCTGGACGTGCGCAAGGCCGCGGTGCTCAGCCTTACCCGCTGGGCCAACAACACCGCCGCACGCGACGCGTTGGGAATTGCGCTCAAAGACAACGACGCCGACGTGCGCGCCTATGCGCGTCGCGCGCTGGAGCTGACAGCGGTCGGGTGAGGGTGAGCCGGCGGCGCCCGGTGTGCGACCACGGCGGTGAGTCGCCGGATTTGCCCGCCCAGACGTGACGGTCAATGCCCACCGGTGACGCTCAGCGCAGAATACGGGCGTAAAGCAGACTGTCGTGCGGTTCCACACCCATGGTCGGGTAGATGGCGTGCCGGACCAGCCGGCCTTCCAGGACAAACCCTGCCCGCTGTAGGAGACGCGCGGACCGCGCGTTGTCGACGTGGCAGGTGGCCCAGACGCGGAACAGCCGGGGGTCGTTGGCCAACTCGGCCAGCAGCGCGTTGAGCGCCTCGGACATCACACCTTTGTCCCACCATTGCCGGCTCAGGCAGTATCCGATCTCGATCGAGTGAGGCACCAGGCGCCGGCAGCTGATCAACCCGACGACGTCGCCGCTGTTGCGCAGGGCGATCACCCAATTGCGTTCCCGGTCGTTCTTGAGCAGCTGGTTGATGATGACCCGCCGGGTTTCGGCAACGTCGGGATGCGGGGTCCACAGGAGGAACCGGGCGACTTCGGGGTCGCTGGCGATCCGCTCGTAGATCGCGTCGGCGTCCTCGAGGGCCGGCGGTCGCAGCAGCAGCCGCGCGCTGCTGATGTGGTCGGGCGGGAAGTCGCTCACAGCCCGAGCGCGCGGTAGGTGTGGCGGACGAACTTCGGTTGCGCTGACCGCAGTTTGGCCAGCGCCGGGTTCCCGGCGACAGCCGCGGCCGCGTCCACCGACAGGTCCGGACAGAATTGGATCAGGTAGAGCAGCACCAAGTCGGCGCTGGGATCTGCCTGCCACCAGGTGCCGTAGGCGCCCGGCCAGCTGAACGTTCCCAGCCCGCCTGGCCCGAACAGCGGCCTGGCCTTGGCCGGATCGGTCACCACCGACAAGTTAAGCCCGAACCCGCGGCCCACCCAGAACGGTGCGCCCAGGAAGTTGTGCCGCTTGTGCTCGTCGGTGAGCCGGTCGGTGCGCATGAGTCGCACCGACTCGGGGGAGAGCACCCGGTGGCCGTCGACGGAGCCGTCGCCCAACAACATTCGGATGAATCGCAGGTAGTCGTCGGCGGTCGACCACAATCCGCCGCCGGCGTTGCAGAACGACGGCGGCTTGACTTGGGGCGGCCCCATGACGTCGTGGCGCAACTTGTCGTCCTCGTCGAGGCGGTACATCGTCGCCGCCCGTGCGCGCGCTTCGCCGGCGACGAAGAAACCGGTGTCGGGCATGCCGGCCGGGTCGAGCACCCGCTCGTCGAGCACCTGATAGAACGGCTTGCCCTCGATCCGCGACAAGATGACACCCAGCACGTCGATGGCGTGGCTGTAGGTCACTCGCTCACCGGGCTGGTGCACCAACGGCAATGCGCCCAGCTCGGCCAGCCAGGTGTCGGAGCCCTGGTTGAAGGGGAGGCGCATATAGGCCCGCGAGATCGGCCCCGACACCGAGAAGGCGTACGCCAGGCCGCTGGTGTGGGTGAGCAGGTCCTCGATCAGGATGGGCCGGCGAACCGGGTGCGTGCGATCCAGCGGGCCGGCCTGGTCGTCAAGCACTCTGAGGTCGGCCAGTTCGGGCGCCCACCGTGCGATCGGATCATTCAGCGCCAGCTTGCCGTCGTCGACCAGACTCATCGCCGCTGCGACGGTGACCGGTTTGGTCATCGACGCGATCCGGAACAGCGTGTCGCGTTGCATCGGCAGGCCGGCGTCGATGTCGCGGTAGCCGATCTCGTTCACTTGCAACACTTCCCCGCGCTGCCACACCACCGTCACCGCGCCCGACAGCAAACCGGCGTCACAAATCTCACGGATGGTCGTCTGATTGCCGTCGAGATTCACGCGGCTTAGGGTAGCCTCTCCACGCCCGACGAAGCATCCCGGACGAACCGGCTGGCGTCGATGCGCCGATCATGGGTTGCTCGAAACAGTTTCCCGCGTACCAAGCGCATGTTACTGTCGCGCTCTCCGGCAAATGCGATCTGGGGAACACGCTGAGAGCGCAGCGGCTCGTCGAGGACGGTGACGCCGTTGCTGGTGAACCAGGGTGCGGGTGTGCAGCCACCAAGACCCGCAACCATGGACGGGCCGCACTCATGGGCTTCGTCCATGCGGTATGACGAGCGTAGCGACCCGCTACCGACCACCACCGGTCGGACAACTCAGCAAAGGCTGGCCATGAATGGCTTGATCTCCCCAGTTCATACCTTCCACCGACGTCACTCACATCAACCACCGATCTCCGGGGCAATGATCGTGCTCTTTGCCGTTGCGCTGCTAGCAACGGTCATTGCCGGGTGCGGATCGAAATCGAACACCGGCAGCTCTCAGACCTCCCAAACGTCCGGTTCGTCCGCCACCTCTGGCACATCGGCCGGCTCCGGGACGCCTGGGGCGCCTTCGCCGCAAGCCCAACAGATCCTGCAGGACAGTTCCAAAGCAACCAAAGCCCTGCACTCCGTCCACGTGACGGTCAACGTCATCAACCTTCAGGATCTCCCGTTCGAGAACGTTGATGCAGACGTGACCAACCAGCCGCAGGGCAACGGTCAAGCGGTGGGCCGCGCCAAAGTTCGGATGCAACCCAACACCCCGGCCGTGGACACCGATTTCCTGGTCTCCAACAAGACCATGTACACCAAGAAAGACGGCACCTATAACTCGGTGGGTCCGGCGGAGCGGATCTACGACCCGGGCATCATCCTGGACAAGGACCGCGGCCTCGGCGCCGTGGTGGGGCAGGTGCAGAACCCCAGCATTCAGGGGCACGAGACGGTCAACGGCATCGCGACGGTCAAGGTGTCGGGAACCATCGACGCCGCGATCATCGACCCGATCGTGCCGCAACTCGGCAAAGGCGGCGGCACGCTGCCGATCACGCTGTGGATCGTCGACGTCAACGCCGGCCCACCGGCCATCTCCACGCCCGCGTCCCCGGCACCGGCTCCCGGTGCGGCGGCGAATCTGGTGCAGATGGTGATCAACAAGGGCCAGGGCAACGTCAACATCACGCTGTCCAATTGGGGTGCACCGGTCACCATCCCCAACCCGACGGGCTAGTGCGAGTGTGAACCCGGAATGGGAACCGGCTCGAATTTTTCTGGGCTGGTTCCCATTTCGGTTCACTCGTCACGATCGACGCGGGCGAACGTCGAAATCGCGGAGCGGGAGATTCTTGAGAATCCTCCAAGGCCTCGTCAAGGGCACCGCACCACTATCTGAGCCAGCGAGCCGGAAACGCCGGCCAGCGCCCGATTTCGCCCGATCAGACCTGGAGGAACTGCGATGACCAATGACCTTCCCGAAGTCCGGGAGCGTGACGCCGGTCCACGCCCCGGGCATCCCCCGGGTGGGCCACCGCTGTCCGATGTGTGGGTGTACAACGGCCGGGCCTACGATCTGAGCGACTGGATCGCCAAGCATCCCGGTGGCGCGTTTTTCATCGGCCGCACCAAGAACCGCGACATCACCGCCATCATCGCGGCCTACCATCGCGATCCGGCCAAGGTCGAGCGGCTGCTGGAAAGCCGATACGCGTTGGACCGCGAGGCAACTCCCCGAGACATCCACCCCAAACACAACGCGCCGCCCTTCCTGTTCAAGGAGGACTTCAATAGCTGGCGTGACACCCCGCAGTACCGCTTCGACGACCACAACGACCTGATGCACCGGGTCAAGCAGCGTCTGAAGGAGCCGGCGCTCGCCGCCAGGATTCGGCGGATGGACACCCTCTTCAACGTCGTTGTCGTGCTGCTGGCCATCGGTTACTTCGCGACACAGGGTGTGCGATTGATCGAGCCGGGGTGGATGCCGTTGTGGGCGTTCGTCATCAGCATGGTTTTGCTGCGCAGCTCGCTGGTGGGGTATGGCCACTACGCGTTGCACCGCGCGCAGCGGGGCATGAACCGGTTCTTCGCCAACGCCTTCGATCTGAACTATGTGGCGCTGTCGTTGGTCGTCGCCGACGGACACACCCTGCTGCATCACCCGTATACGCAAAGTGACGTCGACATCAAGAAGAACGTCTTCACGATGATGATGCGGCTACCGCGGCTTTACCGCATTCCCGTCCACACACTGCACAAGCTCGGACACCTGCTCAGCGGGATGGCCATCCGGCTCGCCGACGTGTGGAACATGACCCGCAAGGTGGGTGTCGCCGAGGGTTACGGGAGTTGGCGCAATGCGTTACCGCACTTCCTCGGCTCAACGGCGGTCCGGTTGCTCCTGCTCGGCGAAATGGTGGTGTTCCTGGCCGCCGGCGACTTCTGGGCCTGGGCACTGCAATTCGTTGCGACGCTGTGGGTCAGCACTTTCCTGGTGGTGGCCAGCCACGAGTTCGAAGACGAGGCCGAACCCGACCCGGCTGGTGAAGACTGGGGCGTCGACCAAGTGATCCACGCCAACGACTTGAAAGTCGTGGGCAATCGCTACCTCGACTGCTTTCTGTCGGCCGGCCTGAGCTCGCACCGGGTCCATCACGTGCTGCCCTTCCAGCGCAGCGGATTCGCCAACATTGTCACCGAAGATGTGCTGCGCGAAGAAGCCGCCAAGTCCGGTGTCGAGTGGCTTCCGGCGAAGAGTTTCCTCACCGACCGGCTGCCCAAGCTGTGCCGCACCTACCTGTTGTCACCGTCGCGGCAGGCCAAGGAACGCAACTGGGGCTTGTTGCGTGAGCATCTCGCGCCGACGGCGTGGAAGGCCAGCGCTGACTACGTTGCCTCGGGATTCGCCGGGATCGGGTCGGTATGAGCACCCCGACCGACACCAGCGGCGTCCGCCCAGCCGACGACGGCCAGCACTACGGCCTGAGCCAATTGCCGCCCGCGCCGCCCACCACCGTGGCGGTCATCGAAAGCATCGCCACCGGTTCGCCACAGCGCATCGTCGATCAGGCCGAGGCGGCCGGTCGCATCGCTGAATACTTTGTCGAACCCGAACAGCGGCAACGCATTCCGCGGATATATCAGAACACACGGATCTCCACCCGGCAGATGGCGGTGGACCCGACTGGCGCCGAGTTCGACGCGTTCCGGCGCACTCCGGGCACCATCCGGGAACGGATGGACCTGTTCTACGAGCACGCCGTCGGGTTGGCGGTCGAGGTCAGCAAGCGCGCCCTGGCTGGCGTTCCCTACGGCCTGGACGAAGTCGGATTACTCGTCTTCGTCACCAGCACCGGATTCATCGCTCCGGGCGTGGATGCGGCGCTGGTCAAACACCTGGGCCTGCCCCGCTCGGTGTCCCGGGTGGTGGTCAACTTCATGGGATGCGCGGCCGCCATGAACGCCATTCGGGTGGCCAGCAATTACGTGCGTTCGCACCCTGCGATGAAGGCCATGGTGGTGTGCCTCGAATTGAGCTCGGTGAACGCGGTTTTCGCCGACGACATCAACGACGTGGTCATCCACAGCCTGTTCGGTGACGGGTGCGGTGCCGTCGTGATCGGTGCCAGCCAGGTGCAGGAGAAGCTGGATCCGGGCAAGGTGGTGATCCGCAGCAGCTTCTCCCATCTGCTCGACGACGCCGAGGACGGCATTGTGCTCGGCGTCAACCACAACGGCATCACCTGTGAGCTCTCGCCGAATCTGCCCGACTACATCTACCGCGGCGTCGAGCCGGTGGTGTCCACCATGTTGCACGACAACGGGTTAGAGAAGTCAGACATCGATCTGTGGGCCATTCATCCGGGCGGGCCGAAGATCATCGAGCAATCGGTGCGCTCGCTGGGGATCGCGACGGAGCGGGCCGCGCACAGCTGGAATGTGCTGACCCGGTTCGGCAACATGCTCAGCGTTTCACTGCTGTTCGTCTTGGAACTGATGGTGGCTCAAGCGGTTGCGGCCCGGCCGATCTCCACCGGTGTGGCATTCGCGTTCGCACCCGGGGTCACCGTCGAAGGCATGTTGTTCGACATCGTGGGCAGATGAGGGCGATGAGTCGAGGCACGAGCACGGTGGCCGGCCGATTCGAATACCGCTCGTGGATCAGCGATTCCCGGCGCTGGG
>NZ_LZLE01000223.1 GCF_001673155.1 Mycobacterium sp. 1423905.2 | reverse complement strand
GTGCACGACCGGCAGCACTACCGATTGGTCGGCTGGAAACGCGGCATCTGCGGTTATCGTCGGTTCTTCTCGATCACCTCGCTGGCGGGCTTGCGCCAAGAAGACCGCGCGGTGTTCGAGGCCAGCCACGCCGAAGTGGCACGGTGGTTCACCGAGGGGTTGGTTGCCGGCGTGCGCATTGACCACCCGGATGGATTGTCCAACCCGTGCGGCTATCTGGACTGGTTGCGCGAACTGGTCGGCCCAGACGCCTGGATCGTGATCGAGAAGAACCGACGATAACCGCAGATGCCGCGTTTCCAGCCGACCAATCGGTAGTGCTGCCGGTCGTGCACGTCGGGCCCGCTGCCCTCACCCGTACCGGGGGCGATGGGGAAGGCCAGGTCACCGAGTCGCAACACGTCGCCATCCACGGTCAGGTCGGCGACGTCGTCGTCAGAACCGAGGACCGGCAGGACGATTCGGCCGTTGTCGAGGTCCCAGTCGATGTCGAAGTAGGTGGCGTACTGCGATTCGCGGCCGTGTCGCAAGACATCCCACCACCACGGGTTCTGTTCGGGTTTGTCGATCCCCACGTGGTTGGGCACGATGTCGACGACGAGTCCCATCCCGCGGTCCTGTGCCGCCGCCGACAGCCGGGCCAGCCCCTCCGGGCCACCCAGCTCAGCCGAAACGGTCGTCGGGTCGGTCACGTCGTAGCCGTGGGTCGAGCCGCCGACTGCGGTGATGATCGGCGACAGGTACAGGTGCGAGACGCCGAGGTCGTCGAGGTAGTCGAGGAGACCTTCAGCGTCGGCGAAGGTGAAGGCGAACCCGCTGGACTCGCCGCGCAGTTGCAGCCGGTAGGTTGAGGTTATTGGTAAGGCCATGTGTCACAACGTCTTACGCAGCACGAGCAGGGATCGTGCCGGCAACACGATCTCGTCGCTGTCGTTGACTACGAGTTCTGCGGCGCCGGTCGGACTGGTGGTGTCCAATTCCACCGTCCATTGCCGGGCATAGTCGTCGTGGGGCATCACAAAGTTCACCTCATGCTCGTGGGCGTTGAAGCACAACAGAAAGGAGTCGTCGACTACCCGTTCGCCGCGGCGATCGCGCTCGTGCAGGGCCTCACCGTTGAGGAACACCGCAATGCTCTTGCCGAAGTCGTTGTCCCAATCTTCGGCGGTCATCTCTTTGCCGGCCGGAGTCAGCCAGGCGATGTCGCGGACTTCGGCGCCGCTGCGGATGGGCTGCCCTTTGAGAAAGCGGCGTCGGCGAAACACCGGGTGTTTTTTGCGTAACGCCGTTGCTCGCCGGGTGAACGTCAACTGGTCGGCGTTCTTCTCAGCCAAGGACCAGTCCATCCAGGACACCGGCGAGTCCTGGCAGTAGACGTTGTTGTTGCCCAGCTGGGTACGGCCGATTTCGTCGCCGTGCAAGATCATCGGAGTGCCCTGGCTGACCATCAGGGTGCCGATGATGTTGCGCATCTGTTTGCAACGCAGCTCGACGATCTCCGGGTCGTCGGTCGGGCCTTCGACGCCGCAGTTCCAGGACCGGTTGTAGCTTTCGCCGTCCCTATTGTCCTCACCGTTGGCCTCGTTGTGTTTGTTGTTGTAAGACACCAAGTCTTTCAAGGTGAATCCGTCATGCGCCGTAACGAAATTGATGCTGGCGCTGGGACGCCGGCCCGTAGCCTCGTACAGGTCCGACGACCCGGTCAGCCGGGAAGCGAACTCGCCCAAGGTCGCGGGCTCGCCCCGCCAGTAGTCGCGCACGGTGTCGCGGTATTTCCCGTTCCATTCGGTCCACAAACCTGGAAAGTTGCCGACTTGATAGCCACCTTCACCGACATCCCAGGGTTCGGCGATCAACTTGACCTGACTGACCACTGGGTCCTGCTGAACCAGGTCGAAGAAGGCCGATAGCCGGTCCACGTCGTAGAACTCGCGGGCCAGGGTGGCGGCCAGGTCGAAGCGGAAGCCGTCGACGTGCATCTCGAGCACCCAATACCGCAGGGAATCCATGATCAGCTGCAGGGTGTGGGGATGACGGACGTTGAGACTGTTACCCGTGCCGGTGAAGTCTTTGTAGTGGCGCAAATCACCGTCGACGAGCCGGTAGTACGCGGCGTTGTCGATGCCGCGGAAGTTGATGGTGGGACCGAGGTGGTTGCCCTCGGCGGTGTGGTTGTAGACCACGTCGAGGATGACTTCGATGCCGGCTTCGTGAAAGGCGCGCACCATCGCCTTGAATTCGGGGACCGCCCCGCCGGCGTGGCGGTTGGATGCGTACTGGTAGTGCGGAGCCAGGAAGCCGAAAGTGTTGTAACCCCAATAATTCCGCAGACCGAGGTCGAGCAACCGCTCGTCGTGCATGAACTGGTGGATTGGCATGAGTTCGATGGCGGTGACGTTCAGTGATTTCAAATGCTCGATGACCACCGGGTGGGCCAAGCCCGCGTAGGTGCCGCGTAATTCCTGGGGTATTCCGGGATGGGTCTGCGTCATGCCCTTGACGTGCGCCTCGTAGATGACCGTCTCGTGGTAGGGCGTGCCCGGAGCGCGGTCCGAGCCCCAGTCGAAGAACGGGTTGACGACCACGGTGGTCATGGTGTGGCCCAAGGAATCAACCATCGGGGGAGACCCGGTCTCCGACGGGTCTTTGGCCGCGACTTCGCGGTCATAGGAGAACAACGCTTGGCCAAAGGTGAATTCGCCGACGAATGACTTGCCGTAGGGGTCGAGCAGCAGCTTGCTGGGATCACACCGATGACCCTGATTCGGGTCCCACGGCCCGTGCACCCGAAAGCCGTAGCGCTGCCCGGGGGTGATGCCGGGCAGGTAGCAATGCCAGATGTGGCCGTCGACTTCGTCGAGATTGATGCGGGTTTCCTCGCCGTTGCGGGCGATCAGGCACAGCTCGACCTTCTCCGCGACCTCGGAGAACAGCGAGAAGTTGGTGCCCGCGCCGTCGTAGGTGGCTCCCAGCGGAAACGGTGTTCCGGGCCATATCGTGGCCAATGACGGGGCTGTGTCGGCGTTATCGAAAGATCCCTCGGTCGACGACATCATTCGACCTTAACGGGGTTGGGCCGGCGCCGAGTGTTACCACCAACCGGTGTGGGCCGCGATCTGGCGGCCCAACTCGGGCGCCAAGGTCCGCATGTAGGTCGGCGTCAGATGGTGAGGATCGCGGTAGACCAGCACATTTCCTTCCACTGGCCGGCACACGTCGGCCCGACAGATCGCGTCGGACATGTCCAGTGGTTTCAGCAACGGGAACTGCCCGACGAAATCCAGCGTGGTGTTGTACTCCGAGAGCAGGTCGGACCTCTTGAGGGCACAGGAGTCGGCGGTGCCGTTCTTGGCCAGGCAATCGGCGGCGTTGAACGGTTGCCCGTCTTTCACCAGCCACGGGGTGTCCCGGATGGCGAGGATCGGAATGTTGTTGTCGGATAACGTCTGCCAGATCCCGGTGTAGGTGGCGGGCATGACGTCGCCGGGCTTGATGTTCCACGGCCGCGTCGAGGTGGTGAAGACGTAGTCGGGGCGGTCGTTGACCAGCTTGGCCATCGTCGTCTCCACCCATTCGCGGCACTGGGGGTAAGGGGCGTTGTTGCCCATGATCAGCGGGACTTGCTCGGTGGACAGCGGGCAACCCATCTTCAGATACGTCACCACTTTGAAGTGGTGGACCCGGCCCAGCAGGTCAAGCGCGGTCAGCCAGTGTTCGGCGTGCGACCCGCCGGCGAGCGCGATGGTCCGGGGGGCGTCGGTGTCGCCGTAAGTGCAGTTGACCACCGCCGGATTGAAGAAGTCGCTGATACAGCCGTCCCTGGTGGACGCGGGCAGATCGTTCTTGACTTCTAGCACGGTGGGCCGCATCCGCAACTTCGGCACCCGTACGTGTTCGGTCAGCGCGCGGGCCCCGGGGTAGTCCAGGGCACTGAGCCCGCTGAGTTCTTTGCCGGAAGCGCGTTCGACGATCAGATGTTCACGCCACGTGAACGAGGTCGCGGTGAGGGTGACACCGAGCAACGCGATCACCGATCCCAGCGCGATCGTCGGGCGGCGCAGCCGCAGTCTCCACGGGATGGCAGGGGAGGGCGTTGTGGTGACGGGTGTGCGGTAGCGGAGCGGGTCTTCGACAAACCTGTTCGTCAGGTACGCCAGCACACCGGATACCAGCAAAATCGCCGCGCCCTCGAGGAAGTTCGCGCGGCGGTGGCCGCTGTAGGAGAGCCAGAAGATGAGCAGCGGCCAGTGCCACAGGTACAGCGAATAGGCCATGGCGCCCAGCGTGACCAACGGCGCGACGGCCAGCGCCTGGTTGGGCAGCGGCAGCCGATCGCTGGTGTCCGGACGGCTCTGCCGGTTCGCACCGGCCAGGATCATCAGCATGGTGGCGCCCACTGGGACCAGCGCCCACGGGCCGGGAAACTCCTTGACGCCGTCGATAACCGCGCCGCAAGACAGGATCGCCGCCAGCCCAACGGTGGCGGCGGCGGTGCGCAGCCACATCGGCCAGCGGATGTAGGGAACCAAGGCGCCAACGAGCGCGCCCAATAACAGTTCCCAAGCGCGCGCAAAACTGTTGTAGTAGGCGGTCGCCTGATCGGTCTGGTGTGCCGAGACGGCGTAGAGGAACGACGCCATCGTCAGCGCGGTGAGCAGAACCACCAAGACGCGGCGCAAGCGGCGACCCCGAAACAGGTAGGCGCAGCCGGCGATGAGCAGCAGGAAGGCGATGTAGAACTGTCCCTGCACCGACATCGACCAGATGTGTTGCAGGGGACTGACGGCTTCGGACGCGCGCAGGTAGTTCGAGGCGGAGTTGGCCAACTCCCAGTTCTGGTAGTAGCCCAAGCTGGCCAGGCTTTGATCGGCGAACGTCTCCCAACGGGTTTCTGGCTGGACCCCGATGGTCAGCAGGGCGCAACCGGCGAGCACGACGACCAGCGCGGGCAGTAGGCGTCGGATCAGCCGGGTGACCTCGGTGACCAGGGACAGAGACCCGGCGGGTCGCAGAGCGCAGCGAATGACCTTGCCGCCGAAGAAAAATCCGGAAAGCGCGAGAAACACATCCACTCCGCCGGAGACTCGACCGAACCAGACGTGGAACACGGCGACGAGTGCGATCGCAATCCCGCGGAGACCGTCGAGATCATGTCGGTAGAAACCCGCGCTGCGGGTCCCCATGCCGGTCCCCGCCGCGTCGGCGGCGGACGGGAGAGGCGGGGACAGGGTCGGCATGATCTCCGTTAATTTACCGAAAGCCGCCACTGGCTTCCTGGCGCAAGACCCTTCGGCGTGGCTGGTCAGCGGATTGATGAACACCAGCACCCAGGGTCAAGAAGCAAGTGGCGGCTAACGCAAGGTGACGAAGCTTACCCAGCCGGGGGCGTGGGCAGCAGAGGTGCCTGCGGTGCGGGCGCCACGGGCGCCTGTTGCGCGGGCAACTGCTGCAGCGGTGGCTGGATTAGCGGCATCTGCTGCAACGGCGCCTGCTGCACCGGTGCGGCGGGCTGCGCCGGCGCGGGCTGCAGTGGCTGCAGGGGTCCCGCCTGAGTCGGTGCCGGTTGTGCGGGCGCGGCGGCCTGTAGCGGCGCCTGCTGGGTCGGAGCCTGCTGCGCCGGGGCTTGCTGCAACGGTGCCTGTTGGCCGGGAGTCTGCGGCAGCGGTGCCTGTTGGCCGGGCGCCTGCTGCGCCGGTGCCTGCTGAGCGGGAGCCTGCTGGGCAGGCGCCTGGGGGAGCGGCGTTTGTTGGTTGGTCGCGCCGAGGATCCGGACCAGGTAGGGCGTCATGCCGCTGGAGCGAACCGGCGACACCTGCACGACGTCGCCCACCTCCAACATTTGGCCGTTGCCGAGATACATCGCGACGCTTTGGGTGCCCTCGGGACCGTAGAAGATCAGGTCACCCTTGCGGGCTTGCTGGGGCAGCACCTTCTGTCCGACCCGGTACATCTGCCCGGAGGACCGCGGCAGCTTGAGCCCGGCGCCGGCGTAGGCGTACTGCATCAGCCCGGAGGCGTCGAACCCCACGGTGTTGATGCCGGTTCCGGTACCGCGGCTAGGACCGTTGACGCCGCCGCCGGCCCACGAGAACGGAACGCCGCGCTGGGACAGGCCGCGAGCGATCACCGCATCGGTGACCTGTTGGTAATCCATCGGCCGGGTAGCCGGATCGGCGGCGGCCACTGCGGGGATGATCACGACGGGCGCCGCGATCGGGGCGGCCAGCATGGCCAGGCCGATCGCGAACGACGAGATGCGTTTCATGGGTTTCAACCTCCTGGGCCCGGGGACCCTTAGTGCCTTCGCGCGGTGACTGCGCGCGTCGGCCGCCACGTCGGGGCTAACGCCGCTGCATGACATTGGGGAACGTGAATCATCGGTTAGCCCGTTATTCACACCAGTCACTACAGACACTCTGACAACAGAGTGGTGCGATAGCCAGGGCCGCAAACATTTTTTGTCGGAACGTGATCGGACGGTGACTGCAGCGTCGAATTCCGTGCGCGCAGTTGTGATTCGGATCTCAGCGGCGTTGCCGCGGCGTGACCAAACGGATGCGGCTCAGTGCCAATAACGTTCGCTGAATCCGGTCAGGGCATAACCGAGCACCGAGGCGAGGGTCAGCACGCCGATGGCGATGATCGGCCAGAAGGACATGTACCAGCCCTTCAGCATGGAGACGAACGGGCCAAGCACCGCGGCCGCGACGGCGGCCCCGATGCCGCCCCACATCACCGGAAAGATGTAGTAGTTCACGCCATAGGGCACCGGAGGGCATTCTTCGTTCAAGCACACGCGGTCGGTGAAGGCGAACAGTTGCTCGGTCCACCCCGTGCTGGTGACCAGGTAGAGGAGCACTCCCAACAGCGCCAGCGTGCAAATCACGTCCCAGGGAGCGATGCGCAGCCTGAGGATGCGCGGCGGCTGGTTGACCGGGCCGTCGTCCACCGCGGGGTAGTCGGCCGTCGGGCCGGGATGGGTGTCCTCGGGCTGATTCGGCGAAGCCATGTCATGCATGCTTCCGGATGGTCGGGGTTTGTGCGACTTTCCAGCGACGGGGCCGCTGTCTGGCTGCATTAGTCTCGGTCTCCATGGCTGCGGCGAGTCCCGGATTGACGCCCGATCAGATCAGCGCGATCGACGCCGCCCACCTCTGGCATCCGTACAGCACGATCGGCGCGGAAGTGGTGCCCCCGGTGGTCGCGGTCGCCGCCCGCGGCGCCTGGCTCACGCTCATCCGCGACGGCCGTCCGATTCAAGCGCTCGACGCGATGAGTTCATGGTGGACGGCCATCCACGGGCATGGACATCCCGTTCTCGACGCGGCACTCGCCGCGCAGTTGGCCGCAATGAACCACGTCATGTTCGGCGGTCTCACCCACGAGCCCGCAGCACGCTTGGCCAAGCTGCTGGTCGACATCACCCCGGACGGCCTGGACACGGTGTTCTTCAGTGACTCCGGTTCGGTGTCGGTCGAGGTGGCGGTGAAGATGGCGCTGCAGTATTGGCGCAGCCGGGACCTGCCCGCCAAGCGGCGGCTGATGACGTGGCGGGGCGGCTACCACGGCGACACCTTCACGCCGATGAGCATCTGTGATCCCGAGGGCGGCATGCACTCGCTGTGGGCCGACGTCCTGGCGCCCCAAGTCTTCGCCCCCCAAGTGCCCCGCGACTACCACTCCGACTACGTCAAGGCGTTCGAGCAGCAGTTGGCCCGGCACGCCGACGAACTCGCTGCGGTGGTCGTCGAGCCCGTCGTCCAAGGCGCCGGCGGCATGCGCTTCCACGACCCGCGGTATCTGCCGGACCTGCGCGAGTTCTGCCGACGTCACCGGGTGCTGCTGATCTTCGACGAGATTGCCACCGGCTTCGGGCGCACGGGCGCGTTGTTCGCCGCCGACCATGCCGGGGTCAGTCCTGACATCATGTGTGTCGGCAAGGCATTGACCGGCGGCTACCTCAGTCTGGCCGCTACGTTATGCACCACCGACATCGCGCACACCATCAGTGGCGGCGCGGCCGGCGCGCTCATGCACGGCCCGACCTTCATGGCCAACCCGCTGGCGTGCGCGGTCTCGGTAGCCAGCACCGAGCTGCTGCTCAGCCAAGACTGGCGGTCGCGCGTGACGGAGATCTCGGCCGGACTGGCGGCCGGTCTGGAACACGCGCGCGCCTTGCCGGCGGTCACCGACGTGCGGGTCTGCGGGGCAATCGGCGTGATCGAATGCGACCGCCCGGTGGACCTGGCCATCGCCACCCCGGCCGCACTGGACCGAGGCGTATGGCTGCGGCCGTTCCGCAACCTGGTCTACGCGATGCCGCCGTACATCTGTCCCCCCGAGGAGATCGCGCAGATCACCTCGGCGATGGTCGAGGTCGCGCGACTCGTAGGCTGAAACCCGATGAAGGCAGAGATCGAGACGTCACCGCTGGCCTGGTTGGCTGCGGTGGAGCGGCAACGCCGCGAGGCGGGGCTGCGTCGTTCGCTACGGCCGCGTCCGGCGGTGGCCACTGAGCTGGATCTTGCGTCCAACGACTATCTGGGGTTGTCGCAGCATCCCGACGTCATCGACGGCGGCGTCCAAGCGTTGCGGGTGTGGGGGGCCGGCTCCACGGGTTCGCGCCTGGTCACGGGGAACACCGAGCTGCACCAAGAGTTTGAGTCGGAGCTGGCCACATACGTCGGCGCGTCCTCGGCGCTGTTGTTCTCCTCTGGCTACACGGCCAATCTGGGCGCGGTCGTCAGTTTGTCCGGTCCCGGGTCATTGCTGGTGTCGGACGCTTATTCGCACGCCTCGTTGGTCGACGCGTGCCGGCTCTCGCGGGCCCGGGTGGTGGTGACGCCCAGCCGTGACGTCGACGCCGTGGAATCCGCCTTGGCCGCCCGCACTGAAGAGCGTGCCGTCGTGGTCACCGACTCGGTGTTCAGCGCCGACGGTGCGCTGGCACCACTGCGGGAGCTGCACGAAGTATGCCGTCGCCATGCGGCGCTGCTCATCGTCGACGAGGCCCACGGACTCGGCGTGCGCGGCGGTGGCCGCGGTCTGCTCTCCGAGGTGGGTCTGGCGGGTGCGC
>NZ_LZLE01000222.1 GCF_001673155.1 Mycobacterium sp. 1423905.2 | reverse complement strand
TCGGTAGACCCTCTGCGATGCGAATGTCGTTCTCGTGCGTCATGCCGCCCATCCCGTCGCCCAGCGTCCGCATGAAATACAGGCTGCTTTGGATGATGGGATGCACGGCCGGCGCGCCGCCGGTCTGCGCCGAGGGCAGCAGTTGAGGATGCGTTTGTGGTACGTGATAGCCCTCCATGAAGGCCGCCGTCGCCAATTTCCAGTTCACCGGCAACCGACATGACTGCCACCATTCGGTGCGCAGGTTCTCCACTTTCCACGCGTCATAGGTCGACGCGAACGGCTCCAGCCAGTCGCGCAACGACGGGGCGCCGTCGTCGAGATTGATCCAGGCGCATCCGCCCCACAGTTCGCACCGCACCGAGACAAGTTGGAGATCATCGGGCGAGAGATTCTCCTCGGCGAACACCTCCGGGCGCAGGACGAACGTGCTGCGCCCGTCAATGCCCCAACACCAACCATGGAACGGGCAGACGAAGGTGCGCCGAGATCCGTTGCCTTCGACCAATTTCACGCCGCGGTGGCGGCAGGCGTTGTGGTATGCCCGCACGGTCTGGCTATCGGTGCGCACCACGATGATCGACTGGTCGAGGATCTCGTACTCGACGTAATCGCCGGTCTTGGGGATTTCCTCCAACCGGCACGCCATCTGCCACACGCGCGGCCAGAACATTTCCTTCTCCAGCGCGTAGAAGTCGGGGTCGTAGTAGCGCTGCTTGGGAATTCGATCGGGAGTCTGCACTGCCCATGGCACCGGCAGCGGTGTCCAGTCTGCGTCGGTCCGTACCGAACCCATGTCTAGGGCCATCTCGCCATCCCTCTTCGTTCGTCGCTCACACTATCCGAGACACTCGACCTTGCCAGTAACGTTCTCGGATGCGTCTCTTGTAGAGCTTTCCGTTCGGATCCCGCGGCAGCTGCGGGTCGAATTCGATTGTGCGGGGGCATTTGTAGGTCGCCAGGTTGCTGCGGCAGTACGCGATGAGCTCGGCTTCCAGATCCGGCCCGAACGCGATGTCGGGAGCCGGTTGCACGACGGCTTTGACCTCCTCGCCGAACTCGTCGTTGGGTATGCCGAATACCGCGGCATCGACCAGTTTGGGATGCATGACGAGGAGGTTTTCGACTTCTTGCGGGTAGATGTTGACCCCGCCGGACACGATCATGAAGGTCGACCGGTCGGTGAGGTATAGGTATCCGTCGGCGTCGACGTATCCCATGTCGCCCAGCGACCGCCAGCCGTGCTCGTTGTATACCGACGCCGTCTTGACCGGGTCTTTGAAGTATTCGAAGTCCGGACCGCCCTCAAAGTACAGCTCGCCGGTCTCACCGACGGGTAGCTCGCTGCCGTCATCGCCGACTACGTGGACCGTGGACATGGGTAACCCGACCGATCCGGGATGGGCCAGCCACTCTTCGGGACCGATTACGGTGCCCGCGAAACCCTCTGTGCCGCCGTAATATTCATGTATGATCGGCCCGAACCAGTCCATCATGCGGTGTTTGACGTCGACCGGACAGGGTGCGGCCGCATGAAGCACGCAGCGCAGACTGGACACGTCGTAGCGCCGCCGCACCGCTTCGGGGAGCTTGAGCATGCGGACGAACATCGTGGGCACGAACTGCGCATGTGTGACGCCATGGGTCTCGATCAGCTGCAGCACGATTTCGGCGTCGAACTTCGGCATCAGAATGCAGGTGGCCCCCACCCGGTGGGCCGCCATGGTGTAGTTGACTCCGGCCGCGTGATAGAGCGGCGCGGGGGAGAGGTACACGCTGGAGCTGTCCATGCCATAACGGTGGATCAACGCCATCTCCAGCACCGACTGGGCCCATGAACCGCTCCCGTCGGTGGGAAGGGGACGGCGGACGGCCTTGGGCCGGCCAGTGGTTCCCGAGGAGTAGAGCATTTCGGATCCGTCGCACAGTGCCGGGGCGTCGCCCGCGGCCGCCAGCGCGTCCGCATAGGACATCCAGCCGGGCAGGGCGCCGACCACGATGCGTACCTTGACGCCGGTGTTGACGTTGCGGATGTGTGCGGCGAGGTCGGGCATCGACTCGTCCACGAATACCGCCTTGGCGTCCGAATCGTCGATCACGTAGGCAACTTCGTCGGCGGTGAAGTGCGTGTTGACGGCGGTGTAGTACAGCCCGGAAAGTTGACATCCCCAAGTGACTTCGAGGAATTCCGGTCGATTGGGGAGCACCAGGGCCACGCCGTCGCCGCGCCGCAGTCCAGCGTCGTGCAGCAGCGCGGCTACGCGCTGGCTCCTGGCATACAGTTCGCCGAATGTCGTGGTGGCGCCGTCGGACATGACGACGGCGAGCGACGCCGGTGCCGTGTTCGCGTGATCGGCTATGTTCACCACCGGACTCCGGCTCGCAGACTCACGTGTTCGCGGCGCCGTCGCTCGATGCGGCCGCGGCGGCTTGCCGGCGTGCTTGCTCGGACGGCAGCACCTTGTCCTTGAATACCTGCTGGATCAACTCCTGAACGTCCTTGCTGATCGAAGCCAGGGCGACAAGGTCGTTCGAGCTTTGCCAGTGCACCCGCATACCCATCAGTTCCCACGCCCGCTTCAGGTTGGCCTTGGTCGCCAGCAGCGTCGTCATCGGCGCCTGGGCGATATGACGGGCGATGGCGTCGACGCGGGCGTCCAACTCGTCGCGAGGGACCACCTCGTTGACCAGGCCCACCTCGAGCGCTTTCTTGGCGTCGATCACCTCAGCCAAGAACAGGTAGTACGCGGCGCGTCGCCAGTTCATGAAAACCCAGGGCTCGATCGAGCATTCGCCAGACGGCATCCCGAATCCCTGCAACGGCGGGTAGGAGAAGTAAGCGTCTTCGGAGGCGATGACGATGTCGGTGGTCAGGCCCATGTGCGTACCGCCCCCGACGCAATAGCCGTGCACCTGCGCGATGGTGGGCTTGGAGAACTCCCACAGGTTCAGCGTCGGCTTGACGAACAGATCGCTCTGCGGTTTCCAAGGGTGACCCATCTTCATGGCGCCTTCGACGAACGCCGGATAGTCAACCGCGTTGTTGCCAATGGCATGCCCAGAACAGAAGCCCTTGCCGTTGGCCTTGAGCACCAGCACTTTGATGTCGTAGTCGCGGTCCGCATCCAGCAGCGCGGCGTCGACCTCTTCGGCCAATTTCTGATCCTGCGCGTTGGCCTTCTCCGGCCAGTTGAGGGTGATCTTGGCGATGGGACCTTCTTTTTGATAGATGATTCTCTCGCGGGTCTCATTGAGGTCCATGTGTCCAACCTTTCGTATTAGGAAGTGATGACGCCTATTTCGGCGCCGATGTCGTAAGTGGTTCCGATCTGGCCCGTCCAGTGCACGGTGCCCGAAGCGCCCGCCTCGATTTCTTGTTCCACTTTCTCGGTGGCGATCACATAGATCGGCGTGCCCTCTTCCACGTGCTCGCCCGCGGCGACCAATAGGTCGGTGAGTTCAGCCTCCGATACCGCAACGGAGACCCGCGGGATGCGAATGACGAACTCAGCCACGCACATCCGCTTTCTGCAGAGTGCGCTGGGCGGCGGCGACGATGCGCGCGGGGGAGGGGAACACCTGCGCCTCGAGCGCCGGGGCGGCGGGGTTGGGGACGAACCTGGCGCCCACCCGTTCGACCGGCGCGGCGAGCTCACCGAACAGTTCGGATTGCACGATGGCGGCGATCTCGGCACCTGGCCCGCCGAATTGGACCGCGTCGTGGACGATCACTGCTCTCCGGGTGCGGCGCGCAGATTCCACGACCGTCTCCACATCCAGCGGTACCAACGTGCGGAGGTCGACGACTTCCGCGCTCACGTCCTGTTCGGCCAGGGCGGCGGCGGCCGCCAACGCGTCGTGCACGCTACGGCCATAACTGATCAGGCTGACGTCGGTTCCGGGCCGCTTGATGTCGGCCTGCCCCAAGGGAATCGAGAACCCCGGATCGACCGGCACCGGCCCCTTCTTGCTTTGCAGGCGCACGGTTTCGACGAAGAGGCACGGATCCTCGTCGAAGATGGCGGCACTGAGCAGGCCTTTGCCGTCGCGTGGGGTGGAAGGAACGATCACTTTCATTCCCGGGATGTGCATGAACCACGCTTCCAGGCTCTGGGAATGGGTGGCGCCGGTGGCCAGCCCGCCGTACACCTGGGTGCGGATGGTGATGGGCGCGCTGGTCCGTCCCGCGGTCATGAACCGGAGCTTGGCGGCGTTGTTGATCAGTTGGTCGGCGGCTATACCGATGAAGTCCATGATCATGATCTCGGCGACCGGCAGGAGGCCGTCGATCGCGGCACCGATCGCCGCGCCGACGATGGCGGCCTCGGAGATTGGGGTGTCCAACACACGGTCGTGGCCGTATTTTGTCGACAATCCGGCGGTGGGTCCGGAAGCGCCCGGGTCGGCGATGTCCTCGCCGATCAGAAACACTCGGTCGTCGGCTTGCAGTGCCTGATCGAGCGCGAGGTTCAGTGCCTCACGCATCGTCATTTCTTTTTCGTCCATCAGTGCGGTTTCCTCACACGGGGAACTTGATCGCGGTCGCGTATACGTCTTGTTCGAGTTCGTCATCCGACGGTGCCGGGGCGCTCATCACGGTTGCCAGCGCCGCTTCGACCGTGTCGAGAGCTTGCTGTTCGATCCGGTCTAGTTCGTCGTCGCCGCAGATGCCGGCTTCGGCGAGGTGGGTGCGGAACCGCGGCACCGGGTCGGCCGCCAGGGCCGCGTTCAGTTGATCCTTCGGTATGTAGGGCATCCGGTCGCCGAAGTAATGGCCCCGGAAGCGAAACGTCACGCACTCCAGCAACGTCGGACCGCCGCCGCCGCGCGCTCGGTCCAGTGCCTCGTCCAGTGCCGACTTGACCGCCAGCGGGTCATTGCCGTCGACGCGGACACCCGGCATGCCATAGCCGGCGGCGCGCTCGGCCACGTGCTCGAGTTTCATCGTGTCGGCAGTCGGCGTCATCTCGGCGTACAGATTGTTCTGGCACACGAATACCACCGGCAGGTCCCACAGTGCGGCCATGTTCGCCGCCTCATGGAATGAGCCGGTGTTGGTGGCCCCGTCCCCGAAGCTGACCACCGTCACCCGGTCGAGTCCCTTGCGCTTGCCCGCCATCGCCAGCCCGACGGCCACCGGGGGTCCTGCTCCGACGATGCCGGTCGAAAGCATGACTCCGGCATCGGGTTTGGCGATGTGCATGGTGCCGCCCTTGCCGCGGGCGGCGCCGACCGTGCGGCCCATCATTTCGCCGTAGATCTCTTCCAGCGGCACCCCTTTACCGATGAGGTCATGCAACCCCCGATAGGTGGTCACCAACTGGTCGTCGGACCGCAACGCCACTCCCATGGCGGCGGCGATCGCTTCCTGGCCGCGCGACGGCCAGTAGACGCACATGAACTCTCCGGTACTGATGCCCTTGGACAGCCGGTCGTCGGCCGCCTTCATCAAGGTCATCAGCTCATAGAGGCGGCGCTCAGTCTGCGGGGACTGGCCGTTCGCGTCGTTCACTCGTGCCTCCCAGTTCGATTGCCCGCCAACCACCTTCGCGTCTGCTCCTATCCGCCGGACCAGGGCTTGACTTTGAGGAATCCGCCGGCATCCACCCGCAACTGCTGGCCGGTGATGTAGCGGGCCGCATCCGAGGCGAGGAACAGCACGGCTTCGCTGATGTCCTCGGGTTCTACGTAGGGCACCGGCATGGCTTGCACCAAGGGGAAAATCGGTTCGGCGTCTTCGCGGGTGGGGTTGGCCAGATCGGGACGGAAGGCCCGGTACATCGGCGCGCTGTGCAGCATGTCGGTGTTGACGTTGGTCGGGTGCACCGCGTTCATCCGGATGGAGAAGGACGCGAGCGAGCGGGCGAAGTCGTTGACATAGTGCGCGGCAGCGATTTTCGCGAAAGCGTAGCCGGCTCCGCCCGGGCCGCCGTCGATGCCGGTGGTGTTCATTGACGACATGAACGCCGCGTTGGACCCGATGACGATGATCGACGCGCCCGCTTGCAGGTGCTTGAGACTGGTGTGCACCAGATTGAGCACTCCGACCAGGTCCACGTCCACCGCGTCGGCGAAGGCTTGCGGTGGGAGCCCGGCGGTCAGCGGGCAGATGCCGGCGTTCGCGACCACGATATCCAGATGGCCGAACTCGGCGACACCGTCGTCGATGGCGGCGGCCAAGGCGGCCCGATCCCGCACATCGGCGATCGCGGTGAAGATACGCTGGCCCTCTTTCTCGACCAGGCGTGCGGTTTCTTCGAGGTCTTCCGGGCGGGCCAGTGGGTATTCGTTGGTTTCGATGTCTGCGCAGAGATCAACCGCGATGATGTCGGCGCCCTCGGCAGCCAGCAGTCTCGCGTGCGAGCGCCCCTGCCCTCGCGCCGCCCCGCTGATGACGGCGACCTTGCCAGCCACCCTGCCCTTTTCCAGGCCCATCGCAGCCCCCTAGTCCCGTACCGATTTCGGCCAGCCCCGTAGCGACGCAACGTTCTTCATGGCGTTCTTCATGGCGTGTTCATGGTGTCGTTGATGCTCCACGCGTCGGTCGGCGCCGGGCAGATCGGACCAGTGGTCGGCTCCATCGCATCTCTTCCACGAATCACTGCGCATGGCTGCAGCCGGGGTATCGACATCCCCTAGACTAGCTAGAATATCTAAAATAGCAAGATTGGTGTCGGCGTCCGAGGAGGGTGGCCATGTCAGGAGTGCTCAGCGGCGTCCGCGTGATCGAATTGGCGTCGTGGACGTACGTTCCGTCCGCCGGTGTCGCGCTGTCGGATTGGGGTGCCGACGTCATCAAGGTCGAAGGAGTCGCCTCCGGTGACCCGGGCCGGGCGTTGGTGGTGGGCGGATTCACCCGGGAGGCGGCCCGCGTCGACGCCGACTTCATCCTGGAACTGGGCAACCGCGGCAAGCGCAGCATCGCCATCGATATCAAAACCGACACCGGCCGGGAACTGTTCGGACGGCTGCTGGCCTCCGCCGACGTTTTCCTCACCAACTGGCTTCCGGGCGCGCTGGAACGAGCACGGCTGACGGTGGCCGACATTCGGGCGTTCAACCCCAACATCATCATCGCCCGAGGTACTGGGCTCGGGGTCCGTGGACCGGACCGCAACCGCGGCGGCTTCGACGCCGCCACCTACCTGGCGCGCGGCGGGGTGGCCTACACGTTGACGCCGTTCGGTACCGAGAATCCTGCGGTCCAGGGTCCCGCGTTCGGCGACCTGCAGGGCGGCGCGACGCTGGCCGGCGGGGTTTGTGCCGCCTTGTTCCATCGGGAACGCACGGGCGAACCGAGCATCGTCGACTCGTCGTTGCTTGCCCAGGCGATGTGGGCCATCGCGCCGTCCATCTCTGCCGCCGACTTCTTCAACATTGACGGTATCCCGGGGGCACCGCCCGGCCTAGCCATCAATCCGTTGGTGAACCGGTATAAGACCAAGGACAACAGGTGGATTCAGCTGGTGTTCTTGCAACCGGACAAATTCTGGGTGGGCTTCTGTCAGCGGATGGGACTCCCCGAACTGGCCACCGATGAGCGGTTCGTCCCGTCGAGCAACTTGATTGCAAACGCGGCCGAAGCGACAGAGATCTTCGCCAATGCCTTTGCGACTCATGACCTTGCGCACTGGCGAAAGGTCTTGGAGGACGAGCCCGGTGTGTGGGGGGCGCTCGCCACGCCGCGCGAGACCCTCAACGACCCGCAAGTGGAGCCGAACGGGTATGTCATCACCAATGTCGATGACCACGGTGAGCAATATCGGCTCGTGGCAGCTCCCGTGCAATTCAACGAAACCCCGCCAGCTCCGTCCCGTGCTCCCGAGCACGGCCAGCACACCGAAGAGATCCTGCTCGAGCTCGAGGTCGATTGGGACGACATCGAACGCGCGAAAGACGCCCGAGCAATCATGTGAATCCCAAGTGCGGCGTGCGACGAATACACCAGACGCGCACTGCCCGGCCGATTTTCGAGGTACCAACACGGTCACGGGCTCGTATCGATAGCGGCGCCAGTATGGCACTGGCGCAACTTTGCACAAATCATGGCACAGGGACGCCACCGGGCTTAAGTCGGCGCGTCCGTAGTTGCTTGGTAGGAGGTATCACAGTATGACGGCGAATTGGGTGACTACCCAGGTTTCGTGCGGCCCCAATTCCGGTCGCATCCTGGACACCGCGCGGGGCATTCTGATCGGTTTACGTCGCTGCTCATCGGAGTCTGCCTTCGAGGAATTGTTCAACGCGGCACAACGGCACAACGTGCCGGTGTTCGCAATGGCTTGGGCGCTGGTCCACTTGGCGGGCGGCTCGGGCCGGCATACGCCCAGCTTCATGGAGGCCCAATCCGCGGCGCGTCGCGAGTGGGGACAACTGTTCACCCGCACCGCCGTGCCTGCCTGCTGAGCGAGTTCCCCGCCCTAGCGCGTCCACACCGGTGAGTCGGCGGCGACGCGCAGCGCCGCGACGATTTGTTGTTCTTTCTCGGCGAAGCGTTCACTCGGCGTCGGGACAGATATCGCGATCACGTTGTCACCGACCCCGCGCCGCGCGATGGCGGCAGCGGAGATACCGGGCGTGTGCTCGTCGCGGTCGAATGCTATTCCGGTAGAACGGATTTCAATCAGCTGGCTGCGTAGCGCGTCGCCTGCCGCGGGTTCCAGACGGGATAGCAGCACCTCGGCCTCGGCGCTGTCTAAAGCCGCCACTGCGGCCTTGCCGTTGGCGGTACCGTTTACCGGAAACCGAACGCCCACCGCAGAAACCGCGCGCAGGCGGTGAGAAGATTCGACCTGGTCGACGAACAACATGCGCTGACCGCGTAATACGGACAGGTCGACGGTCTCACCGCCAGTCGCCGTGGCCACTCGCTCGATAACCGGCCGGAACAAGGCGGCGATGTGTGCGCCGGTGGCGCTGCCCCCCAGACCGAGCAGTCGTTCGCCCAAGGCATACCTGCCGGACGCGTCGACGCTTACCAAGCCCACCTCGGTGAGGCCGACCAGCAACCGCCGAGCGGTGGACTTCGCCAACCCTAGGCGCTCGCCCAGGTCGACGAGACGAAGATGACCAGGCTCAACTGCGATCTCGTCCAGCGCCGCGGCGGCCCGGCGCAGCACCTGGATGCCCTCGTCGCGATTGGTCGATGATTTCTGTTCCCCCGGCGACACACGCCCACTATAGTGTTCCGCATTGCGGAACGTAAAGGGCCGCGTATCGGATCAGAGAGGCGTCCCATGAGCGCTTTACCAGCTGGTCGGCATTTCTTCCGCGGCGACGAAGGGTATGAAGCGGCGCGCCGCGCCACGGTCTGGAACCAGCGAGTGCCCGAGCGATATCCCGACCTCATCGTCCAGGCCGTCGACGCCGGCGACATCGTGACTGCCATCCGGTACGCCAATGCGCACGGCCACAACGTCAATATTCGTTCCGGCGGACATAGCTGGGCGGCCAACCACCTGCAGGACGGAGCGCTGCTGCTCGACGTCAACCGCATCAACCATGCCCGCATCGACGCCAAAAAAGGGATCGCCGTGGTGGGACCGGGCAAGGGAGGCAGCATTCTCCTCGCCGAATTGGAAGCGCAGAACCTGTTTTTCCCCGCCGGCCACTGTAAAGGCGTCTGCGTAGGAGGTTATCTGCTACAGGGCGGATACGGCTGGAACAGCCGCGTCTGGGGACTGGCTTGTGAGAACGTCATCGGGCTGGACGTCGTCACCGCCGGCGGCGAGCTAATCCACTGCGACGCCGACCATCACGCCGACCTCTACTGGGCCGCTCGCGGATCCGGGCCCGGTTTTTTCGGCGTGGTGACATCGTTTTATCTGAAACTGTTTCCCCGACCGCCTGCCTGCGGCACCAGCATCTACGTCTACCCGGTGGACTGCGCCGACGAAATCTACACGTGGGCCCGCCAAGTCAGCGCCGAAGTAGACCGGCGGGTCGAAATGCAGATCGTCGCCAGCCGAAGCGTCCCGAGCATGGGGCTGGACGGCCCAGCCATTGTCTTCGCTTCACCGGCGTTCGCCGACTCCGACGCAGAGGCCGAGGCGGCGTTGGCCATCTTCCAGACGGTGCCGGTTCTTGACCAAGCACTCGTCAAAGTGCCTTACCTGCCAACCGATATGCCGACCTGGTACGACGCGGTGATGAGCAACTATTTGTCGGATTACCGCTATACCGCGGACAACATGTGGACATCGGCATCCGCGGAAGATCTGCTCCCGGGCATTCACGACATCATCGAGACGATTCCCGATCACCCGTCGCACTTTCTCTGGCTGAACTGGGGCCCATCGCCGACCCGCCCGGACATGGCCTACAGCATCGAGGACGAGGTGTATCTCGCGCTCTACGGCGCCTGGAAGAACGCCGACGACGACGCCAGATACGGGGATTGGGCGAGGTCCAACATGGCGGCCATGTCCCATCTCGCCACGGGCATTCAGCTCGCCGACGAAAATCTGGGTCAGCGCCCGGCGCGGTTCGCCAGTGATGAAGCGATGGATCGGTTGGATCGGATTCGCGCCACCTATGACCCCGAGGGTCTGTTCAACAGTTGGATGGGGCGACTCTGATGACCGGTGCATACCTCGGTTACCGCAACGACGACGCCAATACCGGGTTTGCCAAGTTCTTCAACCCCGAAATGGCGGCGCTGCCAACACATGTCGTAGAAGCGCTGCACCACGGTCCGCAGGCCGGTGAGGTGTTGCTGGCCTATGCGGACGCCGCAACCCTCGCCGCCGAGGGTTGTCAGCAGACGGAGAACGGTTACGGACTTCTCAACGATGGCAGCATGCAGGTGTCGGTGCGCACCGACATGCCCGGGGTCACCCCAGCCATGTGGTCGTGGTGGTTCGGCTGGCACGGCAGCGACACTCGCCGATACAAGCTGTGGCACCCCAGGGCGCATTTGCGTGCCCAGTGGAAGGACGGCGACGACGGCGGCCGTCGGGGCGACGCCCGCTATGTCGGTCGCTGGTCCATGATCAGCGAGTACATCGGGTCCACAAAGCTCAGTGCCGCAATACAATTCGTGGCACCATCGACCATGGGGCTACCCGCCGACAGCGATGACGCGGTGTCCATTTGCGCTCGGCTCGGCTCGGGCGACGCACCGGTGGACGCCGGCTGGTTCGTCCACCATGTCCGGTCGACACCTAGCGGGGCCGAAATGCGCTCGCGATTCTGGATGGGTGGGCCCCATATCGCGGTGCGCAACGCCCCGAACGTGGCCTCGAAGGCGGTGCGCCCCATCGCGGCCAAAGTTCTCGGCGTCTCCGAGGCCACGGCTCGCAACTTACTGGTCCATTGCGCTCAGGAGATGAATCACCTGGCCGGTTTCCTGGCCCAGCTGTACGAGCTGTACGGCAACGAATAACCGAATCGCCGGTTGGTGCAAACGCAGTTGTGCGCTGAGCGAGGCTTCTTCAGGGCGTGGGCGGGTGACCAGCGAAGGTGACGATGAACGCTTCGACCGCCGTGGCTTGCTCGTAACCTTCGACTTCCACCCGCCACTCGTAGATGCCCGGATTCAGCGGAATGCCGCCGGGGATGTTGAGGGTCAACGGCATGCGCACGGAGGTGCCGCGAATGGCTCCGGGCAACCGCCCCGCCTCGGCCGCCGCCTCGAATGAGATCGCTTGCGGCCCTTGTGGGCCGGCTACCGTTACCGCGTCACCATCGGTGGTGAGCAATTGGCACTTGATCTTGTGAGGTGTGTTGGTTTCGTCCCAGTCGATATCGAGGAACATCACCAAGGCGAACGGGGGAGTGGGCGTTTGACATTGACGCCAACCAAGCCCGAGCGCGTGGATCTTCCCCGATTGGCCGTCGGCTTGCGCTGCGTCGGCAAGGAAGAGACTGACCTTCATCGCGCCGCCTGGCTTGCTGAGCGTGCGATCGCTGCCCTCGCCAGATCCACGTCTTGCCCCCAGCCCTGTGTGCGCAACCCCGTCCGCGAGATGATACGCCCGGGCGCGCCTCGATGACGCGGCTACTTCCCGGGTGGCAGTTCCCGCGGCCCGTAGGCAGAACGCAGCGCGCGCGGACCTTCTCGCTCCGCCAACTCGCGCTGCTCGCGGTCACCTGGACGGATAGCCATGTCGCTCAACTCATTTCCCGTAACACCGGCCAGCGATCGGTATTGCCGGCCGGTGCCGACCGGGTTATTCCTGTCGCCTCGGGCGGAGTCACCGCGCGACGAGGCGACGCGGCTACTACGGCGCAAGCCGGGGTCGTCGGCGCCAGCCTCGGACGGCCCCTGCCCCACGTCCGTCGAGCTCTCGGCATTGACCGAGACCTTATGGGTGCGTTTGAACGAGAAGGTGATTTCCTCGACCTCTTCGAACACCTGCCGCGCACTGCGTAGTGGCGCGGTGGTGTGGTCGATCACCCGCGCGACGAACGGCGGCACCAGCGGGCGGACCCACCTCGCGGCGGCCTTGGTCGCGCCGGGAAGCGACGGAATCAGCGGCACGCCGCGCTCGTGGTGGCGTTCGGCCGGCGGGTGGTCCGGCTCCGCCGGCGCCGGCAGGTTCTCGGCCTCGTCACTAGATTCGCTGTACGAGCTTTCCGGCGGTGGGGCAGGCAGGGCGGTGAGGGCGCGGCTGGCCGCCTCCGCCTCCGCGGCGATCGGCAAGTACACGTCCTCGGGCGCCGGCTCGGCGACGGGACGTTCCAGGGACGCGGTCACCGGTGCCTCGAGCGCCTCTGCGACTCGACGGCGTTGCTGCTCTCGGTCTATCTCGGCCTGCGCCGCGATAGCCAAACGGGTCTGCGCCAGATGGTGCTCGGCCCACATGATCTCGGCGTCGCGGCGCACCTGCGCCCGCTTCATCGCGACCGCGGTGTCGGCGTCGAGTTCGGCACGGTCGCGGTCGGCACGAGCCGACGAATGCCGGTCGTGGGTCGTCTCGCCCCGCCATAGCCGCACGATCATCGGCAGCAGGAACAGCAACGCGAAGAAGGCGATGGTCACCAGCCGCAGCACGAGAGACCCGGGTCCGGCCAACGTCAATTCGTTCATCGCGACCCAGCGGGCGCCCAACCCGTGGCGCGCACCGCCCACCGCGGCGGCACGGGCGTCGGCGAGCAAACGCTCGTCACTGGCGATGGTGGCGTCCAGCTCGGGAGCCTGGCGGTCCCGAGCCGCGAGCGCGTTGTCCAGGTCGCGTTGCGCATCGCCGAGAAGTTCATTGGCCGTGCGCGTTTCGGGCCCGGGCCCCGGAATCCCGGTGATGCGGGTCTGCGGGCAGGCCGGAGTCGGATGGTATTCGCAGCGCGCGACAACCAGAGCCTTGTCCAAGTTTCCACGCGCCTGGTCGACCGCCGTGTCGAGCGAAGCCCGGGCGGCGCGTGCTCGTTGCAGCGCGTCCGAGGCCTGGGCCACAGCGGGTGTCGACTGGGCGTTGCGCAGGGCATCTTGTTCCATCGAGTGGTCGATCGAGCCGGAGAAAAGCACCAGCGCGGCGATGTCACCGACGATGACACCGACCGCGACGGCGACCAGGCCGCGCGCGGCGACGTTCGGCCAACGCTGGGCGGGCCCGCTGATGGTGGAACGGGTGACCGCACCGACGAGCAAACCGAAGAGCAAAGTCGACGCGACGACGGCCCACGCGGGCCAGCTTGTCGACGCGCTCACGGCCAGGGCCGCGACCAGCCAGGCCAGGAGTGCACCGAGGGCCACCAGCGCGCCGGCGACGGCGTGGGTCGAGCGTTCGTGACGCTCGCCGAGTTCGGCCGGATGTCCGCCGCCGAGCCAGGTAAGCGGGCTCCCGAGTCGCGCTCCGCGGCCGCGATGATCAGGAATTTTGTGGGCGCACATGAAACTCTCTACACCTCCAAGTGCTCCAGCCTGGCAGGCCGTCACCTCACATACCGAATCCAACGGCGCTGATGTGGCGTTGTTCACACCGGGGCGCGGGTATTGATCCGTCGCGCGGCGACCGCTCGCAGCGCCGGGTGAGACGTCGATTTTCTCACGACGCGACGCGATGAGCGGGTTGAACGACAGCGGACGTGAGACGGTATAAGCCTATGCAAAACCAAGACTTCCTCACCTACGAAGAGTTCGGCCGCCGATTCTTCGAGGTCGCCGTCACCGCGGATCGGGTCGCCGCCGCGTTGGCGGAAATCGCGGGCAACGAGTTCGAGATGGAACCGATCGCCCAAGGTCCAGGAGGAATCGCCCGGGTCAGTGCGAAGGTCAAAATCCAGGAACCGCGGGTCACCCGGAAGTTGGGTGATCTCATCACCTTTTCTATCCATATCCCTTTGTCCATCGACCTGCTGCTCGATCTGCGGCTCGACAAGCAGCGGTTTTCGGTCACCGGAGACATCGCGCTACGCGCCACCGCGCGCGCCGCCGACCCCCTGCTGTTGATCGTCGACGTCTCCAAGCCACGCCCCTCCGACATCACGGTCAATGTGTCGTCCAGGTCGATCCGGGGCGAGGTGTTGCGGATTCTGGCCGGTGTCGACGGGGAGATCCGGCGCTTCATCGCCCAGTACGTCATCGACGAGATCGATTCCCCGCAATCGCAGGCGGCTCAGATCATCGATGTGGCCGAGCAGTTGGAATCGGTGTGGCCGTAGCCACTCGGAAGCGGCTGCAACCTCGCCGGGTTTACCGGATCACGACGTCCGGGTATGTAGGGAGCTTGGACCGCGATCAAGGGAATCGCAGGAGGAGCGGATACAACCATGGCACGGGTGGATGTTTCGACAACGTCGGACTTGGAACCGGAGGCCGCCTGGAAGCTCGCCTCTGACCTGCGTCGGTTCGACGAGTGGATGACGATCTTCAACGGGTGGCGCGGCGAGGTCCCGTCGACCATCGAGGAGGGCACCTGCGTCGCCTCCTGCATCAAGGTGAAGGGTTTCCGCAACATCGTGCACTGGAAAGTGACGCACTACGACGAGCCCAACGCCATCGCGTTACAGGGACGCGGCCGAGGCGGCATCAAGATCGGCGTGGCTATGGACGTCAAGCCGGAAAAATCCGGCTCGACCTTTCATCTCACCGCCGATTTGAGTGGCGGTGTGCTCAGCGGCCCGGTCGGTTCGCTGGTTGCGCGCGTGCTCAAGTCAGACGTGAACAACTCGGTGCAGAATCTGGCGGCGCTTCGCTAGCCGGAACGCAGGCCCCAACGCGACCGGCGGGGCAGCCGCTGGCGCTCGGCCTCGCGAATTCGCCTGCGGTCCATACTCAGCCACGACAGCCCGGCGCTGAAGGCGAGCATTGACCCGATGCCGGTGGCCAGCCCGACGCCGACCTGCCCCAAAGCGAACGTCACCACGCAGACAACGAACGCCAACCCGGCGCCGGCGACCACCAACAAACCGGGCGAACGCTGCAACTCATCGGTGGATTGGTCAGGTGAAGATCCGGAACGGCTGCGATCACGCAATTCGGGCATCGCATCGAATTACCCGAAAACCCGCTTGCACAAACGGTTTCCGGTGTTACGCAGCGAAGGCCGAGGCACTCTGCACAGGTCAGAGCGTCTGGTGGCGCCCGAAGAACTTGTGGTCTTCGCTGTAACCGCCGTAGCCGCTACCCACCTCGGAGTAGTGGGCGACGAACTCGATTCCCTTGATCCACTTGACCTGTTTGAAGCCGTGCTGCAATTCGTTGCGGAGCCGCAATGGGCGCCCGTGCAAGTATGGGAGCGGCTCGTCGTTCATGTTGTACGCCAACATGGTCATGTGGTGGCCCATCTGCTCGATCGGGTGGGCGTTGTAGTAGATGCCGCCGGTCGCGCCTTCGCCCATCGAGTAGAAGACAACCCATTTCGCCTCGGGCCGGGGTTTGACGATGTCCATGATCGTCTGCATCGACACCCCACCCCATTTGGCGACCCCCGACCAAGCTTGGATGCAGAAGTGTTGGGTGATCTGGTCGTGGTAGGGCAGCGCCCGCAAGTCGTCGAGGGAGAACGCGGTGGGATTCTCGACCAGACCGTAGACCCGTAGTCGCCAGTCCCGAAAGTCGTTCTTTTCCAACTCTTTGTACTCGACGGTCTCCGGCAATCGGCCATTGCGCCAATGGAAGGGCGAGATGTCCTTCTCGGTGAAAGCTCCCGGTTTGGGATTGAGGTTTTCCAGCAGCCGCTGGAACGGGCCGATCAACGCGTAGCCCACCCGCTGAATGAGCCGAGGGTGGCGAATTGTGAAGGGCGTGGCCGCAACCCACGCGATGGCCGACACCACCATCGCCGCGGTGAAGACCAGGAAGCCGACCCAACTGTTGTCGTCACGGGCGGCGAACATGTGGTTCAGGTTGCGCAGCGCGTCAGTCGCGAAAACCAGTGTGACGTGGGCCAATATGAAGAACAGGAAGTAGACGAGCACCAGGAAGTGCAGCGAACGCGCATGCTGGATGCTCAGCCGCTTGCTTAGCCAGTGAACTCGTTGAGACAGTGCCGGCGACATACCCAGGCCGGTGATCAACGCGGCCGGTGCGGCGATGAAAACGGTGGTGAAGTAGGCCAGCAACTGCATCCCGTTATAGGCGACCCAGCCGTTGTCCTCCGGCCAGTCCAACGACAGGTATTGGATGGCAACCGACGCTGCGTTGGGGAAGACGTCCCAACTGGTGGGCACGATGTGCCGCCACTGCCCGGTGACGAACAGCAGGACGTAGAAGACCGCACCGTTGAGCAGCCACAGGACGTCGACACCCAGGTGCCACCACCGGGCCAGGCCGATGGAGTGGCGGAATCCGGGCAACCCCAGCTGGGGCGGCAACGCGACGGTGTCGGAATTGGCAGTCCACAGTGGGTCGTCGGGCACCGGTGGTCCCACCCGTAGCCATTCGTCCTTGCCCGGCGTCGCGTTGCGGCTGAAGTACAAGCGAGGATGGTCACAGAGGATCTGAATCCCGGACCGGATGATGAAGATCATCATGAAGAGGTTGAAGAAGTGCGTCCAGCCCACCCAGGCGGGCAGACCCGGGCGGACCCCCGGGTGCGCGTTGGTCCCCGGGTAGCGCTGGATGAAGGACTGCACAGCGGGCATGTGGTGCAGGCCCTTGCCGATCGCCACCCCGGCCACCAGCAGTGCGAAGCCGATGGGGATCAGCCACAGTAAGTTGAACCACTTGTCGCGTCCCACCCGCAGGCGCGGGGCGGTTGCTCGCCGACTCAGGTCGAACCCGCCGCCGTAGGTCTCAACATCGACGATGTCCTCGGCTGTATGAACCTCTTTGGCGTAGTCGACTCCCAACTGGCGCTCGAGCCGGGCCTCCTCGTCGACCTCGGTCAGGGTTCCGGTAGGGCTGTTGCCGTGTTTGCCTGCGTCCTTCACAAGCCTCAAAATACACCCGAATGCTTGCGCAACGGCAATCGTCTTTCGAGACGAATAATGCTCATAGGAATTTTTTGTTTCGACTGGCAGACGAGCGAGCGAACGGCGTCGACCGTCGCAACCAGCGCAGAACCGCCCGGATTTACCTGAGCCGTCGCACGGGTCGAGTCTCGATGGCGTTGATCGTCAACACCCGGCGACTGATTAGCCAGCCGGCACCGGTCAAGGCGTACTCGTCGTCGTAGCGCAGGTGCCAAACCACGTCCACCGCCTCGCCGGTGTCAGGCCGTCGGTTCCAATGGTGGGCGACGCAGCTGATGCGGCCCGACGCCGTGCCCGGTTGGGCGCCAGGGTGGTACACCTCGCCCACCACGGCGTGCTCGGTGCGCTCGGTCTGGGCGACAGCCGCCACCGCCGCACCGATGGCGTCGCGGCCGCGATGGGAGTGGACCGGCTCCAGAGTGGCCGGGGGGTCGGGCACCAAGAGCTCGGCCGATTCGGTGAAAAGCGTTGTGACTTGCGCGAATTGGCGGTCGTCGACATGCGCTGCATATCGATGCACCAGATCGCTCAGCGCTGCTCGATCTGCTCTCGAACCGGTCACGACGGCACCGGCGTAAGGGCCAGCCGTTGCGCGCAGTCCGACAGCAGATCTTTGGCGTGCTCGATATCGGCGGTGGCCGGCATCGCCAGTATCAGCCGGTGAGCGCCTTGGTCGATCAGACGGCCGGCGCGTTCGGCGTCGATCTTCGTCACCGAGTGGCCGAGTGAGACCTCCAGCAACGCCGGATCGCGACCGGCTGCCGACGCCGCCTCATGCATGGTCGTGATGAGACCGGCCAGGCGGCTTCCGGTCACACCCAGCGGCTGGAAACCGTCGCCGAAGCGCCCGGCTCGGCGCGCCGCGGCCGTGGAATGCCCACCGATATGAATAGGAAGGTGTCCGACGGGCTTGGGGTAGCACATGGCGTCGTCGAAGCCGAAGAACTCGCCATGGTGTGACGCGCCGTCGGGCTCGTGGGCCCAGAGGCTGCGCAAGACGGTCAGCTGTTCGTCGGCGCGTCTGCCTCGGCTGTCGAATTCGACGCCACACGCCTCGAGCTCTTCCCGGAGCCAGCCGACCCCCACGCTCAGCCGGAGCCGGCCACCGGAGAGCACGTCGAGCGTCGCAGCTCGCTTCGCCAGGACAACGGGGTGGTGGTTGGGCAACACCAGGACGCCGGTAGCCAACCCGAGCCGGGTGGTACGAGCGGCCAAGAACCCGAGCAGGTCCAGTGGGTCCGGAATCGGGCAGTCAGCCGCCAAGCCGACTCGGCCGGAACTGTCGTAGGGGTAGACGCTCTGGTAGCGGGTGGCGAGCACGGTGTGCTCGACGACGACGATGGATTCGAAGCCGCAGGCTTCCAGGTGCTGAGCGAAGGCAGTCATCCAGTCGGGGTCGGCGGTGACCCCGGCAGCCACCGGGGCGACAACCCCGACTTTCAGCGGTACCCTGTCGGCGGCCTGCATGGCCATCGAAGCTAACAGGTCGTTGACTGCGGGTGCGGAACCCGGCGCGACAGCGTGCGGTGAAGGCGCGGCGGGCCACCTTATTAATAGGTGTTCGCAGCCGCCTTTCCTGCGCAGGTAAAGGGGAAGAAATGGAAAATCGGCTTCAACAGGCCGACTGAGCCGATCGCCGCTACCATTCCCAGTGAAGGCAAGACGAAAACTTGGGGGATTCGGCGGTTTGGCCGCCACATGGCGAGGTCACGGCAGTTGCCCTACGGTTATCGGCGTAGGGAACGCTTATCCAACAGCTGGGCCAGTCATCCAGCCCATAACCAGGCATTCAGCAGACCGGAAGGTGAATCAACGTGGCTGAAGAGAGCCGCGGACAGCGAGGGTCGGGGTACGGCCTTGGGTTGTCGACGCGGACCCAGGTAACCGGTTACCAGTTCCTGGCCCGCAGAACCGCGATGGCGTTGACCCGCTGGCGCGTCCGGATGGAGATCGAGCCAGGCCGGCGGCAGACGCTGGCCGTGGTGGCGTCGATCTCCGCGGCGGTCGTGATCTGCCTGGGGGCGCTGTTGTGGTCGTTCATCAGCCCGTCCGGTCAAATCAACGAATCACCGATCATCGCCGACCGTGACTCCGGCGCGTTGTATGTCCGCGTGGGCGACCGGTTGTACCCCGCGCTCAACCTGGCCTCAGCACGGCTGATCACCGGCCGGCCCGACAACCCGCACCTGGTGCGGTCCAGCCAGATCGCCGGCCTGCCGCACGGGCCGCTGGTCGGTATCCCGGGCGCGCCGACCGAATTCGCGCCGAAGAACCCGCCGGCGTCATCCTGGCTGGTGTGCGACACGGTCGCCACGTCGTCGAGCGTCAGCGCACCGTCCGGCGTGACGGTGACCGTCATCGACGGCACTCCCGATATGTCTGGCCACCGGCGCATCCTCAAGGGCTCCGACGCCGTGGTGCTGAACTACGGCGGAAGCGCCTGGGTGATCCGGGAGGGCCGCCGCTCGAAGATCGACGCAACCGACCGGTCGGTGTTGCTGCCGCTGGGACTGACGCCCGAGCAGGTCAGTCAGGCCCGACCGATGAGTCGTGCCCTCTACGACGCCTTGCCGGTGGGACCCGAACTGCTCGTGCCCGACGTGCCGAACGCCGGCGCGCCCGCGACCTTCCCCAACGCTCCCGGTCCGGTCGGCACGATCCTCGTCACGCCGCAAATCAGTGGGCCGCAACAGTATTCACTCGTCTTGGCCGACGGAGTGCAAACGCTGCCGCCGCTGGTGGCGCAGATTCTGCAGAACGCCGGCCGTCCGGGTAACACCCGACCGGTGACCGTGGAACCCTCGCAATTGGCCAAAATGCCCGTCGTCAACCGCCTGGACCTGTCGGCCTACCCGAACGAGCCGTTGAATGTGCTCGACATCCGGGAGAACCCGTCGACCTGCTGGTGGTGGGAACGGACCAACGGAGAGAACCGGGCCCGGGTCCAGGTCATCTCCGGGCCGACCATCCCGATCCCGAGCAATGAAACCAAGCGGATTGTCAGCCTGGTGAAGTCGGACACGACCGGCCGGGAAGCCGACCAAGTCTATTTCGGTCGCAACTACGCGAATTTTGTTGCGGTGACCGGTAATAACCCTGGCGCCCAGACAACCGAATCGTTGTGGTGGCTCACTAATGCCGGCGCCCGATTCGGTGTGGACGACACAAAGGAAGCGCGCGAGGCACTGGGCTTGACCTTGACGCCGAGCACGGCGCCGTGGGTGGCGCTGCGGTTGCTGCCGCAGGGGCCCACGCTGTCCCGCGCGGATGCGCTGGTGGAGCACGACACCCTACCCATGGACATGACCCCGGCAGAATTGGTGGTACCTAAGTGAAACGCGGATTTGCCCGGCCGACACCGGAAAAGCCTCCGGTCATCAAGCCGGAGAACATCGTCCTCCCGACGCCGCTGAGCATCCCGCCACCAGAGGGGAAGCCCTGGTGGATCGTCGTGGTCGGCGTCGTGGTGGTCGGCTTGCTGGGCGGCATGGTCGCCATGACCTTCGCCAGCGGATCCCGAGTATTCTCCGGCGCCGGCGCGATTTTCCCGATCTTCATGGTCGGCGGCATGGCGATGATGATGTTCGGCGGCCGATTCGGCGGTCAGCAGCAGATGAGCCGGCCGAAGCTGGACGCGATGCGCGCCCAGTTCATGCTGATGCTCGACATGCTGCGCGAGACCGCCCAGGAGTCGGCGGACAGCATGGACGCCAATTACCGGTGGTTCCACCCGGCCCCGAACACGCTGGCGGCCGCCGTCGGATCGCCGCGGATGTGGGAGCGCAAGCCGGACGGCAAGGACCTCAACTTTGGTGTCGTTCGCGTCGGCGTCGGAATGACCCGTCCCGAGGTGACCTGGGGCGAGCCGCAGAACATGCCGACCGACATCGAGCTCGAGCCGGTCACCGGTAAAGCGCTCCAGGAGTTCGGTCGCTACCAGAGCGTGGTCTACAACCTGCCCAAGATGATCTCGCTGCTCGTCGAGCCGTGGTACGCGCTGGTCGGGTCGCGCGAGCAGGTGCTGGGCTTGATGCGCTCGGTCATCTGCCAGCTGGCCTTCTCGCACGGGCCGGACCACGTCCAGATGATCGTGGTCAGTTCGGACCTCGAGGAGTGGGAGTGGGTGAAGTGGCTGCCGCACTTCGGTGACGCACGGCGCCACGACGCGGCGGGCAACGCCCGGATGGTCTACAGCTCGGTGCGCGAGTTCGCCGCCGAACAAGCCGAATTGTTCGCCGGCCGCGGGTCATTCACTCCGCGGCACGCCAGTTCGTCCGCACAGACCCCGACGCCTCACCACGTCATCATCGCCGACGTCGACGACCCGCAATGGGAGTACGTGATCAGCGCCGAAGGCGTCGACGGCGTCACGTTCTTCGACTTGACCGGCTCGTCGATGTGGACCGGTGTTCCCGAGCGCAAGTTGCAGTTCGACGACAAGGGCGTCATCGAAGCGCTGCCCCGCGACCGCGACACCTGGATGGTGATCGATGACAAGGCGTGGTTCTTCGCCCTCACCGACCACTTCAGCAGCGCCGAGGCAGAAGAGTTCGCGCAGAAGGTGGCGCAGTGGCGACTGGCCGAAGCATACGAAGAGATCGGTCAGCGGGTCGCCCACATCGGTGCCCGAGACATCCTGTCCTACTACGGCATCGACGACCCGGCGAGCATCGACTTCGACTCGCTGTGGGGCAGCCGCACCGACACAATGGGCCGGTCGCGGTTGCGCGCTCCCTTCGGTAACCGGTCCGACAACGGCGAGTTGCTGTTCTTGGACATGAAATCCCTGGACGAAGGCGGCGACGGTCCGCACGGTGTCATGTCGGGTACCACCGGTTCCGGTAAGTCGACGCTGGTGCGAACCGTGATCGAATCGCTGATGCTCGGCCACCCGCCCGAAGAGCTGCAGTTCGTCCTGGCGGACCTCAAGGGTGGATCGGCCGTCAAGCCGTTCGCCGGAGTGCCGCACGTCTCCCGCATCATCACCGACCTGGAAGAAGACCAGGCTCTGATGGAGCGCTTCCTGGACGCGCTGTGGGGCGAGATCGCGCGCCGCAAGGCCATCTGTGACAGCGCGGGTGTGGACGACGCCAAGGAGTACAACGCGGTGCGGGCCAGAATGCGGGCCCGCGGCCAGGACATGGATCCGCTGCCGATGCTCGTCGTCGTCATCGACGAGTTCTACGAATGGTTCCGGATCATGCCGACCGCCGTCGACGTCCTCGACTCGATCGGCCGGCAGGGTCGTGCCTACTGGATCCACCTGATGATGGCGTCGCAGACCATCGAGAGCCGCGCCGAAAAGCTGATGGAGAACATGGGTTACCGGTTGGTGCTGAAAGCACGTACCGCCGGGGCCGCGCAGGCGGCCGGTGTGCCGAACGCGGTGAACCTGCCGGCTCAGGCCGGTCTGGGTTACTTCCGCAAGAGTCTCGAGGACATCATCCGGTTCCAGGCGGAGTTCTTGTGGCGGGACTACTTCCGCCTCACCAGCGTGGACGGCGAGGAAGCCCCGGTGTTGGTGCACAGCATCGACTACGTTCGCCCCCAGCTGTTCACCAACTCGTTCACGCCTCTGGAAGTCAGCGTGAAGGGGCCCGACACTGCGCCCGAGATCGGCCAGACCAACGGCTCCAACGGTGGGTTGCTCAATGGTGACGGCGCCGAGGAGGAGGACGAAGAGGGTATCCGCACCCCCAAGGTGGGCACGGTGATCATCGATCAGCTGCGCAAAATCGACTTCGAGCCCTACCGGTTGTGGCAACCGCCGCTGACCCAGCCCGTGGCGATCGACGAGCTGGTCAACCGATTCCTCGGCCGCCCCTGGCACAAGGACTACGGCACCGCCCGCAACCTGACCTTCCCGATCGGGATCATCGACCGCCCGTTCAAGCACGACCAGCCGCCGTGGACGGTCGACACCTCCGGACCCGGCTCCAACGTGCTGATCCTGGGCGCCGGTGGTTCGGGTAAGACCACCGCACTGCAGACGCTGATCTGCTCGGCGGCGTTGACGCACACTCCCGAGCAGGTGCAGTTCTACTGCCTGGCTTACAGCAGCACCGCGCTGACCACCGTGGCTCAGCTCCCGCACGTGGGTGAGGTGGCCGGTCCGACCGACCCGTACGGCGTCCGTCGCACCGTTGCCGAGCTGCTGGCGCTGGTGCGCGAGCGCAAGCGCACCTTCCTCGAATACGGCATCGCCTCGATGGAGATGTTCCGGCGCCGCAAGTTCGGTGGGGAAGCGGGCCCGGTGCCCAACGACGGCTTCGGGGATGTCTACCTGGTCATCGACAACTACCGCGCGCTGGCCGAAGAGAACGAGGTCCTGATCGACCAGGTCAACCTGATCATCAACCAGGGCCCCTCCTTCGGCGTCCACGTGGTCGTCACCGCCGACCGTGAGTCGGAGTTGCGGCCGCCGGTGCGAAGCGGTTTCGGCTCCCGGGTTGAGCTGCGCCTGGCCGCGGTGGAAGACGCCAAGCTGGTGCGTTCCCGCTTCGCCAAGGACGTTCCGGTCAAGCCGGGCCGCGGCATGGTCGCGGTCAACTACGTCCGCCTCGACAGCGACCCGCAAGCCGGTCTGCACACGCTGGTGGCCCGTCCGGCGCTGGCCAATACGGCCACCAACGTCTTCGAGTCCAACAGCGTGGCGGCCGCCGTGAGCCGACTCACCAGCGGGCAGGCCGCGCCGGTGCGCCGGCTGCCGGCCAAGTTCGGTGTCGAGCAGGTCCGCGAATTGGCCGCGCGCGACACCCGCCAAGGCGTTGGCGCGGGCGGTATCGCCTGGGCGATCTCGGAGCTGGACCTGCAGCCGGTCTACCTCAACTTCGCCGAGAACTCGCACCTGATGGTGACCGGTCGACGCGAATGCGGCCGAACCACGACGCTGGCCACCATCATGTCCGAGATCGGCCGGCTGTACGCGCCGGGTGCCACCAGCGCGCCCACGCCGCCGCCCGGCCGACCGTCGGCGCAGGTGTGGCTGGTCGACCCGCGGCGTCAGCTGCTGACCACCCTGGGTTCGGACTACGTGGAGCGGTTCGCCTACAACTTGGATGGCGTTGTGGCGATGATGGGTGAGCTTGCGGCGGCCCTGGCCGGCCGGGAACCGCCGCCCGGATTGTCCGCCGAAGAGCTGCTGTCACGTTCGTGGTGGAGCGGCCCGGAGATCTTCTTGATCGTCGACGATATCCAGCAGCTGCCGCCGGGCTTCGACTCGCCGTTGCACAAGGCGGTTCCGTTCGTCAACCGGGCGGCCGACGTGGGCTTGCACGTCATCGTCACAAGGTCGTTCGGTGGCTGGTCGTCAGCGGGCAGTGACCCGATGCTGCGGGCCTTGCACCAAGCTAATGCGCCGCTGCTGGTCATGGACGCCGACCCGGACGAGGGCTTCATCCGCGGCAAGATGAAGGGTGGGCCGCTGCCTCGCGGTCGAGGCCTGCTGATGGCAGAGGACACCGGCGTGTTCGTTCAGGTGGCCGCCACCGAGGTGCGCAAGTAGAACCGTGCGTTGGGGCTGAGCGGCTTGGCTCAGCCCCAACGCAGCGGTAAAGCCTTGAGGGCGAACGTCTTCGATGGAAACGAGATCTCGGGGGCATACCCTTCGTGCAGTTCGAAGTCGGGGATCTGCGTGAGCCACTCCGCCACGATGACGGTCAGCTCAATGCGCGCCAGGTGAGACCCCAGGCAGCGGTGCGGCCCGCCGCCGAATCCCCAGTGCCGGTGCAGTTTTCCGTCCATGACCAGGTCGTCGGTGGACATCTCGTCGCTACCGTCGCGGTTGATCGCGGCCATGCACAGCCGCACCTGCGAGCCGGGGGGAAGCGTCATGCCGCCGACGTTGACGAAGTCGGTGGTAATCCGGGGCGCGACCGGCGCCGACGGCTCCAGTCGAACGATCTCTTCGATGAAAACCCTGGTCTGCTTAGGGTTTTCGCGCAGTTCGGCGCGCAGTTGCGGTCTGCGCGCCAGTTCGAACAGCGAGAAACCGATCGCTGCGGTCACCGTGTCAAGGCCCGCCAAGATCAACAGGTGGCTCATGCCGAGCAATTCGATATCGCTGAAATCACCGGGACCGGTCATGATCTGGGACAGCATGTCCGAGCCCGGGCTTTGCCTGCGTTGCCGGACGGCGTCGACGAGGTATTCGAACAGCTCGAGCTGCGCCCGCTCCATCTCCGCCGCAGACGGAAACGGTGTGTCACCGATGCTGGCGTCTTTCCAAGCGATCACCCGATCACGGTCTGCCACTGGCAATCCGTAGAGGTCCAGGAACACCTGAAACGGGTACAGACGCGCAAAATCAGCCATGGCCTCGCATTCGCCGCGGCTGGTGAGGGCACCGATCATCTCGGCGGCGTGGCGTTCGAGCACCGGCCGTGACTTGTTCAGCGCCAGGGGGCTGAAGTAGGGCTGCAAGATCTTGCGGTACCGCGTGTGCTCCGGCGGATCGAAGGACAGTGGCACTACCGGCAGCGGGTTGCCCGGCGGTTGCAACACCCTAGAGGAAAAAATCTGGGGGTTGCGCAGGGCTGCGAGGACATCCTCACGACGGGTCAGATAGTAGTAACCGTTCATGAACACCACCGGCCCCGCGTCGCGCAGCGTCTTCCATCCGACGCCCCGGTCTTCGGCCAACGGAAGCGACGAGTACTCAAGCCGTGGAAGGTAAAACGCGCCGGCCTGGCTTTCACCAGAAATGCTCATACTCTGAAAAGAATCTCTCCCTATGGTCCGACCACGCGGACACCGGTGGGGCCAAAGCCGCGCTGCCCCAGCTCAATATGGCACGGCCGGCGAACCCTCACCAATTCGGTATGCGGTCTGGTTCATGGACGGTGCCGTGGCCAGGCGCCGGTTAGTCTGGCTGCAGCGGTGAAGGAAGGACGCCCCGATGAAGATTCGTCTTGAGCAGTCGAAGTGTGTGGGGCACGCCCAGTGCTACGCGGTGGACCCGGACTTCTTCCCGATCGACGACTCCGGCTACTCGATACTGCGCGAGCACCACGTGCGCCGGGAAGACGAACAGCTGGCCCGAGACGGTGTCGCTTCCTGCCCGGAGATGGCGCTGATCCTCGAAGAGGACTGATCCAACTCAGATCGTTTTCCCAGGTGGCACGGATGGATGCCGACATCTGACTTAACGGCGGTTTAACAAACGTTTGCGCGGAATGAATAGTTGGCGTCGTCGGCAGCTTCGGCCCAGTTCGGCCCTTAGAGTTTCGTATGAGCAACGGTCTGATAACAGACATGATCGCTGCCAGACGCTAGGGGACTGACGGGATATCGAGGCAGAAAGCACTAGCCACGAATGATCCCAGCATTGGCTCAACGATGGACGCCCGGAGTGCATCGGGCTGGTCCGAGGATGCGCTCGGGCCACAGAACTGAAGGTATTCGCAGCAGCAGCGTGGCTGAACTGCGCGATAACGACAGCTTTAGGCCGCCGTTCGTGGTCGTTGAGGAGGGGAGTTGTTCGACTTCGGGGCGCTGCCGCCGGAAATCAATTCGGGCCGGATGTATTCCGGTCCGGGGTCGGGGTCGATAATGGCCGCTGCCTCCGCCTGGGATGGGGTGGCAGCTGAATTGGGTTTGGCCGCAAGCGGATACGCGTCGGTCATCGATGAGTTGACCAGCGCACCGTGGCTGGGACCGGCTTCGCGGTCGATGATGGCCGCGGTCGCGCCCTATGTGGGCTGGCTCAGCGCGGTTTCGGCGCAGGCCGAGGATGCCGCAAGTCAGGCGCGCGCAGCCGCGGCCGCCTATGAAACCGCGTTCGCGCTGACGGTTCCCCCGCCGGTGATCGCGGCCAACCGGGTGTTGTTGATGACGTTGATCGCCACGAATTTCTTCGGGCAGAACACGCCGGCGATCGCCGCGACCGAAGCGCAGTACCTGGAAATGTGGGCCCAAGACGCCGTCGCCATGTACGGTTACGCGGCCTCGTCGGCGCTGGCCACGGAGTTGAGTCGGTTCTCCGCACCACCGAACACGACCAGCCCGGACGCCGTTGGCAACCAGTCCGCTGCGGTCGCCCAGGCGACCGCCACGCCCGCCGGCAATTCTGCGCAAAACACGGCGGCGACGATTCCGCAGTTGCTGTCCAACGCCGCAGCACCGCAAGCCGCGGCTCAGCAGCTGGCGGCGGCGCCGGCCGAAGCCGCGCAACCCAACTTCATCTGGAACACGATCCAGGACTTCCTGATGTACGGGTTGCCTACGCCGGCCAACAACTACACGGGCCTGACCGGCGCCAACTACACCGCGGTGATCAAGCAGACCCTGCAGGCCTACTTCGGCGTCGGTTTGGGCAGCTTCGGCGCCTCGATCTGGCAGCAAACATTCCAGGGCCTGGGTACCACGGCCGGCGCCAGTGGTGCCTGGTACCCGACACCACAGTTCGCCGCCCTAGGCGCGGGTGGGTGGAACTTTCACAGCGGGGCCGGCCTGGCAAGCGTTGCTTCGTCAACCAAGGTCGGCGGTCTGTCGGTCCCGGCGAGTTGGGGCAACGCGCCAGGCGCTGTTCCGGGTGCGGTGGAGGGCTCCACCACCAAGCTCGTCAGCGCACACCTCGGCGCGAACGGTGCACCGATGGGACCCGAGGCCGGTCAAGGCGGAATAAACGGCGCCATGCGAGGCTTCCCGGTTGGATCGCGCAGCGCCCAACGCGCAGGGAACATGGGCGTCCGATACGGAGTCCGCTACAGCGTCCTGACCCGCCCACCGTCAGCAGGATAACCAGATGTCGTTCGACCGCAATAATCACCAAATTCATTGAGCCGGAACGTTATCGAGGAGGAGATCGAATGTCTTACGTGACCACGCAACCAGAGGCCCTGGCGGCGGCGGCCGGCACCTTGCAGGGGATCGGCTCGGCGATGGGTTCCCAGAATGCCGCGGCTGCCGCGCCCACGACGGGCGTCGTTCCTGCCGCCGCCGATGAGGTGTCGGCCCTGACGGCGGCACAGTTCGTCGCCCACGCGCACATGTACCAGGCGGTCAGCGCACAGGCCCAGGCCATCCACGACATGTTCGTCAACACCTTGGGCGTCAGCTCCGGGTCGTACGCAGCGACCGAAGCGGCCAACGCGGCCGCGGCCGGCTAAGGAGTCAACACATGGCACTCGATCTTGGCACGCTACCGCCCGAGGTCACCTCGGCGATGATGTACTCCGGTCCCGGAGCCGCATCGTTCGTGGCCGCGGCTTCGTCGTGGAACGCGCTGGCCGCGGAGCTCACGTCGGCAGCCCAGGGTTACGAGCAGGTGCTCGCCCAACTGGCCGGCGAAGAATGGCTGGGGCCGGCGTCGGCCACCATGGTGGAGGCCGTCCAGCCGTATGTGACCTGGATGACCACGACGGCCGGCCAGGCCGAACAAGCCGGAGCGCAGTCCCAGGCCGCGGCAGCCGCGTTTGAGACGGCATTCGCCTCGGTGGTCCCGCCGCCTGTGATTGCCGCGAACCGCGCTGCGCTGGCCCAAGCGGTTCAGACCAACATCCTCGGTCTGAACAACGGTGTCATCGCCCAACTGGAGTCTCAGTACCTGGAGATGTGGGCGCAGAACGCGTCGACCATGTACAACTACGCCGGAGCGTCGGCGGCGGCCAGCCAATTCACACCCTTCAAGGCGGCTCCGTCCATTGCGAATCCGGCGGGGACGTCCACGCAGGCCGCCGCTGTCACCGCGGCCCAAGCGGCACCGGCTGCTTCGATTCAGGACTCGTTGCAGAGTTTCTTCAACCAGATCACCGGGCAGCTTGGCCAGCTGGCCTCGCCCGCTGGCACCAATGCGTTGGCGCAGCAACTGACCACCAGCAACCCGCTGCTCACCGAGGTGTGGTTCCTGATCAGCGGGCAGACCGTGTTGCCATCCAACCTCGGGACCTTCCTGACCGGATACAACAACTACGCCAGCTTCTTCTACAACACCGAAGGTCTGCCGTACTTCAGCGTTGGTATGGCGAACTCCGGTGTGCAGGTGGCCAAGTCGGCGGGCATCCTGGGTGGCGCGGCGCCGGCGGCCGCCGCGGCCATCCCCAAGCCGCCGATCAGCGGCGCGATCGGTGCCGCCGGTGGTCAGGTGGCAGCCGGGCTGGGCAGCGGCGCCCACGTCGGTCACCTCGCGGTGCCGGCCTCGTGGCCCGGTGCGTCGACAGCACCGGCGGCCGTACGCCCATCGGTCCAGCTGATCAGTGAGCCCATCACCACCGGTGAGTCCGGAGCGGGAAACGTG
>NZ_LZLE01000221.1 GCF_001673155.1 Mycobacterium sp. 1423905.2 | reverse complement strand
CGCCCCGATCTCGCGCAACAGGATGTTGAGGGTGAACGCGACCAGCACGGTGAACGGAATGGAGACCAGCAGCGTCGGCACCAGCGAAACCCGGGCGATCATCCAGGTCTGCTCCAAGAATTCGCCCAATTGGAACGGCCTACGGAAGGTGGCGCGGGCGGTGTCGATCGACATCTCGAAGAATCCACCGACGGCGCGAGCCGGAACGGCAAGTTGTTGGATCAACCTGGTCCCCCCGTCTCTCCTCGGCGGCGAAGTCTGTGAGTGCCCTGTGCCCGACCAGGGATCGCGTGGTGCTCGGGTGTGAGCCGGCTCATATTAACTCAGAACGACTTCGCCGTGTCAACGATCAGCATTTTGCGGCCATACCGTTAATTTCGCTGGTTAAGCCACTTGTCGCGCTCCATTTCTGACACGTGTTCTAGCTGCTGGAAGGGTGTTTTGCGGGCGTCCGTCGGCCCCCCGGCGACGCCTACTAACCCATCAGAGCGGTGGCGGCAAAATTCACTTCTGGGTCCCGGCCAGCAAAGTAATCGCGCAGTGTCGAGCTCAGTTGAGCGGGGTCCCAAGCCGCACCCTCGGCGCTGAACTGATGCTCGGCGGTCGGCGCGGCCACCAGCGTTACGCGTGGACCGTACACGATGAAGACTTGGCCGTTGACCTCCGCGGCCGCCGGAGACGCCAAGAACTGGACCAGGTTCACCACATGTTCGGGTGAGAGCGGGTCGATCTGGCCTTCCTCTGCTTCGGGGGCTTCGCCGAAGACCTCCGCGGTCATGGCGGTGCGAGCCCGCGGGCAGATCGCGTTGGCACAGACCCCGTAGCGGCCCAACGCGCGGGCGGCCGACAGGGTCAGGGCGATGATCCCCGCCTTGGCCGCGCCGTAGTTGGCTTGTCCGACCGGGCCCACCAGGCCTGCCTCCGACGAGGTGTTCACGATCCGGCCGAAGATGGAGCCGCCGGCGTCCTTCGCCTTGCCGCGCCAGTAGGTGGCGGCGTTGCGGGTGAGCAGGAAGTGCCCCCGCAGGTGCACAGCGATGACTTGATCCCAGTCCTCGTCGCTCATGTTGAACAGCATCCGGTCGCGCGTGATGCCGGCGTTGTTGATCACGATGTCCAGGCCACCGAGACCGTCGGCGGTCGCGATCAGCTCGTCGGCGGTGGAGCGTTGGCTGATGTCACCGGCCACCGCGATCGCCTTGGCGCCCGTGGTGTTGATTTCGTCGAGGACGTCGGAAGCGTCCAATGCCTTGGCGATGTCGTTGACGACGACGGTCGCGCCCAGCCGGGCCAGGCCGAGCGCCTCGGCGCGGCCCAGGCCTGCGGTCGCGCCGGTCACCACCGCGACCTTTCCGGAGAGATCGGTCGCGTTCGTGCTGCCATTGGCCTGAGTCAATTTATGAATACCTCTAGTCTCGGCGTGCTCGGGGTTAGTCGCCGCGCAAGAGCGCAGCGCGGGGGCATTCGGCGATCGATTGCTCGGCCAAATCCTCCTGGTCGGCAGGGATCGGATCGGTCTTCACGACCGCGTAGTCCTCGTCGTCCAGATCGAAGATATCCGGCGCGATTCCCACGCAAACGGCGTTACCTTCGCAGCGGTCACGGTCTACTTTCACTCGCACGGCATCCTCCTTGAACCTGGGCTGGAGTTAGGAATCACGCCTTGTCCAACTCATCCGTCTGCGGATCAGTATGAAGCAACACCCTCGGGCTCCGGTACGTCTGACGATACGGTCGCTGGCTTCCCAGACTAGAACGTGTTACAACCGGGATGGCGAATGGGTAGCCGTCGGCGTGCTTGACCGCGGCTAGCGACGTGTACATCGGTTGACCGGAGGCGGCAGCATGCGCATCAGTTACACCCCTGAACAGGAGGAGCTCCGTCGCGAACTGCGGTCGTACTTCACCACGCTCATGACGCCGGAGCGCCGCGAGGCGCTCAGTTCGGTCCAGGGCGAGTACGGAACCGGCAATGTCTACCGCGAGACCGTCGCGCAGATGGGCAAGGACGGGTGGCTGACCCTGAACTGGCCCAAGGAGTACGGCGGCCAAGACCGCTCCCCGATGGACTCGCTGATCTTCACCGACGAGGCCGCCCTCGCGGGCGCTCCGGTGCCGTTCCTGACGATCAACAGCGTGGCGCCGACCATCATGGCCTTCGGCACCGACGAGCAGAAGAAGTTCTTCCTACCCAAGATCGCCGCCGGGGAACTGCACTTCTCGATCGGCTACTCCGAGCCGGGCGCCGGTACCGACCTGGCCAACCTGCGCACCACCGCGGTCCGCGACGGTGACGACTATGTGATCAACGGCCAGAAGATGTGGACCAGCCTGATCGCCTACGCGGACTGGGTGTGGCTGGCGGTGCGCACCAACCCCGAAGCCAAGAAACACCGCGGCATATCGATGCTCGTGGTGCCGACGACGGCGGAGGGATTCTCCTGGACGCCGGTGCAGACCATGGCCGGCCCGGACACCAGTGCCACCTACTACTCCGACGTGCGGGTTCCGGTGACCAATCTGGTGGGTGAGGAGAACGGCGGCTGGAAGCTGGTCACCAATCAGCTCAACCACGAGCGCGTCGCCCTGGTGTCGTCGGCGCCCATTTTCCTGGCGCTGCGCGAGGTGCGCGAATGGGCGCAGAACACCAAAGACTCCGGCGGCGCGCGCGTCATCGATTCGGAGTGGGTGCAGATCAACCTGGCGCGCGTACACGCCAAGGCGGAAGTTCTGAAACTGATCAACTGGGAACTCTCGTCGTCGCACAGCGAGTCCCTGTCGCCGGCCGATGCCTCGGCTGCGAAGGTGTACGGCACCGAATTGGCTACGGAGGCATACCGGTTGCTGATGGAGGTGCTGGGTCCGGCCGCGACGTTGCGCCAAGATTCACCCGGCGCGCTGTTGCGCGGGCGGGTCGAGCGCATGCACCGAGCCTGTCTGATCCTGACCTTCGGTGGTGGTACCAACGAAGTCCAGCGCGACATCATCGGCATGGTCGCGCTCGGGTTGCCGCGAGCCAGCCGCTGACCTCGAGAAGGATTGCTGATCATGGATTTCACGACCACAGAAGCGGCGCACGACCTGGGCGGTCTGGTCGACACCATCGTGGACTCGGTGTGCACGCCCGAGCATCACCGCGAGCTGGACGGACTCGACCAACGCTTCGACCGCAAATTGTGGAGCAAACTGGTCGATTCCGACATCCTGACGTCTGCGGCGGCGCCGGCGCTCGGTGGTGACGGCTTCGGTGCGCTCGAGCAGGTCGCCATTTTGGTGGCGTTGGGTCATCAGCTGGCCGCGGTGCCGTACCTGGAGTCGGTGGTGCTGGGTTCTGGCGCCCTGGCCCGGTTCGGATCCGATGAGCTGCAACAG
>NZ_LZLE01000220.1 GCF_001673155.1 Mycobacterium sp. 1423905.2 | reverse complement strand
CCAGCCGACCACGATGTGACCGGCCAACATCCACTCGCTCGGTACGCCAACCGCATCCCGCAACAGTTTCTCCCCGCCATAGGATGCCCAGCTCGTCATACAAGCACCCAGCCCCTGCGCGCGAGCCGCCAGCAAGAAGTTCTGCATGGCCGGGAAGATCGACCCGCCCAAGAGAAGCTCGGACGCGGTCGGGTAATGGAGTTGCGTGAACAGCACCGAGACGAATTCGCCTGCGCGGTCGTGCAGTTCGTAGGTGGCCCGATTCGTGCGGGCGCGTCGGCTGTGGTCATGGGGGTCTGGGCGGCTCATTCCGTAGACGGGTTCGATCACCGCGAGCGCCTGCGCGGCGGCTTCGGCCACCACCGCGCGTTGCTGCGGTGACCGCAGCACGATGAACCGCCAGCCTTGAGCGTTCGCACCCGACGGCGCCCATCTGGCCGCCTCCAAGCACCTCGTCAATGTCGCGTCGTCGACGGGCTCGTCGGTGAAGCGCCGAATGGTGCGGGCGGTCGACATCACTTCCCAGACGTCGCCGCTTGCCCCGGACATGGATCCCCTTCGCGTGCGCCGGCAGTTGGTCCGACTGTGGCGCCCAGCGTGACAGCTTCCGTCACATCTGTAAAGCACCGACCAGCCAGACGTGGAACCCCTGCGGCGCTGAGCAGTTCACTCGGCTCGCGACCGCGCCCGGCAGCGCTCGGCCAGGATGGTCGCCAGCCGGCGTGGCTCGCTGTACATGAGGTCATGGCAGGTGTCCAGGACGACCAGCGTGTCGAC
>NZ_LZLE01000219.1 GCF_001673155.1 Mycobacterium sp. 1423905.2 | reverse complement strand
CCGCTACGCGGATCACTGCCGAGGTCGGTGGCCGCGCCGGTGTTGAAGGTGAGCGGCCGGGCGAAGGTGCTGCGCAACATGGCGGCCACCCAATTAGGCATTCCAGCAGAGGTTTTCGACGTGGTGGACCTGGCGCCCACGTTCGTCTCCGACCGGACCCGAACGGCGTTGCGCAGCACCTTCGCCCGGCCGCTCACCTTCAACACCGGCGCGGCCACCGACCTCGGCAGTGATCCGCGTAGCGGCGGCAGCCCGGCCGCTCTGGCAACCCCGCGGTAGATTCCGCGCAAACCAATGCTTCTATTTGCGGTGAGATGGAATGTCTGACCGTCGCGGTCGGGGCTGTGCAGCAGCGCAACCATCGCGTCGACGACATAGTCGACCGGGACGATATTGGTTCGGCCGGTGTCCGGCAACAATACTGGGGTCAACGACGGGAGGGCCGCGAGTTTGGCCAGCACCCCGAAGAAGTAATACGGGCCGTCGATCTTGTCCATCTCCCCGGTTCGCGAATCACCCACCACCACCGCCGGGCGGTAGATGCGGTAGCGCAATCCGGTGGTCGAGCGCACCAGCGACTCGGCTTCGAACTTGGTCTGGTGATACGGGGTCGGTAGCTGTTGACCTACGTCGAAGTCGGTTTCGGTGTACTCGCCGGGGAAGTCGCCGGCCACCGCAATCGAGGAGACATGGTGCAATGTGGCGCCCAGTCGCCGCGCGAGCTCGATAACGGCCCGGGTGCCCTCGACATTGACGGCGCGCTGTTCGGGCTCGCGCGCGGTGATGTCGTAGATCGCCGCGCAGTGGACCAGATGATCGGCCTGTCCCAGCTCGGCCAAGGAGTCCTCGCTCAGGCGCAGATCGGCGAGGTCACCCACCAGCGGCCGCACTCGATCGCCCCAGTGCGCCGCCAGGCGTTCGAAGCGCCCCAGCGACTCGCGTCGGACCAGGACCCACACCGTCGCATGGGGCTGCGTCTGCACAAGTCGGGCGACCACGCGGCGGCCAATAAACCCGGTACCGCCGGTAACGACATACCGCATTCAGCCATGGTGGCGGCTCGGACGGCACGCGTCAACCGCCGACCGGTGCGGCCGGTCAGGTGAAGGTGCGGATGCCGTCCCAGTCGACCACCGTCCAGCCGGTCAGCGGGTTGCCGGTGAGGACCACACGCCCGGCGTTGGGCAGCGGGTGGGTGGTCATCAGATTCGTCTTGGCATTGACGGCGTTCATCAGCGTCCAGACCATGATGGCCGCGCCCTGAGAGAAGACGACGGGCTTCTTGTTGCCGCTGTCGTAGATCTTGCGGATCGCGGCGGTGAACTGGTCGTTGAATTCTTTGCCGTCCACCGAACCGGGGATGTTGTTTCGGATGTCGCCCTGCAGCCACTGCGCCGGTGCCAGCAGATAAGTCGTGCTGGCCGTGGATTCGGGTTTTCCGTTGAACCAGCCGGCGTTGATGGATTTCAGGCCGGGCAGCACCTCGACATGCTTACCCAACTCACTGGCGAGCGGGCCGGCGGTCTGCTGGGCTTCGGCCATAGACGAGGCGTAGACGGCGTCGAAGTCGTTGTGCCGCGCCTGATGCGCAAGCTGCTGGGCCTGACCCTTGCCCTCGTCGGTGAGGCTGGAGCCGGGCACCGTGGTGTCAATGACACCGTCGGCGTTGGCTTGCGACTGGGCGTTGCGGATGAACGTCAACGTGATGGTGTGCGCTTGCGGAGTACTGCCCCCGCCGCAGGCGCCGACGAAGATCGCCACGGCGACGAGTGCCGCTGCCTTCCACATGCTGATGCGCTTGGCCATGGCGATAGCCTGCCCTGCCGACACCGTCGGTGGGAAGGGTTTGCGATGGTTAAGTCGAGAAAAAGCTCAATTCCGCAATCCTGAGGAGACTCGCATGGCGATTGACCCGAGTGCTATCGGCGCGGTGACCGACCCGGTGCTGTTCGAATGGACCGACCGCGACACCCTGCTCTATGCGCTCGGCGTCGGCGCTGGGCTCGATGACCTGTCCTTCACGACCGAGAACAGCCACGGCATCACTCAGCAGGTGCTGCCCACCTATGCGGTGATCTGCTGCCCCGCCTTCGGTGCGGCCGCCAAGGTGGGAACGTTCAACTGGGCCAAGCTTTTACACGGTTCGCAGTCGGTGCGTCTGCATGCACCGTTGCCCGCGGCGGGCAAGCTGTCGGTGGTGACCGAAGTCGCCGACATCCAGGACAAAGGCGAGGGCAAGAACGCGATCATCATGCTGCGTGGCCGCGGCACCGACCCCGACACCGACACGCTGATCGCCGAGACTCTGACCACGTTGGTCATCCGCGGCGAAGGCGGGTTCGGGGGAGAACCGGGACAGCGGCCTGCGGCACCGGAATTCCCCGACCGCGAACCCGACGCTCGAATCGAGCTGCCCACCCGCGAGGACCAAGCGCTGATCTATCGACTCTCCGGTGACCGCAACCCGCTGCACAGCGATCCCTGGTTTGCCAAGGAACTAGCCGGATTTCCCAAGCCGATCCTGCACGGCTTATGCACCTACGGGGTGTCCGGGCGTGCGCTGGTGGCCGAGTTGGGCGGCGGTGTCGCGGCCAACATCACCTCGATCGCGGCGCGATTCAGCTCACCGGTCTTTCCGGGTGAGACTCTGTCCACCGTGATTTGGCGTACCGAACCGGGTCGCGCGGTGTTCCGCACCGAGGTGGCCGGCGCCGACGGCGGGGAAGCCCGGGTAGTGCTGGATGACGGCGCGGTGGAATACGTGCCGAGTTAACGATCGGCGGTGCGGTAGTAGTGCACATACGCCGCCGCCGGTACGACCAGGAACGTGATGACGATCAGGCAGATCGAGAAGTAGTTGGGGTCTCCACGCCCAGTCAGCAGAATTGTCCGGTAGTCGAACGACACCGCTAGCGCCACTGAGATCGCCACCGCGGCTATCGGTAACACTTTGCCGGTGAACGCGTTTGGTCGCACCGCCTCGGGGGCGGCGGTCCGGTTGCGGACCAGGGCGACCAACGCTATCGGCACGATGATGAACTGGATGAAGCGGGCGATCACCGCCAACCCGGTGAGGTTGACGATGTCGAAGCTCAACGCCAGCGGAAAGGCCAGCGCCAGCGCTGCGGTGACGCAAAACGCCAGCATGGGAACACCGAATCGATTCTGCTTGGACAGGCGGGCCGGCAGTATTCCGGTGTCCGACAATGCCGTCCACACCCGCGGCGCGCCGAACGACGCGGCCACGTTGATGCCGAACATCGAGATCAACGCGCCGAGAACAACGATGGTCCGAAAGGTGTCATTGCCGATGGCGGCCGCCAGTCGCACGGTGTCGCGGGAGGCGACGACCTTGTGGGCTCCCAGCAGCATTGCCGTCGTAACGGCCAAGACGTAAACGACGCCCACACCCAGGATCGCCAGTGGTATCGCCCTGGGCAGGTTGTGGTCGGGGTTTTCCATCTCCTCCGCGGCGTTGGCGATCGACTCGAAGCCGGTGAAGGCGTAAAGCGCTGCGACCGTGGCGAGCACCACTCCGGCCACCACGCCGTGCCCCACATTCACGACACCGAACAACGCGTAGGGCGCCGGGCGATAGACGTCTGCGGACTCGCCGTAGTGGTTGACGTGTCTGGTGATGACGACCCATAGGCCGCCGGCGATGAAGATCGACAGCGCGAGAACTTTTCCGATGGTGGAGATTCCGTTGGCCCATTCGATCACCCGGTTGCCGAAGATGTTGATCACCAACAGCACGGCGATGAACAACAGGAACGCCAACGTCTTGACGCTGAGCAGGCGGGTGTCGTTCGCCCAATCCTGATGCGGGAACGCGACTCTCAACAACGTCGAGACGAACAGCGTGGCCAGCACGCCCCACGCGATGGAGGCGACGATGGCGTGGGTGACGCCGACGTAGATGCCGATGCGTTGGCCGAATGCCGCGGTCGTGTAAGCGTAGGACGCACCGTTGGTTTTGACATATCGGGCCGCGGTGGCGAAGACGAACGCCATGATCCCAGCGAACAAGCCCGCCATCACATAGGCGAGTGGGGCCAGCGGACCGGCGAATCTGATCACCGCGCCGGGGGTCAGGAAGATGCCCGCGCCGATGATGCCGTTGACCCCCAGCATGACAACGCTGAAGAAGCCGAGCTTACTGATGAGAAGCCCTCCTAGTCGCGAGCGGTGTTATGCGCTCGTCCGAAGCCGGCGGGCCAGCTGCGCGGTGAATTCGCTTACCCGCGCCGGACTGTCGAGTCCGAAAAGCGCCGCCGTCGCGCGATCACCGTCGTCGCCGTGGCGCACCACGATCGGAATGCCGTGTAGGTCACCGTCGCGAACCGCATCGAAGGCGTCTTCGTCGGTGATGTCGTCGCCGAGATAAATCGGCACCAGCGGACCCGATCCCGCATCGTATAGATGATCGATCACCCAGCGCAGCGTTCTGCCTTTGTCCCAGTCGACGTCTGGGCGCAACTCGATGACTTCCCGGCCGGTGGTCACCCGCAGCGCATCGCGCCGCCCCGCGGCCCGCACCGCCGCCGCCACCTCGCCGACTCGATCGCGCGCAGCGTTGCGGTAGTGCACCGACACCCCGAACCGCTTGTGTTCCACCGCGACACCGGGAATCGATCCGATCTGGTCGCGCAGTTGGGCGGCCGCTTGCTCGAGTATTGGGATCGCTTGCGCCGCTTGTGCGTTCTGGTGGTGCGTTCCGTCCGGGGCGGTCAACTCGAAGCCGTGACTGCCGGCATACCAGAGGCCGGGCAACCCGACCCGCTGGGTCACATCGGCGAGGTCGCGGCCGCTGAGTATCGCGACCGGGCACGCCGCGGCCAGTTCTTGCAGCGCGTCGGTTGCCCCGGCGACGGGCTCGGCCGCATCCGGGTCCGCCACGATGTCAGACAGCGTGCCGTCGAAGTCGAAGAACACCGCGGGGGCGCCGGTAAGCTTCGGGACGGCCTCGGACGCGTCGGGCAGTTCGGACATGCGCCGGTCACCGGTGCGCACATCGACCTCATCCAGTGCGGCGACCGCCGCGTCGGCGCCGGCCTGAGTGTCCGCGTCGGCGCCCACGGCAACAACCAGAGCGAAGCCGGCTTTGCGGGCGGTCGTGACGCCCTGGGCGTCGGCGGCGAGGACAGCACAGCGGTCCGGCCGCACCCGCAGTTGGTCGGCCGCCTCGATCAGCGCGTCGGCGTCGGGGCGCAGGGCGCTGCTGCGGACTCCGGCGTCGCGCAGCCGCCCGACCAGCGCCTGGCCGGAGCCCAGTGCGCTGTCCAGCAGTACCGCGTCATGGCGGCGCGGGTCGATGATGACCGACATTGACCCACCTTCTCACGGTGGTCGCTGCGGTCCGGGGTCGGCTGCGTCAGTGCCGGGCGTGGACGGACGGGGTGAACGTGTGCCGTTGCGCACCGCCGGTAGTGGCGCGTGACGAACGCCTGCGGCGATCCTTGCCGAACAGCAGCACGGAGTCCTCGCTGAGCGCCACCAGCCGTGCGATGCCGCGTTCGATGCCGGCGGCCAGTTGCGCCAGGTCTGATGCGGCGTCGTAGGCGTCGGTCATGCCGAACACCAACTGGTCGCCGTAGCTGAGCACCGCGACTCCGGTGCTCTGCTGCAACGCCGTCGGCGGGATGGGCAGCACCTCAGCCAGGCTCTGGCCCATCAGTCGCAAGCGGTGTCGCGGGCCGGGCGCACTCGTCGAAAGCGTCACCACACCGGTGTGCGGTTTCCGCGCGAAGGCGTGAAACGCTCTGGCGCACAGGGTTACCGGGAGTAGATCGGAAAGACCCGTGGACCGACCCGGGCTGGGCGTGGGCCGGATGCGCTGGGTGTGCACCGCGCGCAGTCGGCGGATCGGGTCGCCATGTTCGACGGGCAGGTAGGGCAGTTGAGCGGGGATTCGACTGTCGGTCCGTTCGAGGGTGCGCACGGCGTCGGCGCGGGGTTCCTCACCGCGGTGCAACAGCACCGCCCGGAAGCCTTCGCTGATGGCGGCCAGGGCCACGTCGTTGCCACTGACTCCGAACTTGCGGCATACCCGGTCGATGTCGGAGCGTGGCACGCGCACCGTGCGGTAGTGCCGCCTGACGGTGTGCGGACCGGTCGGTGACAACAGCGTGGCGGGCAGCTGCAGGAGGTGAGCTGCTGCGGTCCAGGGCGCCTGCCGGAGGGTGTCGGCCCAGGTGCGCGGCGCCACCCTCGGCGGCGAAATCGATGTGCCAGCCGGGTTTTCCGCGAACATGGTGGTGTCGGCGTCGTCGCAGAGGGCGCCCAGCAGGTGTGCCGCGGACGCGCCATCGGCCATGCCGTGCTGGACCTTCATCAAAATGGCCCACCGATTGCGTTGTAGGCCCTCGATGATCCAGCACTCCCACGGTAGGCGAAGGGGCTCAACGGGGCGTTCCAATGCATGGGCAATCGCTTGACGCAGTGCCGTGTCGTCACCCGGACCGGGCAGTGCCACACGTTGGATGTGCTGATCGAGATGAAAGCTCGGCTGGTCGGTCCAGACTGGTGGAATGCGTTCGGAGAAAAGAGATTTCAATTTGCGGTAGCTGGGGACGGCGCCTTCGATGATGGCTACCGCGCCGAACGCCAGGCTCGCGTTTTCCAGTGTCGTCGAATTCGCCATCACAAGTCCCCACCGTCGTTTCTTGACTCGTATCAGTGTCCTTCGCGAGAGATAACGGCGATAGCCCCTGCAGGTTAAGATTGTGTTTTGCGCTTAAAATGTTGAGCCGCAGGGACAGTGCGGCAGTATCTCTGATCCCAGTGACAACCCGACGACCGGCGCGCTCGTCTCGAGCGATGTCAGCAGTGGCCCAGCTGATCGAGCGGGCAAACTACGAGACGAAGGCAGTCCTGTCTGTTTGGAATCACAACCAGTCTAACGGAATCCGCGCTTTGCCGCCGCCGACGCGGTCGCCTCAATTCGACTTCACCACGCGGGATGGCGCCAGGGTATCGGCGTGGAACCGGCGGGTCGGTTTGGCCGCGGTACCAGGTTGGAGCCCGACACCACGAACTGGGTGTTGCCGATGGTGACGATGTCACCGTTGCGCAGCAGCGCCCGACCGATCCGTGAACCATTGACGAACGTGCCGTTGCGGCTGTTTACGTCGCGGATCTCCACACCGGCCGACGTGGACACCAGAACCGCGTGTATGCGCGATACCAACCCGTCGTCCAGGACGATGTCGTTACTGCTGGCGCGACCGACCGTGGCCTTGACCCGCAGGGACAGAGGCAGCAGGTGACGCATCGTGTCCCCGGTCAGTTCCCTAGAGCCGGGAGCCGTCGTACCAGATGGCGGCGTGGCGGCGAATCGCGTGGTGTTGGCGGTCGCAGCCCAAGTGTCGTGGTATGTCTCCGTTGGTATCCGCTGCAGGTTGGCCCACATGCCATACCGAGCGGCTCTGATATCGGCCATGCAATCAGCCTCGTCGCCGGCCGCTGTGGGGACGCTGAGAAGGGACTATCGCCGCAGGGATTATCGGGAGCCAGTGGGCAATGTCACCGTGAACGCCGCACCGCCATGGGCTGCGTCGCCGACGGTGACGGTGCCATGATGCGCGCGGACGACTTCGGCCACGATGGACAGCCCCAGGCCCGATCCACCCGAGGACCGGGCGCGAGCGTCGTCCAGGCGGACGAATCGTTCGAAGATCCGAGTCCGCTCGGTTGCCGGGATTCCGGGACCGTCATCGGCGACGATGATGACGGCGTGTCCAGCGTCGTAGTGGCAATCCAACTGAACGGTACTGGTGGCGTGCCGCGCCGCGTTGTCGACCAGGTTGCGGATCACCCGGGCCAGCGCGGCGCGGTCGCCGACAGCACGACAGGCTTGGATGTGGCTGACGATGTGCAGCGATAAAACGTTCTTTAGCCGGCTCGCTTCGGCGGCGAGCAGGTCGTCGAGGTCGACGTCGTCTTGACGCAGGTTCAGCGCATCTTCGTCCGAGCGTGCCAACAGGAGCAGTTCGTCGATCAGGTGCTGCATCCGGCGGGCTTCGGGGAGCAACGCCTCGTTGATCAACTCGTTGTCCATCAGTTCCGGGCGGCCAGCCGCCATCTCCAGGGCGGTCGTGATCGTTGCCAGGGGGCTGCGCAGTTCGTGGGAGGCGTCGCCGACGAGGCGGCGTTGGGCCTGCCGCCCACGTTCCAAGCGCGCGAGCATCGCATTCATCGTGATCGCCAGGTGGGCGATCACGTCGCGGGTGGGGGGCACCGGCACGCGTTCGGCGAGGTCCGTGCTCGAGATGAGCGCCACCCGGGCACGGATCGCCTCTACCGGTCCCAGCGCGGCGCCGACCAACCGGTAGGTACCCACTACCCCCAACGCGATGATGGCCGGAGCGCCGACCGCCAGAAGGGCGGTGACCTTGCGCACCAGGTGTTCGACGTGTTCCTGGTCGGCGCCGACCAGCACAGTGACGGCCCCGCCGGGCAGGGACACCTTTTGCGCGCTCATCCAAAGGTCGTAAGTATCGTGCGGTCCCTTTGCGCGGCCCACATTTCGCGCGTTCCCGGCGTCCAACGACACGTGTGTCAGCGGTGTTTTGGGTGCTCCGGCGGAGGAGGCGACCACTTTGCCGGTGCCGTCGACGATTTGGACGGCACCGATCTGGCTGTCGGTGGCCAGCAGCGACGGATTCAGGTTCCGCGCCGTATCGGTACGCAGTTCTGCACTGATCTGCTCGGCACGGGCCGCGGCCGCGTGTTGGGCACTGGACTCCAACGATCGGTACAAAACCAGCGCCAGAACCCCGCAGCCGATGGCGAAACACGCGGTCATCACCAGTGCGGCCGCTAGCGCCGAGCGAGTCCGCACACTCGCCCGCCTCGGGTCGAGGCGGCCGACGATCGGGGCCCGTCGGATCGCCCGCAATGTGGAGGCCTTCATCGCACCCTCCCTCGCCGCACGCGGGCCGCCGAAGTCATCAGGCTAAAAGACCACAAACCATATGGCGATGAAGTGGCAGATGGCCGCGATGGCAGTGCAGGCGTGGAAGAACTCGTGAAAGCCAAACGTCGACGGCCATGGGTCGGGCCACTTCAACGCATAGAGGATGGCACCGATGCTGTACAAAATGCCGCCGACGAACAACAGCACCAGCGCGGTCACCCCGGCGTCGCGCAGGATGCTCCCGGTGTACCAGACCGCCACCCAACCCAGCAGTAGATAGAGCGGTACGCCCACCCAGCGCGGTGCCGACGGCCAGAGCACATTCAGCAAGATCCCCGCGACGGCACCGACCCACACGACGGACAACACCACTCGCCCGGCATCGGGCGGCAGGGCCAGCAGAGCGAACGGTGTGTAGCTGCCGGCGATGAACACGAAGATCATCGAATGATCCAGTCGTCGCATCCATTTCCGCGCGGTTACGGATTTCCAATTCACCCGGTGGTAAGTGGCACTGACGGCGAACATGGCCACCGTGGCGCAGCTATAGGCCAGCGTCGCCAGCCCCGCCTCGGTGGATACCGCTGCCCACGACACCGCGACCAACACAGCACCCGCAATTACAGCGGCGCCGGCCGAGTAGACGTGGATCCACCCGCGCAAGCGGGGTTTGGTCAAGACTTGGGTGACGCCTTGGGCCAGCTGCTGGGCAGCATCGACAGGCCTCAGCCGTTCGTCATCGCAGAGAGTCGAGCCGGATGGAGTGTGCAGGTAGGTCATCGTCAAACGGCCTTTCGTGACGCAACAACAGGAACCGGGACAAGCACAGGTGGTGGCGGTGATGCACGGTTACAGCGGGGCTGGCCGGTATCCAGCCCGGGCCGGCACAACTGTGTTGGCACCAACCGCGCCGCTGCCAGTGGGAACAATCCGCACAGCGCCCACGCCAGCGGATAGGCCGATGCGGTGATCAGGACACCGAATAGCGGGGGGCCCGCCGCCGCGGCCAGCCGCTGGGTGGTGTTTTGGGCGCCCAGCGCGCGTCCGCTCCAGAACGGCCCCGCGTGCTCGGTGATGGCGGTGGCCGCTAAACCGTTGTCCAACACCGCAATCACCGAGATGATGACCATGAGCACGACGTCGAATCGCCAGCCCAAGCTATCGGTGAGGCCCAATAGAAACAGGATCACCGCGCAGGCGACGGCGATCACGCGAACCGGCCGCATGCGCGACCCCACGCGGTCAGACCAACGGCCGACCGCAACACGGCCCACCGCGCCGAGTACCTGTGTGATGGTCACCAGACCGCCGGCCGCCGCCACCGACCAGCCGTGGTGGTTCATCAACCAGACCAGCATGAACGTCACGGTCACCGTTTGCGGCATCATGAGCAGCGCCGACACCAGGTGAATGCGCCACAAGACCGACGACCCGCGATAGGGACTGGCCAACTCATGCGCACTGGCCGCGTACCGGGGTTTGCGCGGTGGGTCAGCGATGCCGACGATGCTGACCACTGCCGCCAACGCGCAGGCCAGTCCGGGAAGGATCAACGCCGCCTGCGAATTCCATTCCGCCAGTTGGGGCATCAGCAACGCGCCCAGGGCGATCCCGAGCGGTTGTGCGGTCTGGCGAACTCCCATCGCCAGGCCCCGTTGATGTGGCGGGAACCAGCCCGACACCAGCCGGCCGCCGGCGCTGTTGCAACTGGCCGCAGCCATACCACCGAGGAAAAGGAAGACACCCATCAACGCCAGTGCGTGAACTGACGCCGCGGCATAGGCCGCGACCGCGGTGAGCGCCGAGCCCACGGCCATCACCATCCGCTCACCGAACCGGTCCAGCAGGTAGCCCCAGCCGACCAGCGTGACCACCATGCCCCAGCTCGGCATCGCCGACAGAAGACTCGCTTGGCCCAGCGAAATTCCGCGCGCGGCTTTCAGGGCGGGGATCAAAAAGGCGACACCGTTGATGAAAAGAAAAGCGCTCGCCGTCACGCCCAGTGACACGATGACGATCGACCAGCGCACCCCCGCACTCGCCTCGAAGTCGGTCATGGCACCACAGTGGCCATTGGTGGCTGTGGGGACGCTGAGCGGCAGATCACGGCCCACGGACTCTGCTTGACTGGGACATCAACAACACTCGGAGGGGGGACCGTGCGCGTTCTGCTGGTCGAGGACGAAGAACGACTGGCGCAGACGGTGCGTCGGGGTCTGGTCGCCGAAGGATTCGTTGTCGACGTCAAGCACGACGGTCGGACTGGATTGGCGGCCGCGTCGACCGGGGAATTCGACGTGGTGGTGCTCGACATCATGCTGCCTGGGTTGAGTGGCTACCAGATCGTGCGGGAGATGCGGAACCGTCAGGTGTGGACACCGGTGTTGATTTTGTCGGCCAAAGATGGTGAATACGATCTGGCCGACGCGTTCGACATCGGCGCCGACGACTACTTGACCAAACCGTTCTCATTCGTGGTGCTGGTGGCGCGACTGCGGGCGCTGTTGCGCCGGGGTGCCCCGGAACGCCCCGCCGTGTTGACCGCGGGGACTCTGGCGTTGGATCCGGCTCGGCGACTGGTGACCCGTGGCCAGACGGTGCTGTCGCTGACTCCGCGTGAATATGGCGTGCTGGAATTCTTGTTGCGGCACAAGGGAGATGTGGTCAGCAAGTCAGAGATTCTGCGGTCGGTATGGGATTCGAATTACGACGGCGACGACAACGTCGTCGAGGTCTACATCGGCTATCTGCGGCGCAAGGTCGACGCCCCGTTCGGGTTGGCGACCATCGAAACGGTTCGCGGCGCCGGTTACCGACTGCTCCCCGAGCAGTAGACCAGTGTATCGAACATAAGTTCGATACACTGGTCGCGTGGGATGGGGGAACGGGCCGCCCAGCTGGGCGGAAATGGAGCGGTTGCTGGACGGCAAGCCGCGCCATGCCGGCGCGCCGGTGACGCCCAAACCGGCCGACGAGGCGCCGCTGTCCCACAAGCGCGGGTCGTACACGCCGAGTCCGGAAAATCGGCGCATCCACTCCGCCATCCCATACGCCGAGTTGCATACGCATTCGGCGTACAGCTTTCTGGACGGGGCCAGCACCCCGGAGGAGTTGGTCGAAGAAGCCGCCCGGCTGGATCTGCGCGCGCTCGCGCTCACCGACCACAACGGCTTGTACGGGGCGGTGCGATTTGCCGAGGCGGCCCACGAACTCGACATTCAAACCGTGTTCGGCGCCGAGCTGTCGCTGGGCTGCGAAGCCCGCACCGAGCAACCCGATCCGCCCGGCCCGCACCTGTTGGTGCTGGCTCGGGGCCCGGAAGGGTACCGGCGGCTCTCGCGGCAACTGGCCGCCGCGCATCTGGCCGGTGGCGAGAAGGGCAAGCCGCGGTTCGACTTCGACGCGCTGACGCAGGCCGCCGGCGGTCATTGGCACATTCTGACCGGATGCCGCAAAGGCCATGTGCGCCAAGCCTTTCACCGAGGAGGGTCGCAGGCGGCACAGCGAGCTTTGGCCGATCTGGTGGATCGGTTCGGCGCCGGCAGGGTCAGCATCGAATTGACTCATCACGGTCATCCCCTCGACGACGAGCACAACGCGGCGCTGGCCGAGTTGGCGCCGCGCTTCGGGGTGGGCGTCGTCGCCACCACCGGGGCGCATTTCGCTCATCCGTCGCGGCGCCGGCTGGCCATGGCCATGGGGGCGATCCGGGCTCGCGAGTCGCTGGATTCCGCCGCCGGGTGGCTGGCACCGCTGGGCGGTTCCCACTTGCGCTCCGGTGTGGAGATGGCGCGCCTGTTCGCCCAGCGGCCTGAGGCGGTGGTCGCCGCCGCCGAGCTGGGGGAGCAGTGCGCGTTCGGGCTGGCGCTCATCGCGCCGCAGCTGCCGCCGTTCGATGTGCCCGACGGACACACCGAAGACAGCTGGCTGCGGTCGTTGGTCATGGCGGGCGCCCGCAACCGCTACGGGCCACCCGAGCACGCCTCCCGCGCCTACGCGCAGATCGAGCACGAGTTGAAAGTAATTGCCCAGCTGCAGTTTCCGGGCTACTTCCTGGTGGTGCACGACCTCACCCGGTTCTGCCGGGACAACAACATCCTGTGCCAGGGCCGCGGATCGGCGGCCAACTCCGCGGTCTGTTACGCCCTGGGTGTCACCGCGGTAGACCCGGTGGCCAACGATTTGTTGTTCGAACGCTTTCTATCACCGGCCCGCGACGGGCCGCCCGACATCGACATGGACATCGAGTCCGATCAACGCGAAAAGGCCATCCAATACGTCTACGACAAATACGGCCGCGACTACGCCGCGCAGGTGGCCAATGTCATCACTTACCGCGGGCGCAGCGCGGTACGTGACATGGCGCGCGCCCTGGGCTATTCGCAGGGGCAGCAGGACGCGTGGAGCAAGCAGATCAGTCACTGGAACGGACTTGCCGACTCGCCCGACGTCGAGGACATCCCCGAGCAGGTGATCGATTTGGCGAATCAGATCCGCAACCTGCCGCGGCATATGGGCATTCACTCCGGCGGCATGGTCATCTGTGACCGCCCGATCGCCGACGTGTGCCCGGTCGAGTGGGCCCGCATGGAGAATCGCAGCGTCCTGCAATGGGACAAAGATGACTGTGCGGCAATCGGTTTGGTGAAGTTCGACCTACTCGGGCTGGGCATGCTCTCAGCGCTGCATTACGCCATCGACCTGGTGGCCGAACACAAAGGCATCGAGGTGGACCTGGCCAAGCTGGATCTATCCGAACCGGCGGTGTACGAGATGCTTTCGCGTGCCGATTCCGTCGGCGTCTTCCAGGTGGAGTCCCGGGCGCAGATGGCCACCTTGCCGCGGTTGCGGCCGCGGGTGTTCTACGACCTGGTGGTCGAGGTCGCGCTCATCCGCCCCGGGCCCATCCAGGGCGGCTCGGTACACCCCTACATCCGGCGCCGCAACGGCCTGGACCCGGTCTGCTACGAGCACCCGTCCATGGAACCGGCCCTGCGAAAGACGTTGGGCGTGCCGCTGTTCCAAGAGCAGCTGATGCAGCTGGCGGTCGACTGCGCGGGTTTCTCCGCCGCCGAGGCCGACCAGTTGCGCCGGGCCATGGGGTCCAAGCGGTCCACCGAGCGGATGCGGCGGCTGCGCGGGCGGTTCTACGACGGCATGCGCGCTCTGCACGGTGTCGATGACGACATCATCGACGGGATCTACGAAAAACTGGAGGCCTTCGCCAACTTCGGTTTCCCTGAAAGCCACGCGCTGTCGTTCGCCTCGCTGGTGTTCTACTCATCGTGGTTCAAGCTGCACCACCCGGCGGCGTTCTGTGCGGCGCTGCTGCGGGCCCAGCCGATGGGGTTCTATTCACCCCAGACACTGGTGGCTGATGCGCGCCGGCACGGCGTGGTGGTGCACGGGCCCGACGTCAACGTCAGCCTGGCGCACCCAAATCTGGAGAACGCGGGTATGGAGGTGCGCCTGGGCCTCGGCGCCGTCCGCCATATCGGTGACGACCTCGCCGAGAAGCTGGTCGAGGAGAGAAAAGCCAACGGGCCGTTCGCCTCTCTGCTGGACTTGACCACCCGGGTGCAGCTGAGCGTGCCGCAGACCGAGGCGCTGGCCACGGCCGGGGCGCTGGGCTGCTTCGGCATGTCCCGGCGAGAGGGGCTCTGGGCGGCCGGTGCGGCGGCCACCCAACGGCCGGACCGGTTGCCCGGAGTGGGCTCGTCGTCACATGTTCCGACGCTGCCCGGGATGAGTGAGCTGGAGTTGGCCGCCGCCGACGTCTGGGCCACCGGCATCTCTCCGGACAGCTATCCCACCCAGTTCTTGCGGGCCGATCTCGACGCGCTGGGCGTCATCCCGGCCGACCAACTGTTGAGCGTGCCGGATGGGGACCGCGTGCTGATCGCCGGCGCGGTGACCCACCGGCAGCGACCGGGCACCGCCCAAGGGGTGACATTCCTCAACCTCGAAGACGAGACGGGGATGGTCAACGTGCTGTGCACCCCGGACGTGTGGGCGCGGCACCGCAAATTGGCGAATACGGCTGCGGCGATGCTGATTCGCGGGCAGGTCCAAAACGCCACCGGCGCCGTCACCGTCGTCGCCGAGCGCATCGGCCGCATCAGTTTGGCGGTGGGCTCGAAGTCGCGGGATTTCCGATGAGGACGTCAGCGCGGCGCGAGTTTGTGTTGGTGAGCGTAGACGACGGCGTGGATGCGATCGCGCACCCCGAGTTTGGCCAATATGCGCGACACGTGGGTCTTGACGGTCTGTTCGCTGAGCACCAGCTGTGCCGCAATCTCGGCATTGCTGTAAGCCTGGGCAACCAACAGCAGCACTTCGTATTCGCGGGCGGTCAGACTCGCCACCTCGACGGGGGTGGGTACCGGGGCCAACGATTCGGCGACCCGGGTCGCCAACCGGCGCGTCATCGCCGGATCGATGACCGAGTCGCCGCGGGCGACGATACGAATGGCTCCCAGAAGTTCATCGGGTGGAAGGCTTTTCAACAGGAAGCCGCTGGCGCCGGCTTGCAGTGCTTGGGCCAGCACCGTATCGCTGTCGTAGGTGGTCAGCATCAATACCCGGGTGGCGCCGGCTGCGACTATCGGCCCGATGGCGCCTAGACCGTCGAGCTTGGGCATCCGCACGTCGAGCACAGCGACGTCGGGCCGCAATCGCAACGTCACATCGATGGCCGCCCGGCCGTCACCGACATCAGCAACGCACGTGGTGTCGGGATGCGCGTCGACGATCGCGCGCAGACCCGCCCGGAACACCGCATGGTCTCAGCGATCAAGACGCGGATCGGGTGCGTCATGACCCCTCGATCGGCAAGGAAACCACGGCGTGCCGGATGGACCGAGTCGCCGGCTTCTTATGAATCGGCTCAACAACTATGCGCCAAGTAGACGCAAACCCGAAACGAGCGCAAAGTACACACATGCCGCACGCTACTGATTCGAAAGTCTGGTTCCTGACCGGTGCGTCCCGCGGGTTCGGCCTGGAGCTGACGCGCGCGATCCTCAGCCGGGGCGATCGGGTGGTCGCCACCGCGCGGCGCGCCGACCAGATACTCGCCCAGCTGCCCGACGCCGGCGAGAGCCTGCTGGCGGTGGACCTCGACGTCACCAACGCCGACCAGGCGCAGCAGGCGGTCCAGCGTGCGGTCGACGCCTTCGGCCGCATCGACGTGGTGGTCAACAACGCCGGCCGCGGCCTGCTAGGCGCCGTCGAGGAGGCATCCGATGCCGCGGTCCGAGCCGTCTACGAGGTCAACGTCTTCGGCGCCCTCACGGTCCAGCGAGCCGTGCTGCCCGTGTTGAGACGCCAACGCAGCGGCCACATCATCAACATCAGCTCGGTGGGTGGGCTGCTCGGCGGGCCCGGCTGGGGAATCTACAACTCCACCAAGTTCGCGATGGAGGGGTTCAGCGAGGCGCTGGCGAAAGAACTGGCGCCGTTGGGCATTTGCGTCACGATCGTCGAACCAGGTTACTTCCGCACCGACTTCCTCGACGCGTCGAGCTTGGGCACCGAGGAGAACGTCATCGACGACTATGCGCCGACGGCCGGCGCCACCCGGGCCCATGCCCTCGACGTCAACCACGCCCAGCCCGGTGACCCGGTCAAAGCGGCCGCGGCCATCGTCGACATTGCCTCGGTGCCCAACCCGCCGCTGCACCTGCTGCTGGGCAGTGACTGCGTGCAGGCGGTGGAGGAGAAGATTCAGCAA
>NZ_LZLE01000218.1 GCF_001673155.1 Mycobacterium sp. 1423905.2 | reverse complement strand
GCCCAGGCGTGCAACGCCTGTCCTGGTCGGTGGAAGACGTTGCCGAGCAGCTGTACGCCATCCGGGACCTGTCGGCCCCGCTCATCTTCCCGCCGGTGCCCCACGGCCACGACGACCATATCCGCTATAGCTTCGAGTCCGCGGCCTGGGCGAGCCGGGAGCGCGCACATCATGGCTAGCGCCGGACCCCTGGCCGGGGTGCGAGTCGTCGACCTCACCGCAATGGTGATGGGACCCTACTGCACCCAGATCATGGCCGACAGGTCCCGGATGGCGTACAGCTGCTCGGCAACGTCTTCCACCGACCAGGACAGGCGTTGCACGCCTGGGCTTTCCGCGACTACTGCCCGGGCGACTCTTCCCGCGAGGGCAACGAACATTTCACCGTTGACGGGGCAGGATTCGTGCGCCAGCAACCCGACGACCGGTGCGACGAGGTCGGTGCCCATCGGCGGGTATGCCGAAATGTCCAGTCCCTCAGCCATTCTGGTCACCGCCGCTGGGACGACGACATTGCACAACACTCCGTTTTCCGCGCCTTCGAGCGCGATGACGTTGGACAACCCGATCAGGCCGGCTTTGGCGGCGGCGTAATTGGCGACGCCATGGTTGCCGTAGAGACCGCCGATCGACGAGGTCAGGACGACGCGGCCGTAGTGGGCGTCACACATCAGGCCGAAGGCGGGCCGCGCGACGTGGAAGGCGCCGCGCAGGTGTACATCGAGAACCGCGTCGAAATCCTCGTAGCTCATGTCCCGCAGCGGCGCGCGCCGCACATTGCCGGCGTTGTGAATGAGGACGTCGATCCTGCCGTAGTTGTCCAGTGCCGCTTGGATAATCGCGTGGCCGCCCTGGGCCGTCGCAACCGATTCGACGCAGGCGATCGCCTCACCGCCGGCCGCCCTGATCTCGGCGACCACCTGATGCGCGGGGCACTCGTCGATCCCGGCTCCGGACAGCGCACCACCGCTGTCGTTGACGACCACCTTGGCGCCCCGCGCTGCCAGCATGAGCGCATAGGCGCGGCCCAATCCGCGGGCGGCGCCGGTGACCACGGCGACGCGTTCGTCGAACCTGAGGTCGGGGGTCATGAGCCGAGAACCAGGCCGTCCAGGTCGCCGCGGTCGCGCCACCCGGCGAGCAGGTCACCGAACGCGTAGAAGCCAGGACCGTACGGTTCGCCGATATGGGACCGGATGCCTTCGCCCGCGGCGGCTCCCGCGCCGCCACCTTCGTTGTTGTAATAGCCAGGCGTGCACTCGCGGTCGAATTGACTGTTGTCGATGGCGGTGTCGCGGATGGTTTGGCACCACTGGTCCTGCGCCTGCTGGCTGGGCTCCACGGTCGTCGCTCCCCGGGCCAGGGCCTCGGCGATGATGTAGGCGATGTGTTCGCCCTGCAACTCATAGTTGGCGGCGATGTTGGCCGAGATCCCGACCTGGGTGAAGCCGGTGAAGAACTGGTTGGGGAACCCGCGGCTGGTCATGCCGTGAAAGGTCTTATAACCGTCGCGCCAGTAGTGGAAAAGCGACAGCCCGTCGCGGCCGACGATTTCTTCGATGGAATACCGCCGGCTGATCTCGGTGGTGATCTCAAATCCGCTGGCATAGATGATGCAGTCGACCTCGTACTCGATTCCGTTGGCGATCAGCCCCTTTTCGGTTGCTCGCTGCACACCTTTGCTGGCCGAGACGTCCACCAGGGTCACGTTCGGCCGGTTGAAAGTCGGCAGGTACTCATCGTTGGTGCACGGCCTCTTGCACAGGAACCGATAGTAGGGCTTGAGCGCCTCGGCGGTCTGCGGGTCTTCGACGATCGTTGCCACCCGGCGCCGCAACCGCTCCATGACCTTATAGTCCTCTTCCTCGCGGATGGCCATGAACTCCTCGGGGCTCATCGATGCGGGGTCGTCCAGGGCCAGTACCCGCGCTGCGGTGTTGCGGCCCAGCTCGGTCCAGAAGTCACAAACGTAGTCGGGTTGACCGGGCGCCATTCCTTCGAACGTCCAGGCGTGGAAGTTGCGTTGCCGCTCCTTTTGCCAGCCGGGCCGCAGTGTCTTGACCCATTCAGGATCGGTAGGCGTGTTGTTGCGTGCGCCGACCGACGACGGGGTGCGCTGAAAGACATACAGGTGCTGGGCATCTCGACCCAGGAAAGGGATGATCTGCACGGCGGTGGCGCCGGTGCCGACCACGGCAACCCGCTTGTCGTGGAGCTTGTGCAGTCCGCCGTTGCTATCGCCGCCGGTGTAGTCGTAGTCCCACCGCGAACTGTGGAAGCTGTGACCCTTGAAGTCTTTGATTCCCGGGATGCCAGGAAGTTTCGGCCGGTGAAAGGGACCCGACGCCAACACGACGAAGCGGGCGCGGATGTCGTCGTCGCGGTCGGTGCTGATGCGCCACCGGCGCATCGCGTCGTCCCAGTGCAATGCCGTGACCTGGGTGGAGAAGACGGCCGAATCGTAGAGACCGTAATGCTTCCCGATGCGCCGGCAGTGCTGATATATCTCGGTGCCGTCGGCGAACTTCTTGCTGGGAATATAGTCCAGCTCTTCCAGTAACGGTATGTAACAATAGGATTCGTTGTCACACTGTAGGCCGGGATAGCGGTTCCAGTACCAGACACCGCCGAAATCGCCGCCCAATTCGATGATGCGAACGTCCTCGACGCCGGCCTTCTTCAGGTTGGCCGCGCACAGCAACCCCCCGAAGCCGCCGCCGAGGACCGCGACGTCGATGTCCGCGGCGATGGGTTCGCGCACGAACGGCGCCGAGTAGGGGTCGGTTTCGTAGTAGCCGGCGAAGTCGTCGACCAATTCGATGTACTGCTTGGACCCTTCCGGGCGCAGCCTCTTGTCGCGTTCCTGCCGGTACTTCTCGCGCAGCGCGGGCAGATCGATGTCGACAGGTGTCTGCGTCGGGGCGCAGTCGGAAACTCCGGTCATGCCAGGGCGTTTTCCGGCAGCGCAGCGGGATGTAAGGGTGCGTCCATGTCGTGAACGGCGGGCAGCACCTCCTGAGCGAACAGCCGGGTGCTTGCCATTGCCTCCTCGTAGGGCATGGTGCCGAACTGCGGCACGATGGTCAGCTCACAGAAGGAACACGCTTGCTGGGCGGCTTGGATGCGGTGGAAGATCTCCTCCGGTGTCCCGATCAGCAGGTTGGAGGCGTGGTATCCGGGTGTCTTGGACGGCCCTTTGGCTTCGCCGCTCACCGAGGACGCCAGCACGGCAGTGGCGCTCGCCTCCCGGGCGGCGTAGGCCTCATAGCCCTTGACGCCCTTGAAGTTGGACGCGTCGGCGAACCCGTAGTGCACGGTGACATCCCGGTTGGCGGTCCAGATCCACTCTTCGCTCTTGGCGGCGCCGTCGGCACTGGGCGTGCAGTACATGAACATGACGTTCTTCGGCTGGCATGGCGCCAGGCCTTCTTCTTTGCGGAAGATGTTGACCTGCTGTACTTCTCGCCCGGCGTCCTCGATCGGCTTGTTACCCACGAAAAGCGGCACCATGCCGCGGCGGGCGAGAATCTCCAGCGACTCGGCCGTCGAGGAGGAGCTGTAGATGCGGGAGAACAGGTCGGGTGTCCGTGGCTCGGGCCGCAACGACATTTCCGGCACCGTGAAGATCTCGCCCTGATAAGAGAACCGCTCGCCCGACAACGCCAGTTGCAAGATGTCGAGGGTTTCGTTGAATCGCTGCCGGCTCTCTTCGCGCGGCACTCCGACGGCGGCGAACTCGCCCTTCGACACCCCACGGCCGATCCCGATGGTGGTGTAGCGGCCATTGGAGATGATGTCCAGGTAGGCGATCTGGTGTGCCAGCCGGACGGGATGCCACCACGGGGCGACCGCGACGAAGGTGCCCAGTCCAACGCGTTCGGTGCGCCCGGCGAAGTAGCTGAGCGCCTGAATGGGATTGGGCGTCATGCCATACGGCGTCCCGCAGTGCTCAGGCAGCCAGATGCCGTCGAATCCCAGCGGTTCGGCCAGATCCCCGATCGCCAGGGTGGACTGGACGCATTCCCAGTCCGGGGTGGTCGGCGGCTGGCTGAAATCCTCGGCGAGCACGCGATCCCAGTCGTGTGAGTTGTGGGCCCCCAGGCCGATATTGACTTTCATTGCGGTGTCTCCGTCGATAGTTGGCGGGGCGCTCCGGTCCCCATGTATTTCGCGAGGTTGCGGTGCAGGTTGGCGGTACTGCGTTCCATATACGGGTTGGGCCTGGGTCCGCCGAATCCCAGTGACTTCATTCCTTGCTGAACCGCGGCCATGTTGGAGAAGTCTTGCGGCAGCACACTGCGCCAGTTCGGGTCGTCCGGCGGTGCGTACACCCACTCGGTGTGTGGCTCTTCGCCTTTCGGGTACAGCTCGTAGCAGGCCGCTTCGAAGATGCAGTGGTCCGGGTTGTATCCGTACGGCCGGGCGCTGTAGCACAGTGCAGTGGTCAGGCCCTGCCCGATCTGGAAATTCGGAAAGATCTGCCAGGCGGTGCCGCTGTTGGCCAGGTGTTCGGGGTCGATCGTCGGCCAGATCACCCCGCGAGCGGCGTCGTCGCGCTGCGCGGACGTGAGCCAGTGGCTGAGCACCTGGTCGGCGGGCGCGTCGTCGGGTAATTCGTCGACCAGCCGTTGCGCGGCTTCCACCAGTGTCCTGGTCGTGGTGGCGTTGGTTTCTTCCAAGGTGTAAAGCTGCATTTCGGCGGTGGAGATGCGCGGGTCTGCCCCGGTGCCCAATCGGATCTTGGATTTGGTCTCGGCCAGATCCGTCGGCGCGTCATAACCGATATTGCTGTGCTTGCCGTGCGCGGCGGCCCAGCCCCGGAAGTTGCCGAACTTGTTGAACTGCGGATGCGTGGTCGCGACGTGGTAGGTCTCGTTGAACGCCTCCATCGCGACCTTCCAGTTGCATTGGAAGTGCAGCCATTTCCGCCATTTGCAGCGCATGTCGGCGAGACCGAACGGATCGAGCATGGTGGCGGCCGGTTCCAGATAGTCGCGCAGGGGTTCGCAATCCGGATCCATGTTGATCCAGATCCAGCCGCCCCAGGTGTCGACATTGACCGGCGCCAGATGGGTGTTTTCGGGAGTCAGCGCCCCCTGCCAGTCCTGCTGCTCGGGAATGTGGATGCAGTTGCCGTCCTGATCGTAGGTCCAGCCGTGGAAACCGCAGACAAATGACTTCTTGTGCCCGCATGCGCTTTTCGCGCCAGCAGGTAGGTCCACCAGCCGACGGCCACGATGCATGCACACGTTGTGGTGTGCCCTGAACGTGTTGTCGGCCGTGCGGACCACGACAATCGAGTCGTCCAAGATGTCGTAGGTCAGGTAGCTGCCTACCTTCGGGAGATCTTCGACCCGCCCGACCTGCTGCCATACCTTGCGCCACAGCTTGTCCCGTTCGGCGCGGGCATAGTCCTCGGATATGTATGCCTCGACACCGATCATGACCGGCTCGGTCAGTTCGTCCATCTCGTCCTCCTTCCCTTCACTCAGTCGTCCCACCGCTTGATCGCGGCCCGGAAGGATTCGTCCTTGAGGAACAGCGAAGTGTTGTCCGAATCCAGATGTCCCCACTTCAGATTCAGCCCGCCGTCCACCAGCAGCGTCTGGCCGGTGATGTAGGTCGACAGGTCGGAAAGCAGGAACAGAATCGCGCCGGCCACCTCCTCGGGACGGCCGCGCCGTCCCATTGCGATGGCGCGGCGGTCGCGGTTGGGGTCCTCGTCGGTGTACGTGCGCGAGGCTGGTGTTTCGGTCACGCCCGGCGCCACCGCGTTGACCCGAATCGTCGTGCCGTTGTCGTCGCAGGCCAGCTCCAGAGCCATCGTTCGGGTCGCCGCCACGATCGCGGCTTTCGCCGTGCCGTACGCGATGTGAAACGGCGCGCTGTTCATACCGCTGATCGACGAGATGGACACGATCGAACCTGACCTCTTGTGCCGCTTCAGTTCAGCGGCCACGGCTTGACTGAGGAAGAACATCGTTTCGAGGTTGCGCGTAAACAACTCCTGCCAGTCACGGCGCGTCACCCGGGTCGACGGCATCCAGGTCGACGGGTCGGCGCCGCCGGCGACATTGACCAGGCCGTGCAGCTCTCCGTCGGCGCTGCGGGCCGCGTCGAGGGTGGCGCTCACCCCGTCGTCGGTGGCGATGTCCGCCGCGAGGGGAATCACCGCCAGACCCGCTGCCGCCAGTGGAGCGATGTGCTCGTCGAGGTTGGCTTGGTTGCGGCTCACCGCTACCACGGTGGCTCCCGCTTCGGCGACCATCCGCGTCACAGTGGTGCCGATGCCGCCGCCCGCCGCGCCGGCCACCACGACCGTGCGCCCGGTCAGGCCGATCAGATCACCCGACATATTGTCCGGACAAGATAATGACGTGCACTCATTAGAGAGCATGATTCTCTTAGGTGAGTAAGCCCGTCAAGACCACAATCGGATCTGACTCGACGTATTGTCTGGACAAAGCCGGATTGCTATGGTGCGAGCGGTGGTAACCGGAACCGGATGGTCGCAGCAGATTAGCCCTGATCAAGGGCGGTACCAGGCCGCGCGGCAACCGCGCCTCGCCGACGACTGGACTCTGACGCGGCTGACCCCGCCGAGTCGGTTGTTCGGTGCCAACGGTCTGCGCACCGGGCCCGACGGCCGGATGTATATCGCACAAGTGACCGGAAGCCAGATCAGCGCGCTGGACCTGATGTCCGGACAACTGCAGACGGTTAGCGCCAAGGGTGGAGACATCACCGCACCTGACGACGTCGCCTTCGATCCCGACGGCAACCTGTATGCGACCGAGGTCATGGACGGACGGGTCAGTGTGCGCGACGCCGCGGGGCAGGTCAAGGTGCTGCGCGATGACCTGCCCTGCGCCAACGGCATCACGTTCCACCATGGCCGACTGTTCATCGGCGAATGCCGCGCTGGTGGGCGCCTGCTCGAACTCGACCGCAACGGCGCGGTGCGGCAAGTATTGCTGGACAACGCGCCGTCGCCCAACGCCATGGAGGTCGGCCCAGACGGACTGCTCTACTTCCCGCTGATGGGCGCCAATGAGATCTGGCGCATCGATCCCGACGGCGGCAGCCCGGAACGGGTGGCCGGCGACCTGGGCGTGCCGGACGCGGTGAAATTCGACTCCGATGGCTACCTGGTGTCGACCCAGGTGCACAGCGGCCAGGTGCTGCGGATCGATCCCCGCACCGGGGATCGGACGGTGCTGGCTGAGTTGAACCCCGGATTGGACAACCTGACCTTCGTGGACGGCCGACTGTTCGTCAGCAACTTCACCGGTGAGATCACCGAAGTACTGGCCGCCGGACACTCGCGCACCGTGTTGCCCGGCGGATTGAACTGGCCGCTGGATTTGGCCGTCGGAGTCGACGGGAACCTCTATATCGCCGATGGCACCTATCTGTACCGGTTGGTGGACAAAACGCTACGGACGGTCGCCATGATGTTCACGCCCGGCTACCCGGGCTTCCTGCGCGGCCTGGCCCCGTTGCCCGACGGGGCTTTCGCCGTCACCACGTCTAACGGCGAGGTGGCCCGCTACCGGCCGGATAGCGGTGAATGTGATTATCTGGCACAAGGTTTCGACCAGCTCTACGGCATTGCGGGCACGTCGGGCGGCGCTGTTGTCGTCGCCGAACTCGGCGCGGGCCGGGTGTTGTCCATCGACCGGGGACGAGTGGACGTTTTGGCATCTGACCTGCGCGAGCCGGTGGGCGTGGCCGTGGCGGCGGACGGGGCCGCCCTGGTCTCCGAGGCCGGCGCCGGCCGAGTGGTCAAGCTTGACGGCACCGGCACCGTGGTGGACGGGTTGCAGCGACCGCAAGGCATTCTGGTGCTCGGCACCGAACTCTACATCGTCGACGCGGACGCCAAGGAGCTCGTCGCGTTCGACATGGCAACCCGGGCTCGCCGAACCATAGCCGCGGATTTGCCGGTGGGAGCCCCGCCAGGGGTCAGACCCAAGCCGCTGCGTGGCATGCCGCCCTTCTCCGGACCGCAAGGCCCGTTCGCCGGCATCACCGCCGGACCCGATGGCACGGTGTATGTTTCGGCCGACGCCGAAGGCAGCGTGCTGGCATTGCGCCGGAATGGTTGAGAGGCCCGCAGAGATGTCCGATGCCAAGGTGGTCGATCACCGCTACCTTCAGGTCGCGCGCACCCTGCGCAAAGAAATCGTCGACGGTGTCTATCCGGTGGGATCACAATTGCCCACCGAGCATGAGTTGTGTGAGAGGTTTGCGGTCAGCCGCTACACCGTCAGGGAGGCCTTGCGCCGACTTCGCGACGACAACCTGGTGTCGTCGCGGCCGCGCACCGGAACGTTGGTGGTGCCGCGGCCTTCGGCGGATTCCTATGTGCAGCATGTCATGTCGATCAACGACCTGGTCGCGTTCGCGACGGGCACCCGGTTGGCGATCGAGTCCGTGGCGATGGTCACCGTCGACGACGCGCTTGCCGCTCGGACCGGGCTGGCTGTCGGGGAGCAGTGGCTGGCCGTTCGGGGCTTCCGGCAAGCCGACCAAGACTCGTCAGCGGCCGCGCTGTGTCGGACCGAGTACTACATCAACCGCGCGTTTGCGGCGGTCGGCAGGCTGTTGCACCGTCACGAAGGCCCTATCTTTCCGCTCATCGAGGACCTCTTCGGATTGAGTATCGTCGAGGTCCATCAGGAGATCGCCGCGGTAATCGTCTCACCGCATTTGGCCGCGGGGCTCGACGTGGACCCCGGACTTCCGGCATTGGAGGTGCAACGTACCTACAAGACGTCGGATGGTCAGGTGGCGCAGGTGACCATCAATACCCATCCCGCATCACGGTTTCGGCACTCGATGACGATGCGGCGGGTCCGTGGTTGACGCTGCCCTGAGCCGAAAAGCGCTGCGCGGATGGTTTATTCGTTGGGACGAGCAACGCGCCGCCGCCGCGTACGAGCGCGGGTGGTGGGTACGGGAGACACTGGCCGAATCGCTGCGCGCCGCGGCCGAGGACACCCCGCAACGGGTCGCGGTGATCGACGGGGAACATCGGTTGGACTGTGCGAGCCTCCGCCAACAGGCGACGGCATTGGCGCGATCCTTGCTCGCCCGCTTTGCGCCGGGCAGCGTGATCTCCTTCCTGCTGCCCAACTGGCACGAAGCCGCGGTGATCTACTTGGGTGCCACGCTGGCGGGAATGGTGGCCAACCCCGTCCTGCCGTCGATGCGAGACCGGGAACTGCGATTCATCCTTGAAGACGCCGACAGTCGGATGATCTTCATTCCCGGGCAATTCAATCGCTTCGACTACACCGCGATGCTGACCCGGGTGGCGGCTGAACTGGACCGTCCACCGGAGGTCGTGGTGGTGCGCGGCGCGGGCGCCGCCGACCAGATACCGTTCCAGACGTTGCTGGCAGATCAGACGACCGCCGCGCGCCTGCCCGTCGTGGATCCGGACGCGGTGCGGATGATCCTGTACACGTCGGGAACCACCGGGCGTCCCAAAGGCGTTTTGCACTCACATAATTCGATTCACGCGCTGATCCGCCAAATCGGCGAGCACTGGCTGGTCGAACCCGCCGATTCGTTTTTGGTTGCCTCGCCCATCGCCCACATCGGCGGCTCCATCTACGCCTTCGAATGTCCGTTGCTACTGGGCGCCACCGCAGTGCTGATGGACCGCTGGAACGCCGAGGTCGCGGTGCACGTCATGCAGGCCGAACGCTGCACCCACATGGCCGGTGCGACTCCCTTCCTCGAACAGCTGTTGACCGCGGCGCAAGACGCAGCTACCCGGCTGCCCGACCTGAAAGTGTTCATCTGCGGTGGCGCATCGGTTTCCGCGGCCCTGATCCGTAGGGCGGCAGACTACTTCGCGTCGGCCGTCGTCACCAGGGTGTATGGCTCGACGGAGGTGCCGGTGACCACGATCGGTGCACCGGACGACGGCGACTACGCCGCCGACACCGATGGCCGCGTGGGTATCGCCGATGTCCGACTGGTCGACGGCGAAATCCGGGTGCGCGGGCCGCAGATGCTGGTTGGATATCAGCACCGGGAAGACGAGACGCCCGCGTTCGATGCCGACGGATATTTCCGCACCGGCGACCTGGGGCGATGGGTCGACGACGACTACCTGGTGGTCACCGGCCGTGCAAAAGACCTGATTATCCGCAACGGCGAGAACATTTCGCCCAAAGAGGTCGAAGATATCCTGGCCGGCCATCCCGGCATCACCGAGATCGCCATCGTAGGCCTGCCCGACGCCCGCACCGGCGAACGGGCCTGCGCTGTCGTCGTACCGACCGTTGCGCCCGGTCCGAACGTGGCCGACCTTCGCGGCTTCCTCGAGGAGGCGGGTGTGGCAAAGTTCAAAGTTCCTGAGCAGGTGGTCATGTGGGACGCGCTGCCGAAGAATGACGCGGGAAAGGTGCTCAAGCATCAGATCAAGGCGGCGCTGATGAAGTCGGGGCAATGACATGGCGGTAGTCATAGTCACCGGGGCTACCGGCGGGATCGGATCCGGTTGTGCCACCGCGCTTGCCGACATGGGGATGGCCGTGTTCGCCACCGGACGCGACGAAACCAAACTCGACCAGCTGGCGGCCCGCCTCGGCGATAAGGATCGGGTAGCCACCTACGCGGTCGACCTGATGGATGAGGCCGCCCCCCAAAACATCGTCCAATCCGCCCTGGAAAAGTGGGGCCGAATCGACTTCCTAATCAATGCCGCGGGAGTGGGAAGTCCCAAGCCGCTGCACGAAACCGACGACCAATCTTTGGATTACTTCCTCGACCTGATGTTGCGAGCGCCTTTTCGGCTGATTCGAGAGGTGCTGCCGCATATGCAGCCCGGCTCAGGCATCGTCAACATCACTTCGACCTTCGCGGTCGTCGGTGGGCTGCGCGGTGGCGCGTACTCGGCGGCCAAGGGCGGACTCACCGCACTCACCACCCACGTCGCCTGTCAATACGGGGCGCAAGGAATACGCTGCAACGCGGTCGCTCCCGGTGTCATCCAGACACCCATGACTCAAGACCGGCTGCGTGATGAACGGTTCCGGCGCATGAACATCGAGATGACACCGCATCAACGCTTGGGTGCCGTCGAAGACGTCGCCAGCACGGTGGCGTTCTTGTGCTCTGCGGGAGGTGCTTTCATCAACGGGCAGACCATTGTGGTCGACGGCGGGTGGAGCTCGACCAAATACCTGTCCGACCTGGCGCTGTCCTCGGAGTGGAAACCCGTTCAGCGCGAGTCGAAGTGACGTCGGATGCCAACCAGCATCTGGTGATGGGCGTTGACCGCTGACCGCACCGTGAAGCCGGCCAGTGGCCGCGGCGCGGCGATGAGTATCCGTTCGGTCAGGCGGGTCCCGTTGCCGGCCGACTCGAAGCTGACCGTGCCGCGCAGCCGAATGCCCGGGAACTGATCCGCCTCGGTGTGCACGTCACCGACCATCGGCACGTGCAATCGCGCTCGATAAGCGACGCGAAAGGCCAAGAACTTGAGAGGGATTCGATCCCGCACCTGGTAGGTATACAGATAGCCGTCGACGGTCTGGGTTCGTGACAGCACCTGCACCGCGACGATCAACGGGTGGACGATTTTCAGATTGTTCAGGTCGACATAGAAGGCGCGGACGTCGCCGGGTGGTGCGGGCACGTCCTCGCTCACGGTGCGCTCGGCGCGGACGACCCACCAGCTCATGCCAGCGGGCCGCTCAGCAACTCTGCGGTGCGCCACCATGTCAACGCAACGAACAATGCCAGGCTGACCACCGTTGCGGCCGTTTGGATGGCATTTCGGTGTTGCCTCGGCGCATATACGTAGGCCGCCCCGATCAACCCGCCCACGACCAGTCCGCCGACGTGAGCTTGCCAGCTGATGAGTTGCGAGCTGACCGCCGGCACTATGAAGGTGAACGCCAAGTTGACCACGATGACCGCCACGACGCCGCGCACATCCAGCGCCAAACGCCTGGCCACTACGAACGTCGCGCCGAACAGCCCGAACACCGCGCCCGAAGCACCGGCCGTTGCGGTGTTCAGCGGCGAGAGAAGGTAGACCAGCACCGACCCACCCAGCCCGCTCAACGCATACAGCGCGCCGAATCGCAGTCGCCCCAGCCACATCTCGAGAGGTCGACCTACCACGTAGAGCGCCCACATGTTCAACAGCAGGTGCGGACCGCCATAGTGCAGAAAGGCCGAAGTCACCATCCGGTAGAACTGGCCGCTCGCGACGGCCCGTGGCCACAGGGTCAACTGCGTTTGCACGTCTACCGACATCAGCTCGGCAATGAACGCCACCACGTTGATCGCGATCAGCACGTAGGTGACCACCGGTGTGGCGGATCGTTGCCGGCCTCCGAAGCGGGTTCGTGGCTGCCGAATAGTCCGGGACCCCGCTTGCACGCACTCCACGCACTGGTGACCGACGGCCGCGCTGCGCATGCAGTCCGCACAGATGGGACGGTCACAGCGGGTGCATCGGACGTACGTCTGACGGCCGGGATGGCGATAGCAAGTCGGCGCCTCGGCCGGGGACTGCGGTGGATTGACGCCGTGCATCTGCTCATTGTCGCTTGCGCCCTCGCCGGTGCGCGGTTGAACCTGAGGGGATGGGTGCCAACGGAGCCGTCGAGCGCTACCTGACCTGCCTGGCCACTCACGACTGGGATGGTCTGGCCGCCACCATCGCGGATGAGGGCCTGGTGCGCGAGGGTCCGTTCTGCGACGTGGTCGAAGGTAAGGACCGCTACGTGGCCTACTTACGCAAGGTGCTCACCACACTGCAGGGCCATCAGCTGGACGTACAGCGGGTTTCCCGGGTGACCGAGCGACTGTCCTATGTGGAGTTGACCGAGGCATTCGACGTCGACGGCGCCCGCGCGCAGTGGCCGGAATGCATCGTATTCGAGCAGGGCGATGACGGTCTGATCGTTCGGGTCAGTGTGTTCTTCAAGCAACCGGGCCCGGGTTAGCCCATCGCCGACTATTCCCTCACCCATGCAATTCACTTACTGTGATTTGGGTGAAGTCGAATGGATCCCCTGAATTAATACCCGTCGAGAATTTGCACGCCGGTGACCCGATAACCGATGTCAATGGTGGTGGTCAGCGGTACATAGTGCTCGAGTCCAAGGCTTACGGCGAGGGCTGCGTGGTTCTTGAGCTGGAGTCCCGCGTCAACCATCAGCTGCAGGTCATCGAGAAATCCTTTCCGACCGGATATCACGTCGGTAAGGCGAACCACCGAATCCTGTAGCAAATACGCGGGCCCGAAAATGTCGGCCCGCGAAATGCGCCGCGTCCCCGCTTAGGCGCGACGCGGTGGACGCTGGTCATTGGGGTCTTCCGGATCCGGATCACCAAACCAGCGCGATGGCTCTTCTTGGCCGTACTCGTCGTGCCAGTTCCACCATTCGTACGGCTCGCTTTGCGGATAACCGTCGGGCGAGTCCTCCCACAGCTCCTGACGCCCGAGCGCCGTCATGTCCAGAAAGCTCCACGTTGTGCCCAGCGCCTCGTCGCCGCGGTTGTTGATGAAGTACGTGCGGTAGACCCGGTCACCGTCGCGAATGAAGGCGTTGGTCCCGTGCCACTCGTGGACGCCGAAGTCGCGGTCGAAGTCGTCGGTCAGCGTGTACCACGGCATGCGCCAGCCCATCCGCTCCTTGAGTCGGGCGATGTCGGGTTGCGGCGCGCGCGAGGCGAACACCAGCGTGGTGTTGCGGGCGTTGAGATGGGCGAGGTGACCGATGTGGTCGGCGATCATCGAGCAGCCCCGGCAGGCATGGTCCGGCCAACCGTGAACCCCGGGTTCGAAGAAGGCGCGGTACACGATCAGCTGACGTCGACCGCTGAACAGGCCCGGCAGGTCGACTTTGCCGTCAGGTCCGTCGAAGACGTACTCGTCGGTCACCGCCTGCCAGGGCATGCGCCGGCGTAGCGCCGCCAGTGAGTCCCGCGCCCGGGTCAGCGCCTTTTCGCGGGCCAGTAGTTCCTGATGGGCCGTCGCCCATTCCTGGGCTGTCACGATCGGTGGTGTACGCATCCGAATGTCCGCCTTCCGTTGTTGTTGGTCTACTCCACTGACCGCGGATCAGGCCAGCGGGGAAAGTCCCGTCGCGGTCAGCAGATATGCGCCGCTATCCCGGTGGGCCCTGGCCGCGATGTCGAGAACGCACCGTCCGACTTGAGCTGCGGTCAGCACGGGCCCCGCTGACCGCACGAATTCCTCAACCTCGACACCTTGTCGCGCGGCGTAAGCCGCCACGGCATGAGCGCCCAGGTCGGTGACCGGCGTCAGCCGCGGAAGGACCGAAACGAAGTCGATGCCCAGCCCGGCGCGCCGCGATTCCTCGCGGGCGTAGCTGGTGATGAACCGCACGGTGGCTTTGGCTCCCGCATAGCCGCCGCTCAACGGCGAACCGTTGACGGCGGCACCGCTGGAGAGGGCGATCACCGTGCTGCCGGGCATCAGCGGCTTACTCAGCGCACGGCGCGTCCAGTGAAACACCTGCGCGACGTCGACGCTCCAATTCGCGCTGAACGATTCCCAGGTCTGATCGGGCAACGCCACCATCGACGGCGTGGTGCCGGCACTCAACACGATGGTGCGCGGGTGGAATTCGTCGATGAGGTCACTGGCCGTGGCCGGGTCGGCCGCGTCGGCAACTACCGCGGTGAAGCGCTCCCCCAACTCGGCGTGCACCTGCTCGAGTTGGCCGCGGGTGCGGGCGACGCCGACGACGTGCGCACCCGCCGCTGCCAACGCTGCCGTGATGGCATGGCCGAAGCCACGGCTAGCCCCGGTCACGACGGCCGTGGTCCCGACCAGAGAATCAACCTGAGCTGGCATGGGCAGTGTCCTCACCATGGGTCCTCGCTTTCACTGTGGCGTTCGGCTTGCATCAATACCGATACGTCCGGCCACCGGGATTCATCGCTGCCCAGCTCAGCCGATGAATTTCGCGAGCCCGACGTATCTGTACAAGTGGCGGGTCTGCCTCTCGCCGTAGCCCGACCA
>NZ_LZLE01000217.1 GCF_001673155.1 Mycobacterium sp. 1423905.2 | reverse complement strand
GTCTTCGGCGTAATTGCCCTGCGCGGCTTCGGATGCGGCAATCACCATGGGGATTGCCAGCGGCGAGGTGACCGGGTAAGTGATGTCTCCGTAGAGACCGCCGATGGGCACCCGGGCGTTCAGCGTGCTCATCGAGATCTGCACCGAACCCGACAGTTGGCCGAAGTTGCGCCGGGAGTACCAGGCTCGGAACAGTGTCACCCGGTCACCTCGCCGCTGGCAATCACCATGGGGTTTGCCGCATCCGAAGCCGCGCAGGGCAATTACGCCGACGCGATGGAGGCCATCGAGGCCAGCGCCGTCGGCGGCTCCGAGCATCTGGTGTCGTGGCTCAAAGCCGTGATCTACGGGGCCGCACAACGATGGACCGAGGTGATCGACGAAGTCAAGGGCGCCGGCAAATGGCCGGACAAGTTCTTGACCGGCGCTGCCGGTGTGGCACACGGGGTCGCCGCGGCCAACCTTGGATTGTTCACCGAAGCCGAGCGGCGACTGACCGAAGCCAACGACTCCCCCGCCGGTGAAGCCTGCGCGCGGGCCATCGCCTGGTATCTGGCCATGGCGCGCCGCAGCCAAGGCAACGAAGACGCCGCCGTCGCCTTGTTGGAGTGGTTGCAGACGACCCATCCGGCCCCCGAAGTGGCCGCGGCACTGAAGGATTCGTCCTACCGGCTGAAGACCACCACGGCCGACCAGATCTCGTCTCGCTCCGACCCGTGGGATCCCACCAGCGTGGTGACGGACAACTCCGGTCGGGAGAAACTGCTCGCCGAAGCCCAAGCCGAACTCGACCGGCAGATCGGCCTCAGCCGCGTCAAGAATCAAATCGAAAGATACCGCGCCGCAACGCTATTGGCCCGAGTGCGCGCCGCCAAGGGGATGAAGGTCGCGCAGCCGAGCAAGCACATGATCTTCACCGGACCACCGGGCACCGGTAAGACCACCATCGCGCGAGTGGTCGCCAACATCCTGGCCGGGCTGGGCGTCATCGCCGAACCCAAACTCGTCGAGACGTCGCGAAAAGACTTCGTCGCCGAGTACGAAGGGCAGTCCGCGGTCAAGACCGCCAAGACCATCGATCAGGCCCTGGGCGGCGTGCTGTTCATCGACGAAGCCTATGCACTGGTGCAGGAACGCGACGGGCGCACCGACCCGTTCGGGCAGGAGGCGATGGACACCTTGCTGGCCCGGATGGAAAACGACCGCGATCGGCTAGTGGTGATCATCGCCGGCTACAGCAATGACATCGACCGGTTGCTGGAGACCAACGAGGGGCTGCGTTCCCGCTTCGCCACCCGCATCGAGTTCGACACCTACACCGCCGAGGAGCTGCTCGAGATCGCGAGGGTGATTGCCGCCGGCAATGATTCGACGCTGAGCGCCGAGGCGGCCGACCGGTTCCTGGAGGCGGCCAAGATGCTGCACGACCGGACGGTGCGCGGCCGGGCGGCCCTCGACATCGCCGGAAACGGCCGTTACGCGCGGCAACTGGTGGAAGCCGCCGAACAGTGCCGGGACATGCGCTTGGCGCAGGGGTTGGACATCGAGGCCCTGGACGTGGAGCGACTGCAAGAGATCAACGGCGCAGACATGGCCGAGGCGATCGCCGCGGTACATGCACACCTCAACATGAGAGAGTGACAGATGGGGCTTCGCCTGACCACCAAGGTTCAGGTTAGCGGCTGGCGCTTCCTGCTCCGCCGGGTCGAGCATGCGATCGTGCGGCGTGACACCCGCATGTTCGACGACCCGTTGCAGTTCTACAGCCGCTCGGTGGGGCTGGGAATCATCATCGCCGTGTTGATTCTGGTCGGCGCCGGTCTGCTGGCCTACTTCAAACCCCAGGGAAAGCTCGGCGGCACAAACCTTTTGACCGACCGCGCCACAAATCAGCTCTATGTGATCCTGTCCGGTCAGCTGCACCCGGTCTACAACCTGACGTCGGCGCGACTGGCGCTGGGGAACCCGGACTCCCCCGCCACCGTCAAGTCTTCCGAGCTGAGCAAGCTCCCGCTGGGCCAAACCATCGGCATTCCGGGCGCCCCTTATGCCACACCGGTGTCCGGGGACAGCAATTCGACGTGGACGCTGTGTGACACCGTGGCCCGACCCAACACCGCCTCGGTCACAGTGCAGACTTCGGTATTGGCCAGGCCGTTGTTGATCGATGCCTCGGTGGATCCGGTCGACGCCAACGAGGCGATGTTGGCGACCTACCAGGGCCAAACCTGGATCATCACCGTCAAAGGACGCCACTCGATCGACCTCAACGACCGCGCACTGACCTCGGCCATGGGCATACCGGTCACCGCTACCGCCGTGCCCATCTCCGAGGGCATGTTCAACGCGCTGCCCGCCATGGGCGCCTGGGAACTACCGCCGATACCCAATGCCGGACAACCCAACACCCTCGATCTGCCGGACGATCTGGTGATCGGGTCGGTGTTCCAAATCCGCACGGTCAACGGGCCGCGCTATTACGTGGTGCTGCCCGACGGCATCGCGCAGGTGAACGCCACCACCGCAGCGGCGTTGCGTGCCACGCAATCCCATGGCTTGGTCGAACCACCGGCGATCGTGCCCAGCCTCGCCGTCCGCATCCCCGAGCGGGTCTATCCTTCCCCGCTGCCGAGCGAACCGCTCAAGATCATGTCCCGTCCCGAAGAGCCCACGCTGTGCTGGATGTGGGAACGCGGTGCCGGCGATCAAGCGCCGAAGACCACCGTGTTGTCCGGCCGGCACCTGCCCATCCCGCCGTCGGCCATGAATACCGGCATCAAGCAGATCAACGGTGCGGCAACGGTTTACCTCGACGGCGGCAAGTTCGTCCAACTGCAGTCGCCGGATCCCCGCTACGGCGAATCGATGTATTACATCGACCAGGAAGGGGTGCGCTACGGCGTGCCCAACGCCGATGCCGCCAAGGCGCTCGGGCTGGGTTCACCCAAGACGGCGCCCTGGGAAGTCGTTCGCCTCCTGGTCGACGGGCCGGTGCTGTCCAAGGATGCCGCCTTGCTCGAGCACGAGACGCTGCCCGCCGACCCGAATCCCCGAAAAGTCCCCGCCGGAAGCCCCGGAGCGCCGCAATGACAACGAAGAAGTTCACTCCCACCATCACCCGCGGTCCTCGGCTGACCCCGGGCGAGATCAGCCTCACCCCGCCCGACGACCTGGGCATCGACATCCCGCCGTCGGGCGTGCAGAAAGCACTGCCCTATGTGATGGGCGGCTGCATGCTGGGCATGATCGCCATCATGTTCGCCGGCGGCAAGCAATTGTCGCCGTACATGCTGATGATGCCGCTGATGATGGTCATGATGATGGTCGGCGGAATGGCCGGCGGCACGGGTGGTGGCGGCAAGAAGGTGCCCGAGATCAACGCCGATCGCAAGGAGTACCTGCGTTATCTGGCCGGGCTACGTGGACGCGTGACGTCGTCGGCCAGCTCGCAGGTGGCGTTCTTCTCTTACCACGCACCGCACCCGGAGGACTTGCTGTCCATCGTCGGCACCCAGCGGCAGTGGTCGCGGCCGGCCAACAGCGACTTCTACGCGGCCACCCGCCTCGGCATCGGTGACCAGCCGGCGGTGGACCGACTGTTGAAACCCGCCGTCGGAGGTGAGTTGGCCGCCGCCACGGCGGCGCCCCAGCCCTATCTCGAGCCGGTGAGCCACATGTGGGTGGTCAAGTTTCTGCGCACCCACGGCCTCATTCACGATTGCCCAAAGCTGGTGCAGCTGAGGACCTTTCCGACCATCGCGGTGGGTGGTAGCCGCCCGGGCGCCGACCGGTTGCTGACGGCGATGATCTGCCATTTGGCGGTGTTCCATCCGCCGGACCTGCTGCAGATCCGGGTGTTGACCGAGAATCCGGAAGACCCCGACTGGTCCTGGCTGAAATGGCTTCCGCACGTTCAGCATCAGACCGAGACCGACGCCGCGGGTCCGGTGCGAATGATCTACACCCGGCCCGACGCCCTGGCCGACCTGGCCGCGCGCGGACCGCACGCGCCCGACACGCTGCCCACCGGTCCATACGTAGTGGTCGTCGACCTCACCGGGGGCAAGGCGGGATTCCCGCCCGACGGCCGGGCCGGGGTCACGGTGATCACGCTGGGCAACCACCGCGGTTCGTCGTACCGCATCCGCGTCGCCGACGACGGCACCGCCGACGACCGGCTGCCCGGCCAACAATTCCGCCTGGTCGCCTCGGCGGCCGACGGCATGTCGCCGCAGCAGGCCAACCGTCTGGCCCGCAAGCTGGCGGGCTGGTCGATCACCGGGACGATCCTGGACAAGACCCAGCGCGTGCAGAAGAAGGTGGCCACCGACTGGCATCAGCTCGTCGGCGCCAAGAGCGTCGAGGAAATCACACCGGCGCGCTGGCGGATGTACACCGACACCGACCGCGACCGATTGAAAATCCCGTTCGGTCACGAGCTCAAGACCGGCAACATCATGTACCTCGACATCAAAGAAGGGGCGGAGTTCGGGGCCGGCCCGCACGGCATGCTCATCGGAACCACCGGTTCGGGGAAGTCCGAATTCCTGCGCACGCTGATTCTGTCGCTGGTGGCCATGACGCACCCCGACCAGGTCAATCTGCTGCTGACCGACTTCAAGGGCGGATCGACCTTCCTTGGCATGGAGAAACTTCCGCATACCGCCGCCGTCGTGACCAACATGGCCGAAGAGGCAGAGCTGGTCAGCCGAATGGGTGAGGTGTTGACCGGGGAGCTGGACCGCCGCCAGACGATTCTGCGCCAGGCCGGCATGAAAGTCGGTGCCGCCGGAGCGCTTTCGGGTGTGGCCGAATACGAGAAGTATCGGGAGCGCGGGGCCGATCTGCCACCACTGCCCACGCTGTTCGTCGTCGTGGACGAGTTCGCCGAACTGCTGCAAAGCCATCCGGACTTCATCGGGCTGTTCGACCGGATCTGCCGGGTCGGCCGTTCGCTGCGGGTGCATCTACTGCTGGCCACCCAGTCGCTGCAGACCGGCGGTGTTCGGATCGACAAGCTGGAGCCCAACCTCACCTATCGGATCGCGTTGCGCACTACCAGCTCTCACGAATCCAAGGCGGTCATCGGCACGCCGGAAGCCCAGTACATCACCAACAAAGAAAGCGGTGTCGGTTTCCTGCGGGTGGGCATGGAGGACCCGGTGAAGTTCAGCACCTTCTACATCAGCGGCCCGTACGTGCCACCGGCCGGCGCCGAGACCAACGGTGACGGCAGCGGGCCCAGCCGGCAGGGCGGTAAGCAAGCCGTGCGGATCCGCGAGTTCACTGCGGCGCCGATGGTCGAAGAGGCCAGCACCAACGGCGCGGTCAACGGCGAAGTGCCGCTGGTCGAGGAGGCGCTGACCCGATGACCTCTCAAGAAACGCGGACGCTGCGCGAGGTGGTGCTCGACCAGCTCGGCACCGCCGAATCCCGCGCGTACAAAATGTGGCTGCCACCGCTGATCGACCCGACGCCGCTCAACGAATTGCTCGCGCAGGACCGGCAGCGTCAACCGTTGCGGTTCGCCCTGGGCATCATGGACGAACCGCGCCGCCATCTCCAAGACACCTGGGGCGTCGACGTTTCCGGGGCCGGCGGCAACATCGGCATCGGCGGTGCACCGCAGACCGGGAAATCGACCCTGCTGCAGACGATGGTGATGTCGGCGGCCGCCACCCACTCCCCGCGCAATGTGCAGTTCTACTGCATCGACTTCGGCGGCGGTGGCCTGATCTACCTGGAAAACCTGCCGCACGTCGGCGGCGTCGCCAACCGGTCCGAGCCCGACAAGGTCAACCGGGTGGTCGCCGAGATGCAAGCCGTCATGCGGCAGCGCGAGATCTCCTTCAAAGAGAACCGGGTCGGCTCGATCGCCATGTATCGGCAACTGCGCGAGGACCCGAACCAGCCCGTTGCCGCCGACCCGTACGGCGACGTGTTCCTCATCATCGACGGCTGGCCCGGCTTCATCGGCGAGTTCCCCGACCTGGAGGGTCAGGTTCAAGACTTGGCCGCCCAAGGGCTCGCGTTCGGCGTGCACGTCGTCATCTCGACGCCGCGCTGGACCGAGCTGAAGTCCCGAGTGCGCGACTACCTCGGCACCAAGATCGAGTTCCGGCTCGGCGATGTCAACGAGACCCAGATCGACCGGATCACCCGCGATATCCCGGCGAACCGCCCGGGCCGCGCGGTGTCCATGGAAAAGCACCACTTGATGATCGGCGTGCCGCGATTCGACGGCGTACACAGCACCGACAACCTGGTCGAAGCCATCACGTCCGGGGTGGCTCAGATCGCGGCGCAGACCACCGAGCAGGCGCCGCCGGTGCGAGTCCTGCCGGAGCGGATTTACTTGCACGAACTCGACCCGAACCCGCCCGGCCCGCAATCCGACTACCGCACGCGTTGGGAGATCCCGGTCGGCCTGCGGGAGACGGATCTGACGCCGGCCTACGCGCACATGCATTCCAACCCGCATCTGCTGATCTTCGGTGCGGCCAAGTCGGGCAAGACGACGATCGCGCACGCCATCGCCCGAGCCATCTGCGCGCGCAACAGCCCCGACCAGGTGCGGTTCATGCTTGCCGACTACCGCTCGGGGTTGCTGGACGCGGTGCCGCAATCCCACCTACTGGCCGCCGGGGCGATCAACCGCAACAGCGCGAGCCTCGACGAGGCGGTCAAGGCGTTGGCGGTCAACCTCAAGAAACGGCTGCCGCCGACCGATCTGACAACGGCGCAATTGCGGAGCCGTTCTTGGTGGAGCGGATTCGACGTCGTATTACTTGTCGACGACTGGCACATGATTGTCGGCGCGGCCGGAGGGATGCCGCCAATGGCGCCGCTGGCGCCGTTATTGCCCGCCGCAGCAGATATCGGTTTGCACATCATTGTCACCTGCCAGATGAGCCAGGCCTACAAGGCGACGATGGACAAGTTCGTCGGCGCCGCCTTCGGGTCCGGCGCTCCCACGATGTTCCTCTCCGGAGAGAAGCAGGAGTTCCCGTCGAGTGAGTTCAAGGTTAAGCGCCGGCCGCCTGGCCAGGCGTTTCTGGTGTCGCCGGACGGAAAGGAGGTCGTCCAAGCCCCCTACATCGAGCCGCCAGAAGAAGTGTTCTCAGCACCCCCGAACCCCGGTTAGGATTATTTCACCCGGCAATGCGGGACCGAGTTCACCAAGGTAATCGGACCCCGATCAACGGTGAACTGCCGGGATTGTTTCCGGCCATAACTGAACAATTTGCGTCCTCAAAGAAGCGACCAACAAAGCCGACGAAAATATTTTCCCAGTTCCGCACCTGCGCATTGAAGAAAGGAGCAGATGACCATGTTCTGGCACGCCATGCCACCGGAAATCAACACCGGGCGTTTGATGGCCGGCGCGGGTCCTGCTCCGATGCTGGCGGCGGCCATGGGTTGGGAGGCGCTGGCGGCCGCCCTGGACTCGCAGGCCGTCGAGCTGACCGCGCGACTGAATTCGCTGGGCGAAGCGTGGACCGGCGGCAGCAGCGACAAGGCGATCGCGGCGGCGCTGCCGATGGTGACTTGGCTGCAGACCGCGTCCACCCAGGCCAAGACGCGTGCGGTGCAGGCCGCTGCGCAAGCCGCCGCCTACACCCAGGCGATGGCGACCACCCCGTCGCTGGCCGAGATCGCGGCCAACCACATCACCACGGCGGTCCTGGTAGCGACCAACTTCTTCGGAATCAACACCGTGCCGATCGCCTTCAATGAGATGGACTACTTCATCCGGATGTGGACTCAGGCCGCCCTGGCGATGGACGTCTATCAGGCCGAAACCCTGGCCAACACGATGTTCGAAAAGCTCGAGCCGATGACCGCCATCCTCGATCCCGGCACCAGCCAGAGCATGGCGTCGAGTCCGATTATGGGCATGGCTCCCAAACTCTCCAGCGTCGCGCCCGGTCAGCTGCAAGCCACCGCCGGTCAGCTCGCGGAGATGAGCGGCCCCATGCAGCAGCTGGCTCAGCCGGTGCAGCAGGTGTCGTCGATGTTCAGCCAGATGGGCAGTTCCGGCGGCAGCAGCAGTGGGCTGGGCGAAGACCAAGGCGCCCAGATGGGTCTGCTCGGCACCAGCCCACTGTCCACCCACCCGCTCGCCGGCGGATCCGGGCCGAGCACCGGCGCCGGCCTGCTGCGGGCGGACTCGCTGCCCGGTGCGGGCGGAACCTTGGCCCGCACTCCGTTGATGTCCGGACTCATCGAAAAGCCGGCTTCGCCTTCGGTCATGCCGGCCGCGGCGGCCGGGTCTTCGACGACCGGTGGGGCGGCCCCGGTAGGTGCCGGCGGGATGGGGCAGTCTGCCGGATCCGGCGGCTCGACGCGGCCGGGGCTGGCAGCGCCGGCGCCGCTCGCTCAAGAACACGACGACCAAGAGGAAGACGACTGGGACGACCAGGACGACTGGTGAACGACTCAGTCACCACAGACTTCCCGGCCAACCGGGCCGGAAGACTTGCCAACAATGGCGAGGCACAGAGAAAAGAGAAAGTAGTTCAGCATGGCAGAGATGAAGACCGATGCCGCTGCCCTCGCGCAAGAGGCAGGTAACTTCGAACGAATTTCCGGCGACCTGAAGACCCAGATCGACCAGGTCGAGTCGACCGCGGGCTCGCTGCAGAGCCAGTGGCAGGGCGCGGCGGGCCAGGCCGCTCAGTCTGCGGTGGTGCGCTTCCAGGAGGCGGCCAACAAGCAAAAGGCCGAACTCGACGAGATTTCGACGAACATTCGTCAGGCCGGCGTCCAATACTCCCGGGCCGACGAGGAGCAGCAGCAAGCGCTGTCCTCGCAAATGGGCTTCTGATCAATTCCATAGACCAATAAGAAACGGAGCATAAACATGACAGAGCAGCAGTGGAATTTCGCGGGCATCGAGGCCGCGGCCAGCTCGATTCAGGGAAATGTCACCAGCATTCACTCCCTGCTCGACGAGGGCAAGCAGTCGCTGACCAAGCTGGCGGCGGCCTGGGGCGGTAGCGGTTCCGAGGCCTACCAGGGCGTTCAGCAGAAGTGGGACGCCACCGCGCAGGAGCTGAACAACGCGCTGCAGAACCTCGCCCGCACCATCAGCGAGGCCGGTCAGGCCATGCAGTCCACCGAGGGCAACGTGACCGGGATGTTCGCATAAGTCACCCCTGCATTCGCGTAGAATACCGAAGCACGAGATCGGGCGAGTTCAACCATTTAGGAACCTCGCCCCTTCTTGTGCTTTGTTCTATTTACAACCTTTCGAGAGGTTATTATGCCGGCCGACTATGACAAGCTCTTTCGGCCCGCGGAGGGTTCGGACCCTCGATTCGATGAGGTCGAGCAAACATTCTTCGACCCCAATTCGTCCTACCCGACCAAAACCAACGGCGACGCCGCGCCCGCCCCAGAGCCGCCGCAGCCCGCTCCGGTGTTCTTAGGCGACCCGCCGGACCCGCCCGAACCTCAGCTCGGGCGGCGCGAGCTGCCCCCAACGCTTCCTGAGCCACCGCAGGCCGCGGGCGCCGGGGCCGCGCCGTCAGCTCGCCCG
>NZ_LZLE01000216.1 GCF_001673155.1 Mycobacterium sp. 1423905.2 | reverse complement strand
CCTGGAGCGCAAGGACGGCGCGGCGTGGTTGACCCAAAACCACGGCGGCCCGGGTCTTTTCGGTTCGGTCGCCCAGCTGGTCAAGGTGCGGGCCGGCTACGAGGCCGCGCTGGCCGCGGTGCTGGGCTCGGCCGCCGACGCGTTGGCCGCCGACGATCTCGGTGCCGCTCGCAGCGCCGTTACCGCTCTCAAGCAGGCCGACGCCGGCCGGGCCGCCCTGGTGCTGGGCGACCGAACCGAAAAGACCCGGGCCGCCGTGGTTTTGGGTCAACCACGCCGCGCCGTCCTTGCGCTCCAGGCCCACCGAGAGGGCGTCGATGCGCGCGTGCAGCGAAGCCACCCGACGTTCGGCTTCCCGTTCGGCGGCCTGCAGTTCGCTGACCCGTCGGTCGGCCTGCAGCAAGGCGGCCACCGTCCGCTCGTGCTGCTCGTCGAGGCCGAGTTCGCCCTGATCGAGTTCACCGACGCGGCTTTGCACACCCTCGAACTCGGCCCGGGTCTGCTGAGCGCGGGCGGCGGCCTGCTCGATGCGTTCGGACAGCCGCGCGACGCTGTCGTCAATGGATTCCACCCGCGCCCGCATGGTCTCCACTTGGCCGGCCAGCCGCGCCAAGCCTTCGCGCCGGTCGGCTTCGGCGCGCACGGCGGCCAGGTGTGCCCGGTCGGCCTCGGCGGCCCGGCGTTCCCGGTCGGCCAGCTCGGCACGTGCGGCGTCCAACCGGGTGCGCGCCTGCGTCAGCTCGGCCAGGAGTTGTTCCTCGGCGATGGCCACCTGCTCGGCTTCGGCTTCCAGCGCGGCCGGGTCGGTGTCGCTGGTGGTCACCGGCTCGACATCGAGGTGCTGGGCGCGCTCGCTGGCGATGCGGATCGTTGCGCTGACCCGCTCCGCCAGGGCGGACAGGCCGAACCAGGTGTGCTGGATCGACTCGGCCCGGCCGGACAGTTCGGCCAGCGCGGCCTCGTGGGTGGCCAACTCCTCGGCGGCGATGGACAGGCGGGCGGCGGCCTCGTCGTGTTCGCGGCGCATCGTCGCCTCGGCCTCGAAGATCGCTTCCCGCTCGGTCTGCCGGTTGACCAGGTCGTCGGCGGCCAGCCGCAGCCGCGCGTCGCGCAGGTCGGCTTGGATGGTCTGGGCACGTCGGGCCACCTCGGCTTGGCGGCCCAGCGGCTTGAGTTGGCGGCGCAGTTCGGTGGTCAGGTCGGTCAACCGGGCCAGGTTGGCCGACATGGCGTCCAGCTTGCGCAGCGCCTTTTCCTTGCGCTTGCGGTGCTTGAGGACGCCGGCGGCTTCCTCGATGAACGCCCGTCGGTCTTCGGGCCGGGACTGCAGGATTTCGTCGAGTTTTCCCTGTCCGACGATGACGTGCATTTCCCGGCCGATGCCCGAGTCGCTGAGCAGTTCCTGGACATCCATCAACCGGCAACTGGTGCCGTTGATCTCGTATTCGCTGGCGCCGTCGCGGAACATGCGGCGGGTGATGGACACCTCGGAGTATTCGATGGGCAGCGCGTTGTCGGAGTTGTCGATGGTGACGGTAACTTCGGCGCGGCCCAGCGGCGCGCGCGATGACGTGCCGGCGAAGATGACGTCCTCCATCTTGCCGCCGCGCAAGGTCTTCGCCCCCTGCTCGCCCATCACCCAGGCCAGCGCGTCGACGACATTGGACTTACCCGAGCCGTTGGGGCCGACGACGGCGGTGATGCCCGGCTCGAAGCGCAGAGTCGTGGGCGCGGCGAAGGATTTGAAGCCCTTCAGCGTCAGACTCTTGAGGTACACGGCGTGCCAGATTACCGCTGAAATCACTCGGCTCTGCCCGCTCGGCGCGTGTCAGCGGGGGAAGTTGGGTCCCTTTGACACCGTCAGCCTATCGAGTCGCTCTGGTCACATCGGCAACTTCAGTACCGGTCTATCGGGTGCGTGATTATTGCCCGCCTCACAGCGACAATCTCCTACGGCGGCAGCGGCTTTGGGCGTCTGAGCGCCTACCGCTCGACGAATCCGGTGAACTGCTCCGTCGGCTCCGACCAGTCGGCGACAACCTTGTCGACGCGGCCCGGGGTGCTGTCACCCCGCAACAGCTCCAGCAGCCGCTCGCCGGCCGCGCGCGGGCCGTTGGCTACCACCAGGACACGACCGTCGGACTGGTTGGCCGCATATCCGGTCAGCCCCTGCTCGAGCGCGCGGCAGCGAGTCCACCAGCGAAAACCGACGCCCTGCACATGACCGTGCACCCACGCGGTCAGTCGCACGTCATCCGACATCGGCGACCTCGAAGTTGACCGTGGTTCCCTTCTGCAGGGTGCGACCGACCGTGCACACCGCGTCGACCGCCCGTTCGACGACGAGTCGCACCCGGTCTTTGTCTTCTGGGGTCAGCCCCGACAGGTCCAACTCGAGGGTTTCCTCGAGCAGCGGGTAGCGCTCCTGCTCGCGGTCGGCCGCCCCGGATACCCGGACCACCGCTCGGTAGTCGTCGCCGAGGCGGCGGGCCAGCGGCTGGTCGCTGGACATTCCACTGCAGGCGGCAAGTGCGATCTTGAGCAACTCACCCGGGGTGAAGACGCCGTCGACGTCCTCGGACCCGATAAGCACCTGCGCACCGCGAGAGCTGTGTCCCGTATAGCGGCGGGTGCCGGTGCGTTCCACCCATAGTTCCGTCATGGCTTCTTTCTACCGGGCGGCCATACTGTCTTCTCATGGCCACCGTCGTCGCCTTCCACGCCCATCCAGACGACGAGGTGATCCTTACCGGCGGCACACTGGCGCGCGCGGCGGCGGGCGGTCATCGCGTGGTTCTGGTGACCGCGACCGACGGCCGGGTGCACAACGCGGACGCCGACTGTCGATTGGACGAACTGCGTTCCAGCGCAGCAATTCTCGGTGCCCACCGGGTCGAGTGTCTGGGTTATGCCGACAGCGGATTCGGCCCGGACTTCTATCCCGACCCGCCCGGACGGGTCAGGTTCGGCCGAGCATCTGTCGACGAGGCGGCGCAGCAACTCGCGGCGATCCTGCGCGACGAGAAGGCCGATCTGCTGCTGAGTTACCAGTCCAACGGCGGCTATGGCCATCGGGATCATGTGCAGGTGCACCATGTCGGCAAGCGCGCCGCCGAACTCGCCGCCACCCCGAGGGTGCTGGAAGTGACCATGCCGCGCGAATTGCTCACTCGCATCGGCGATGTGGCCCGTTTACTGCGACTGCCGGCACCGTATGACCGCGAGATCGTCGGCAGTGCCTATGCGCCGCGGGCCGCCATCACGCACCGAATTGCGGTATTTCGGTTCGCCCGGCAGAAGCGGGACGCGTTCGCCGCCCATCGCTCGCAGATCGGCAACTCCGGAGTGGGTGCGCGCCTGTACTCGGTTCTGCTGCGGTTACCGCCGCAGGTGTTCGGAGTGCTGTTTCCGCACGAGTGGTTCGTCGATCCGGCGTTGCCCGCAGGCACCGTGCGCCGCGACATCTTCGACTGAGCGGTCACGGCCTCGAGTGTGCACACCGGGCGGGAAAGCCACCGTTCGGCCGCCCTGCCCGCTCAGTGGAAGCCGTCAGCGCACCTTCGATAGGCGTGGCCGAGGCTGACACTTCGGGCAGTAGCACGACGAGCGGTTCATGAACTTCTCCCGGCGCATCACCGCGCCGCAGCGGCGGCAATTCTGGCCTTCGCGGCCGTAGGCGTCCAGCGATCGGTCGAAGTAGCCGGATTCGCCGTTGACATTGACATACAGCGAATCGAACGACGTCCCGCCTTTGGCCAACGCCTCGCGCATCACCTCCGCCGCGGCGTCGAGCACCGCAGTGAGCTGCCGACGAGTCAGCGTGGACGCGATGCGCGCCCCGTTGACCTGGGCTCGCCACAGCGCCTCGTCGGCGTAGATATTGCCGATGCCCGACACCAGCTGCTGATCGAGCAGCTGCCTTTTGATCTCAGAGTGCTTGCGGCGCAACACCTTTACCACCGCGTCGACGTCGAAACGCGGGTCCAGCGGATCGCGAGCCACGTGGGAGACCGGCGCAGGCACCACACTGCCGTCCACGGTCACCAAATCGGCCAGCAGCCAACCCCCGAACGTCCGCTGGTCGGCGAAACTGAGCACCGTCCCGTCGTCGAGCAGTGCAGAAATCCGGACATGGTCGGCGCGCGGGACCGCCCCGAGCAACATCTGCCCGCTCATCCCCAAGTGCACCACCAATGCGGTATCCGGTTCGTCGTCGTCGGTGCCCAGCGTCAACCACAGGTACTTGCCGCGGCGATCGGTGCTGTGGATCCGCGTGCCCAGCAGTCGGGCCGTCAGGTCGGCGGGACCGGCTTCGTGTCGGCGCACGGCGCGCGGGTGGTGCACGCGGACCGCCGTCATCGTCTTGCCCACCACATGGGCCTGCAAGCCGCGGCGGACCACCTCGACTTCAGGGAGTTCCGGCATCTAGACCGAGGTTCTCCCCGGCACGGCGCTGTCCAGCTGGTTCCAGGCGGCGGCAGCGGCCTTTTGCTCCGCTTCCTTCTTGGAGCGGCCGACACCGGTGCCGTATTCGGTGTCCATCACGACGACGACCGCGGTGAACTCCTTGTCGTGGTCCGGCCCAGTGGAGCTGACCAGGTAGGACGGTGCGCCGAGATTGCGGGCCGCGGTCAGCTCTTGCAAGCTGGTCTTCCAGTCCAGTCCCGCCCCGAGGGTGGGCGCGGCGTCCAGCAGCGCTCCGAACAACCGGAGGATCGCTTCGCGGGCCACCTCGATGCCGTGTTGCAGGTAGATCGCACCGAGCAGCGATTCCATGCCGTCGGCCAGGATGCTCGACTTGTCGGCCCCGCCGGTGTTCACTTCGCCGCGGCCGAGCAGCATGTGCGCGCCCAGTCCGTCGTCGGAGAGGTTGCGCGCAACTTCAGCCAGCGCCTGGGTGTTGACGACGCTGGCCCGCAGTTTGGCCAAGTCACCTTCGGAGCGGTCGGGGTGGCGGTGATACAGCTCGTCGGTGATGGTCAGGCCCAGCACCGCGTCACCCAAGAACTCCAACCGCTCGTTGGTCGGCAGGCCGCCGTTTTCGTAGGCGTAGCTGCGATGGGTCAGCGCCAGGCAGAGCAGGTCGTCGGACAGGTCGACGCCGAGCGCGTCCAGCAGTGCTTGTCGAGGCGGACTCACCGCGGTCCCCGCTGCACGCTGTCGGGATCCTCCGGCTGCAGCATTTCGGCGAGCTTGGCCCACCTGGGGTCGATCTGTTCGTGATGGTGGTCGGGGTCGGTGGCCAGCGCGACGCCGCACTGCGGGCACAGCCCGGGGCAGTCCGGCTGGCATACCGGTGAAAAAGGTAGTTCCAGGCCGACGGCGTCGATGATCGGCTGCTCGAGGCTGATCGTCTCGCCCACGACGTGTCCCACTTCGTCTTCCTCGGTGGTTGCCTCGGTGGTGCTCTCCGGGTAGGCGAAGAGTTCGGTCAAGTAGACCTGCACCCGGCCCCGCGTCTCGGTCAGGCACCGCGAGCATTCCCCCGCGGTGGGCGCGGTGACCGTCCCGGTCACCAGCACTCCCTCGGACACCGACTCGACGCGCAGGTCGAGGTCCAACGGGGCGCCTTGCTCGATGGCGATGAGGTCCAGGCCGATGCGCATGGGGCTGTCCACGGTTTCCCGGATCGCGAACATGGCCCCTGGCCGACGCCCCAAGCGAGCAATGTCCACTGTCATGGGCGCGTTCGGACGCCGCTGCGCCGTTTGGCTGTGCTGCTTGCCCATAGAGGAAATCCTACGGCGCGTCGCGCGCAGAGCGAGCGTTCCCGCATTTCGGGCCGATGCTTCGGCCCCCCAGACAGCGCGGGCTAGCGAGTCGCGTAGTCGTGCGTACCGGCTGCAGTGCGCAGTTGGTGGCGGCCACGACCGACCGAGCGAAGCGTGCCGTTGAGAAACTCCTCGAACTCGGCCAGCTTGTTGTCGACGTAGATGTCGCATTCGCCGCGCAACCGGTCGGCCTCGGCGTGGGCGGTGTCGATCAGGCGGGTGGCTTCGGAGTTCGCGGCCAGCACCACCTCGTTCTGGGACACCAGGCGCTGTTGTTCCTTGATGCCCTCTTGCACGGCCTTCTCGTAAGAGATGTTGCCGTTCTCGATCAGCCGGTCGCACTCGGACTTGGCGCGGCTGATGCTCGCTTCGTACTCCCGCTTGGCCGACGCGGCGATGCGGATCGCCTCCTCGCGCGCCTCGCCGACCATGCGCTCGCTGTGCTGACGCGCCTCGCTGACCATCCGATCAGCCTGAGACTTGGCGTCGGACAGCAGCCGGTCGGCCTCGGCGCGGGCGTGGTTGAGCATCGACTCGGACTCGGTGGTCGCCGAGGAGACCATGGAGTCGGCGTGGGTCTTGGCGTCATGCAGCATCGAGTCGCGCGCGTCCAGCACGTCCTGGGCGTCGTCGAGTTCGCCGGGAATCGCGTCCTTGATGTCGTCGATCAACTCGAGCACATCCCCGCGGGGCACCACGCAGCCGGCGGTCATCGGCACGCCGCGGGCTTCTTCGACGATCGCGCTCAGTTCGTCCAGCGCTTCAAAGACTCGGTACACGGCCATGCCCTCCTGGCGTCTCGCCGAAAATGTTGTTACCAGTGTGCCTGGTGTTACCTTTGTGACGGCGGTGGTGACTACGGTGTGTCGGGCTTTGGCTTGATCGAATTGACGGCGCTTCGGCCCGCCATTGCTGGAGCCTACGCGTTGCGCTGCTGGTCGACAGTTCGGCGAGCATCTAGCGTTTGCCCCAGTCCCACCGCGGTGTGGTCATCAAGTCCTGGCCGGTGATGCGGGTTTCGCCGAAGTCCTTGTACAGCTCGATCTCCATCGCCCCGTCCGCGCCACCCAGGAACTCCAGGAGCGCCCTCGAGTGCGTCACCACGACGACCTGCGTCTGGGCGGCCGCCACTCGAATCAGCGAGGCCAACGGCCCTACCAAGCTAGGGTGCAGTGACGTCTCCGGTTCGTTCAGCACCATCAGCGACGGCGCCTGGGGGCTGAGCAGGGCGGCGGCCCATAGGAGGAAGCGCAACGTGCCGTCGGATAGTTCGGCGGCACGAAGCGGCCGCAGCATGCCGCGCTGGCGCAGGTGGAGATCGAACAGTCCCTCGTTGACGTCGACGGCCAGCGTCGCTCCGTCGAACGCTTCGGCGACGATGCGACTCAGGTCGTCGAATCCCGCCTCGATGATCGTTTGGATCGCGGCGGCAAGGTCATGGCCGTCGTCGGAGAGCACCGGCGTGCGGGTCCCCACCTGCCGTTGCCGCGCGGGCGCCGCGGCGTCCACCCGAAAACCGTCATAGAAGCGCCAACCCCGCAATCGCTCCCGCACGGCCACGAGTTCGGGAAGCGCCTGCGGATGGGCGTATTCGGCGAGAACGCTGCGATAGGAGGGCAACGACCGGCACAGTTCGGTGAAGCCGCGCCCGGTTTCGCCGCTGACTTCAGCGAAGTCCCGGGTTCGGCGCACCAGTGTGGTGGCGTTGCGCAGCACCGGGCCGGCGAACAATACTTCTCGCTTGATCTCCGGATCGAGCGCGAAGGCAGATTCGATGCCAGCCATTTGCGGCATTCCAAGATCGACCAGATAGCCGAAATCGTCTGCGGCGAAGCCCATTTCGAGGGATACGACGCGGGTGCGCCGGGTTCCTTCGGCCTTCCCCGTCCGCCGTGCGCCACTGAGTTGTTCCGGCCCGGCCCAGAGTGCGGACTGCAAACCCCCTTCCCGGGCCAGCGAGGCGATCACCTCGCCCCGGCCGCAATCCGCCAGCAACCGCAGGGCGCGATACAGCGACGACTTGCCGGCGCCGTTGGCCCCGGTGACGATGGACAGCCGACCTAGCGGCAGGATCACCTCACGCAGTGAGCGGTATCCGCGAATTGCCACCGTCTGCAGCATGGGGCTGACTGTAGCGGCCGGGTCCGACATCCGTTGCGACATACCCCGCGGGGGTATAAGATCGCTGAGTGGCGGAGAAGGTGCTCAAGGCGCTCGGACATGCGTTGGCATTGACGGGCTCAATGACCTGGGAAATCTTGTGGGCGCTGATTCTGGGCTTCGCGCTGTCTGCGGTGATACAGGCGGTGGTTCGCCGCTCGACGATCGTGAGCTTGATGGGCGACGACCGGCCCCGCACCCTGGCCGTGGCGGCCGGTCTGGGAGCGGCGTCGTCGTCGTGTTCCTATGCGGCGGTTGCCTTGGCGCGCTCGCTGTTTCGCAAGGGCGCGAATTTCACGGCGGCCATGGCGTTCGAAATCGGTTCCACCAACCTCGTCGTCGAGTTGGGCATCATCCTGGCGCTGCTGATGGGATGGCAATTCACTGCGGCGGAGTTCGTCGGCGGCCCGCTGATGATCATCGGGCTGGCGCTTCTGTTCCGGCTCTTCGTGCGGGGCCGGTTGATCGACGCCGCTCGCGCCCAAGCTGATCGGGGCATCGCCGGTTCGATGGAAGGCCACGCCGCGATGGACATGTCGATTCAGGCCGAGGGATCCTTCTGGCGACGACTCTTCTCGCCGGCCGGGCTCACCTCGGTCTCGCACGTATTCGTGATGGAGTGGTTGGCCATCCTGCGCGACCTGGTCATCGGCCTGTTGATCGCGGGCGCGATAGCAGCGTGGGTGCCCGATTCGTTTTGGCGCGAGTTCTTTTTGACCGACCATCCCGCCGTGTCCGCGCTGTGGGGTCCGATCGTCGGGCCGATCGTCGCGATTGTGTCGTTCGTCTGCTCGATCGGCAACGTGCCCCTTGCCGCGGTGCTGTGGAACGGTGGCATCAGCTTCGGCGGCGTGATCGCCTTCATCTTCGCCGACTTGTTGATTCTGCCGATCCTCAATATCTACCGGAAGTACTACGGCCCCCGGATGATGCTGACATTGTTGGGCACGTTTTACGCGTCCATGGTCGCCGCGGGTTATCTGGTCGAATTGCTGTTTGGCGCAGCCCAACTCATTCCGAGCCAGCGCAACGCCATGGTGATGGATGCCGGCATCTCGTGGAACTACACCACCTGGCTCAACATCGTCTTCCTGCTTGTGGCAGCGGTTTTGGTGACACGGTTCTTCGCCACGGGCGGCGTGCCGATGTTGCGGATGATGGGCGGTGCCCCGGACGACGAACACGAGCACGGGGGCCATGGCTGCCATGGGCATGAGGCCGGCCACCACGGGCACAGTTAGGCGAAACGAGCCTGCGGACAATCGAATACGCCTGTCGGTGGGTGGCGATATCATTCGAACATGAGTTCGAGTACGCGCGAAGACATCGCCGAGGTCTTTGACGCGCTCGATGCCGACGTGGATCGCCTTTGTGGCTTGTCCTTTGATGCGCTGACGACCCCGGAGCGGTTGCGGTTGCTGGAGCGGTTGGAGCGGGTGGCGCGCCGCGTGCCGGCGGCGCGGCACGAGTTGATCAATCAGCTTGCCGCGCAAGCCGGCGAGGAGGAGTTGGGCGGTCGGTTGGCCCACGCGTTGGCGTTGCGGTTGCGGATAACCCGCGCCGAGGCCAGCCAGCGGATCGGGGAAGCCGCCGACCTGGGTGAGCGTCGCGCGCTGACCGGGCAGCCGTTGGCGCCGCGGTTGACCGCGACCGCCGCCTCGCAGCGCGACGGTCACATCGGCGCGGAGCACGTGCGCGTAATCCGCGGCTTCTTCCACCGGCTTGCCGGCCCACGTGGATGTGGAAACCGAGGAGAAGGCCGAAGCGCATCTGGCCAAGTTGGCTAGTCAGTACCGGCCCGATCAATTGGCCAAGTTGGCTGAGCGGCTGATGGACTGCCTGCACCCCGATGGGGACTACACCGACGACGACCGCGCCCGCCGCCGCGGTCTTACGCTGGGCAAGCAAGACGTCGATGGGATGTCGCGGCTGAGCGGCTATCTGACTCCCGAAGCGCGCGCCACCCTGGAAGCCGTATTGGCGAAGTTGGCCGCGCCGGGCATGTGCAATCCCGAGGATGAGGCGCCGTGTGTGCAGGGATCGCCGCCCGAAGAGGTGATCCGCCATGACCTGCGCTCGGCGGCGCAGCGCAACCACGACGCGCTCAACGCCGCCTGCCGTGCACTGTTGTGTAGCGGAAATCTGGGTAACCACAATGGTCTGCCGGCCAGCATCATCGTCACCACGACACTGCAGGACTTGGAGGCCGCCGCGGGTCGGGGGCTGACCGGCGGCGGCACCTTGCTGCCCATGAGCGATGTGATTCGCCTGTCTCGTCACGCTCACCATTACCTGGCGATTTTTGACCACGGCAGGGCACTGGCGCTGTACCACACTAAACGGTTGGCCTCCCCCGCACAGCGAATTGTGTTGTACGGCAAGGACCGTGGCTGCAGCGCCCCGGGCTGCGACGTCCCCGGCTACTACTGCGAAGTCCACCACGTCACCCCATACGCCCAATGCCACACCACCGACGTCAACGAACTCACCTTCGCCTGCGGCGGCGACCATTCCCTCGCCGCACAGGGCTACACCACGCGCAAAAACACCAGAGGCGACACCGAATGGATCCCCCCACCACATCTGGACTCGCTCGGTAGGGGAAGCCAACCCAGAGTCAACGACTTCCACCACCCCGAGCGGATCCTGGAGGAGGATCCTTAGCGCGAGTGTTGTTGCGCCGCTAGTACTCTTGCCGCAACCGCTCCTGCAGCCGTCGGTTCACCGGTTCGGGCAGCAGCTCCGACACATCACCGCCCAGCATCGCGACTTCCTTCGCCAGAGACGACGACACGAAGGAATATCGTGGCGCGGTCGCGACGAAGAAGGTATCGACACCGGCGACATGTTTGTTCATCTGCGCCATCTGCACCTCGTATTCGAAGTCGGTGCCGGTGCGAAGACCCTTGACGATCGCGTTCAGCCCGCAGGCTCGGACGAAATCGACGACCAGACCTTCGCCAGCCTCCACCCGGATGTTTTCCAGGTGCGTCGTCGACTCGTTGATCATGGCGATCCGCTCGTCGATGTCGAACATGCCGCGCTTGGCGGGGTTCACCAGGATGGCGACCACCACCTCGTCAAATTGCGCCGCGGCGCGTTCGAATACGTCGATGTGGCCCAACGTCACCGGATCGAATGACCCCGGGCATACCGCGCCGCTCATAGGCGATGACGCTAGCAGGGGCGCTCAGGAGTCGTATTCGGCGAACTCCAATCGAGTGTCGCCGTACACCCGCTGCGGCCATGGCTCCCACCCTGCGGGCCAGGTCAGTGGCGCACTGGTCGCCGCCCGCTCTATCACCGCAAGCGTGCCGGCCCCAGCCCAGCCGTGGGTCCGCAACGCGGATAGCACCGCCTCGACCTCAGCGGTGTCGACCTCATAAGGCGGGTCAGCCAGCACCAAGTCGACCGGCGCCGGCGCCCCACCCGCCAGTACGGACGACACCGACCCGCGGCGCAGCGACGCCCCGGCCAGCCCCAGCGCAGAGATATTGCGGGCAATGACGGCCGCAGCGCGCTGATCGGATTCGACGAACAGCACCGTGGCGGCTCCGCGCGAAAGCGCCTCGAGCCCTAGCGCACCGGAACCCGCGTACAGGTCCAACACCACCATGCCGGTCAGGCCCCGCCGGGCGGTCAGGATGTTGAACAGCGACTCGCGCACCCGGTCAGTGGTGGGCCGGGTTCCGCGCGGCGGCACGACGAGGCGCCGACCGCCGGCGACGCCGCCGATGATCCTGGTCACCAGTCAGCTCACTACCACCAGCAGGTCGCCGCCTTCCACCTGAGCAGTGCTCGACACCGCCACCCGCTCGACGGTGCCGTCGCTGGGCGCGGTGATCGGGGCCTCCATCTTCATCGCCTCGATGGTGGCGATCGTCTGCCCCGCACTGACCTGATCACCCTCGGCCACCCCAACCGTGACCACTCCGGCGAACGGTGCCGCGATGTGCCCCGGCTTGCCTCGGTCGGCCTTCTCCGCCGCCGGTACCGCGCTGGCAATGCTGCGATCGCGCACCAGCACTGGCCGCAACTGCCCGTTGATGATGCACATCACCGTCCGCATACCGCGCTCGTCGGGCTCGCTAATCGCCTCCAGCCCGATCAGCAACTCCACCCCACGCTCCAGCTGCACCCGGTGCTCTTCGCCCTGCCGTAACCCGTAGAAGAACTGGTTGGCCGACAACAGCGACGTGTCGCCGTACTCCTCTCGGTGATCTTCGAATTCCTCTGTCGGAGCAGGGAACAACAGGCGGTTCAGCGCCGCCTGACGCTTGGGCCCGGCAGCGGCCAGCGTCGTTTCGTCGTCCTGGGTCAGCTCCTGCACCGGCTTGGCCGGCCCACGGCCCTCCAACGCCGTGGTGCGCAGCGGTTCCGGCCACCCGCCGGCCGGATCGCCCAGCTCTCCTTGCAAGAAGCCCACCACCGACTCCGGAATATCGAATCGGGCTGGCTCGTCGGCGAATTCGTCCGCGCTGACCCCAGAACCGACCAAGGCGAGCGCCAGATCACCGACCACCTTCGACGACGGAGTGACCTTGATCAGCCGGCCCAGCACCCGGTCGGCGCCGGCATACGCCTCTTCGACCTCTTCGAACCGGTCCCCCAGTCCCAACGCGATCGCCTGCTGGCGCAGGTTGGACAACTGGCCGCCAGGAATCTCGTGGCGATAGACCCGGCCGGTGGGCCCCGGTAAGCCGGATTCGAAAGGTGCGTAAACCTTTCGCAGCGCCTCCCAGTACGGTTCCAGCGCGCACACGGCCGCCAGCGACAGCCCGCTGTCGTAATCGGTGTGGGCGGCGGCGGCCACGATCGAACTCAGCGCCGGCTGGCTGGTGGTGCCGGCCAGCGGAGCGGCGGCGCCGTCGACGGCATCGGCACCGGCCTGCCACGCGGCGATATAGCTGGCCAGTTGGCCGCCGGGGGTGTCGTGGGTGTGTACGTGGATCGGCACATCGAACCGGCTGCGCAACGCTCCCACCAACGTGTGCGCGGCCGGTGCCCGCAGCAGTCCGGCCATGTCCTTGATGGCCAGCACATGCGCGCCGGCCTCGACGATCCGCTCGGCCAGGCGCAGGTAGTAATCGAGGGTATAGAGCCGCTCCCCCGGATCGGACAGGTCGCCGGTGTAGCACATCGCGACTTCGGCGATGGCGGAACCGGTTTCGCGCACCGCGTCGATCGCCGGGCGCATCGAGTCGAGGTTGTTCAGTGCGTCGAAGATGCGGAAGATGTCGATGCCGGTGAGGGTTGCCTCCTCGATAAAGGCCGACGTCACCGACTCCGGATACGGCGTGTAGCCGACGGTGTTGCGGCCCCGCAGCAGCATCTGCAGGCAGATGTTGGGCATCGCCTCACGCAGCGCCGCCAGCCGCTCCCACGGGTCTTCCTTCAAAAATCGCAGCGCCACATCATATGTGGCGCCACCCCAGCACTCCACCGACAACAGCTGCGGCATCATCCGCGCGACGTAGGGGGCCACCATGATCAACCCGCTGGTGCGCACTCGGGTGGCGAGCAACGATTGATGCGCGTCCCGAAACGTCGTGTCGGTGACGCCGACCGCCGGCGAGTGACGTAACCAGCGCGCGAAACCCTCCGGTCCCAGTTCCATCAAGCGTTGCTTGGAGCCGGGCGGCGCTGCTGCCTCCAGGTCGATGTCGGGCAGCTTGTCCTGCGCGTACACCGTCGACGGCCGGGTGCCGTGCGGCTTGTTGACGGTGACGTCGGCCAGGTAGTTGAGAATTTTGGTGCCTCGGTCGGCCGACGTGCGCGCGGTCAGCAGTTGCGGTCGCTCGTCGATGAAGGACGTGGCGACCCGCCCGGCCTGGAAGTCGGCATCGTCGAGAACCGCTTGCAGGAAGGGAATATTCGTCGATACCCCGCGAATGCGGAATTCGGCCATGGCGCGCCGCGCCCGGTTGACCGCCGTGGTGAAGTCGCGACCCCGGCAGGTCAATTTAACCAGCATCGAATCGAAGTGTGCGCTGATCTCCGCGCCCAGAATGGTGTTGCCGTCCAACCGGATACCGGCACCGCCGGGGGTGCGCAAGGCACTGATCCGCCCGGTGTCGGGCCGGAAGCCGTTGGCCGGATCTTCGGTGGTGATGCGACACTGCAGCGCGGCCCCGTGCGGCTGAATGGCGCCCTGGTTCAGCCCCAGGTCGTCGAGCGTCTCCCCGGCAGCGATGCGCAGTTGGCTGGAGACCAAGTCGACGTCGGTGATCTCCTCGGTTACGGTGTGCTCCACCTGAATGCGCGGGTTCATCTCGATGAAGACGTACTGCCCGTCCGGGTTCAGCAGGAACTCAACCGTTCCGGCGCAGCTGTATCCGATATGCCGGGCGAACGCGACCGCATCCGCGCAGATCTTCATCCGCAATTCGGGCGGTAGGTTCGGCGCCGGCGCCAACTCGATGACCTTCTGATGGCGGCGCTGCACGCTGCAGTCCCGCTCGAAGAGGTGGATGACGTTGCCGCGGTTGTCCGCCAGGATTTGCACCTCGATGTGGCGGGGCCGCAATACGGCCTCTTCGAGATAGACGGTGGGGTCACCGAACGCCGACTCCGCCTCTCGGCTGGCCGCTTCGACGGCCTCGGGCAGTTCACCGCTCTCTGACACGCGGCGCATGCCGCGACCACCGCCGCCGGCAACCGCTTTGACGAACAACGGAAATCGCAGATCGTCTGCCGCAGCGACCAAATCGTCGACCGAGTCGGACGGCTCAGAAGACTGCAACACGGGCAGACCGGCCGCGCGTGCGGCGGCGATGGCGCGCGACTTATGCCCGGTCAGCTCGAGGACTTCGGCGCGGGGACCGACGAAGGTGATGCCCGCGGCCGCGCACGCCGCAGCCAGCTCGGGATTTTCCGACAGGAAGCCGTAGCCGGGATAGATGGCGTCAGCGCCCGCGCGGCGGGCCGTTTCGATAATCTCGTCGACCGACAGGTAAGCCCGCACCGGGTGGCCGACTTCGCCGATCTGATACGACTCGTCGGCTTTGGTGCGGTGCAGTGAGTTGCGGTCCTCGTAGGAATAGACGGCGACGGTTCCGATACCGAGTTCGTAGGCGGCCCGGAATGCTCGGATCGCGATCTCCCCGCGATTGGCGACCAGCACTTTGGAGATCACGCTTGGCCCCTCTCAGATGAGTGTCGACCAATAGTTCCAGAAGCGGACCATGATCAGCAGGAAGACCGCCGTGAACCACAACGTGACGATGGACCACCGCCAGTGGTACAGCGCCCGCAGACCGGAGTTGCGGTCGATCGCCGGGCGAAACGCCATGGACGCCGCCACCACCAGAAGCGGGATGGTGACCGCCCAGACCACCATGCAGTACGGGCACAACGCACCGATGCGGTACAGGCTCTGGAAGATCAGCCAGTGCACGAAGATGGCGCCGATCAACGTGCCGGCCGTCAGCCCGATCCAGTACCACCGCGGCAAAGGGACTTTCGCGACCGCCAGCACGCCGGTCACCACCACCACGCTGAACGCCGCAATGCCCAGTAGCGGATTGGGGAATCCGAGCAGCGACGCCTGTGGTGTCACCATCACCGAGCCGCACGACACGATCGGGTTGATGTTGCACGACGGCACGTACGACGAATTGAGCAGCAGCTCAATCTTTTCCACCGTCAACGTCGCCGAGGCGATGAGGCCGACCACCCCGGCGATCAACACCCACCACGCGCTGGGCGCCGGTGCCCGCCACGGCGCCGGGTCGGCCGGTTCGCGCTCGGCGGTCTGCTCGGCGGGTTGAGCTGACACCACGGTCGTCAGCGCGCTGCGCCGGCCGCGGCCGCGTCGATGCCCGGCACGTTGCCGACGATCTCTTTGATCTTGGCGACCAACGCGTCCGGCGTCGTCCACTCGTACTCGGTGCCGTTGATCTTGACCGTCGGCGTGGCGTGAATGTTGGCCGCCGCCGCCAGGCCGGTCACCTTCGACAGGTACTTGCCGCTGTTGATGCAGTCCGGCACCGAGCCACCGGCACCGGCTTCGCGCGCGAGTTCGATCAGGCGAGCGTTGTCGGGGAAGGACTTGCCGGTCTCTTGCGGCTGAATGTCTTGGCTGTAGAGCGCTTCGTGGAAGCGGCGGAAGGCGGCCAGGTTCTCGTCGGCGACGCAGTAGGCCGCGGCGGCGGCACGCGACGAGTAGTTCTGCGTCCGTGGGCTGTCCAGAATCGTCACCATGGTGTAGTCGGCGGCGATCGCGCCGGTGTCGATCAACTTCGACACCGTGGACCCGAAGCCGCGCTCGAAATTGCCGCACGCCGGGCAGAGGAAGTCCTCGTAGAAGGACACCACGGCCTTCGGGTTCTTGGTACCCGGGTCGGTGACCAAGTTGTTGGAAGTCACCCGCACCGAATCGCCCGGCCCGAGCGGGCCGCCCTTCTTGTGGTGGGAGTTGACGGCGTAGAACACCACGGCGACCAGAAACAACACCACAATGGCGGTGCCGCCGATCTGCAGCAGCCGACCAGACTTCTTGTCGCCGGACTTCAGGTCGAATCGCGGGGGGCTTTTCTTTTTGTCGGCCACAGGTTCGCTGGTCCTCCCGTAGGTGGTGTCCGGGCCGCAGTCCGCGGCGGCGCCTCTAGAGTACCGGCGACGTCCGCACGCAGCTCATGCCCGGCTCAGGTGCGCACGCAGCGCCGAGATCAGCTCGTTTGTCCCGGCGGCGCTCCCCCCGCCCAGCGGGAACAGGTTGACGAAGCCATGCGTCAGCGAACCGAAGTAGCGGAAGTCGACCGGCGTCCCCGCTTCGCGCAGCGCCTTGGCGTAATCCTCGCCTTCGTCGCGCAGCGGGTCGAAGCCACCAACGGCGATCAACGCCGGCGCCAAACCGGCCAACGACTCGGCGAGCGCCGGTGACACCCGCGGATCGGTGCGGTCGACACCCGAATTGCGCAGGTATTGCGACTCGAACCAATCGATGTCGCGCTTGGTCAGCAGGAAGCCGCGCGCGAATAGGCTCAGCGATCGGGTGCGGGCGGTGAAGTCGGTGCGCGGGTAGATCAGCCACTGCAGCACGGGCGTGGGACCGCCCTTGTCCCGGGCCAGCTGGCTGACCACAGCCGCCAGGTTGCCGCCCGCGCTGTCGCCGCCGACGGCTACCCGGCCGGGGGTCGCACCGAGTTCTGCGGCGTGGGCATGAGCCCACTCGAAGGCGGCGAACGAGTCCTCGACGGCAGCCGGAGCCGGATGCTCCGGCCCCAGCCGGTAGCCGACCGAGAGCACGTGGATGCCGGCGTCCCGGCAAATCAGCCGGCACAGCGCGTCGTGGGTGTCCAGGTCGCCGATCGTCCAGCCGCCGCCGTGGTAGAAGACCAGCAGCGGCGCGGGCTGACCGTCGGGCGGGACGTAGTGGCGGGCGGGGATGTCGCCGGCCGGTCCCGGTATCGACAGGTCGCGCACCGTCACGTGAATCTGGGGGCCAGGCATCTCCAGGGTCGTTTGGCGCATCTGAGCCCGGGAAGACGCCGGATCGTCGTCAACGGCCAGCCCGTCGATGCCCACCGCTCGCAGCGCCGCCAGCATCAACTGCAGCGTCGGATCCAGCGTGTTGCCGTCGATGATCACCGAGCGACCACCCGTCAACGCCCGCTTGGCCGGGGTCGGAATCCACGGGATGACCTTGACGCCGATGTTGGTGATCCGGTTCTGCACCCGACTCAACCGCCGAATCGCGGTCGGCTTCGCTCCAGGCTGCACGTCCTGCGCGCCTGGCAGACTTTTCGTCATGGCTGCTGCTCCCTCGATCACCCTCAACGATGGTCATTCGATTCCCGCCGTCGGATTCGGAGTCTTCCAGATCCCTCCAGAGGACACCGAGCAGGCGGTATCTGCGGCACTGCACGCCGGTTACCGGCACGTCGATACGGCGACGGCCTACCGTAACGAACGCGAAACCGGGCGCGCGGTGGCTGACTCCGGTATACCGCGCGACGAGCTGTACGTCGTGACCAAACTGTGGAACACCGACCAGGGCTACGACAGCACGCTGCGGGCGTTCGACGCCAGCATGGAGCGCCTGGGCCTGGATTATCTCGACCTGTACCTCATTCATTGGCCACAACCGCGATTGAACAAATTCGTCGACACCTTCAAAGCGTTCGCGCACTTGCGCGACCAGGGCCGTATCCGCTCGATCGGCGTCAGCAACTTCGAGCCCGAACACCTGACGGTCTTGGTCGACGCGACCGGCATCGTTCCGGCGGTCAACCAGATCGAATTGCATCCGCGGCTGGCGCAAACCGAATTGCGGGAGGTGCACGCCCAGCGCGGCATCGCCACCGAGGCTTGGTCGCCGCTGGGGCAGGGTTCGCTGCTGGAACATCCGACAATCACCGCGGTCGCCGAAGGTTGTGGCCGGACACCCGCCCAGGTGTTGATTAGGTGGCATATTCAACTCGGTAATATCGTGATTCCCAAGTCGGTGAACCCCCAGCGGATTGCGAGCAACTTCGACGTGTTCGACTTCGAACTGAGCGCTGCGGATATGGCGTCAATCTCCTCGCTTGACGACGGCACCCGGCTGGGCCCAGATCCAAGAACCTTCAACTCCACAGGTAGGTGATTGACGTTGACTGGCGAGTCGGGCGCCACCGTCCCCTCGGTAACCCTGAACGACGAGAACACGATGCCGGTGCTCGGCTTGGGCGTCGCGGAATTGTCGGAGGACGAGACCGAACGCGCGGTGTCGGCGGCGCTGGAGATCGGCTGCCGCCTCATCGACACCGCCTCGGCTTACGGCAACGAGGCCGCGGTGGGCCGGGCGATCGCGGCGTCGGGCATTCCTCGCGCTGAACTGTTCGTGACCACCAAGCTGGCCACCGCGGACCAGGGCTTCAACGGCGCCCAGGAGGCCTGCAGCGCCAGCTTGGAGCGCCTCGGCCTGGACTATGTCGACCTCTACCTGATCCACTGGCCGGCGCCGTCGGTGGGCAAGTATGTCGACTCGTTCGGCGGCATGATCCAGTCCCGCGGCAACGGACATGCGCGCTCGATCGGCGTCTCCAACTTCAACGACGAATACCTGTCGAACGTCATCGACCTCACCTTCGTCACCCCGGCGGTCAACCAGATCGAGTTGCACCCCCTGCTCAACCAAGCCGACATGCGCAAGGTCAACGCCGAGCACAACGTCGTCACGCAGTCCTACACCCCGCTGGTGCTGGGCAAGCTGATGGACAACCCGACGGTGACCTCGGTGGCCGGCGAGTACGGGAAGACCCCGGCACAGGTGCTGCTGCGCTGGAACCTGCAACTGGGCAACTCGGTGATCTTCCGCTCGGCCAACCCCGAGCGCATCGCCAGCAACCTCGACGTGTTCGACTTCGAACTGGCCGCCGAGCACATCGAGGCGATCAACGCGCTCGACGACGGCAGCCGGCTCCGTCCGGACCCGGTGACTTACACCGGCGCGTAATCAGCCCGGCGGGCAGGTGGCGGCGGCCTGACGCAACACGGCCGTGGACGCCTGGTCCACCGGCAGTGCATAGCCGCGCAGCACGGCGATGAACTGGATCGCGTACTGGCACGCGAACGCGGTGTTCGGCGGCATCCACTGGGCGGGCGGCGCATCGCCCTTGTCCTGGTTGGCACGGCCCTGCACGGCCAGCAGATTGGCCGGGTCGTTGGCGAACCGCAGCCGCACCGGGTCCGGCCAGGCGTAGGCGCCCATGTCCCAGGCGTAAGACAGCGGAACGATGTGGTCGATCTGCACCGCCTCGCCCACCTTGGCGCCGCGCTGAAAGGCGATGACCGTGTTGGTGTACGGGTCGTGCAGGGTGCCGGTGGCCACGGCGTTGGGGCAGCGCTTGGTCACCACGTACGTCTTGTCGACCAGATCCCGGTTGAGGATGTCGTCGCGGGTGTCGCATCCGTTGTGGCCGCCGGGCGCGTCGTTGTCGTCGTCCCAGGCGTCGCCGAACGCCGCGCGGCGGTAGTCGTAGCGGTGCATCCGCTGCGGGAGCACCGCAAGGCCCGCGAGGACGTCGGCGCCCGGGGGCACGGTGGGCACGTCGGCACGCGCGGCGAAGTCCTCGGCGCGCCGGGCCGCCGTGGCACCCAGCGTTTGGTATGCGACTACGACGGCCAGCACCGCGGCCAGCGCCAGCCACAGCAGCCCCCTGCGGGTCACGACTTGTCCAGATACTCGATGCGGTCGGTATCGGTGAACCGCGATGCCAGCAAGGCCAACCCGGGGTGTGGGCCGGGCTCTTCGTAGGCGCGGGTACAGAAGTCGCGGGCTGCCTCGATGTAAGGCAGATGGTCGGCCAGCGACAGCAGCCGCAAGGTGATGGCCCGACCGGATTGGTTGCGGCCCAGCACGTCGCCCTCTCGGCGCTCCCGGAGATCCAGATCCGCCAGCGCGAATCCGTCCATGGTTTTCGCAACCGCGGTCAGCCGGCGCCCAGCCGACGATTGTTCCGCTGCCCAGGTTGCCAGCAGGCACAGGCTGGCATGCTCGCCACGACCGATACGTCCGCGCAACTGGTGCAGCTGGCTAATGCCGAACCGATCGGCGTCCATCACCAACATGACCGTGGCGTTGGGGACGTCGACGCCCACCTCGATGACGGTGGTACACACCAGCACGTCGACCTCACCGGCGCGAAACGCCGCCATTGCGGCGTCCTTGTCGTCGGTCGACAACCGTCCGTGCATGAGACCCAGTCGCAGATCCGCGAGTTCCTTGGACCGCAGCCGGGCATACAGCCCCTCGGCGGTCGCCGACGGCCGGGCGTCTTGGGTGTCGGTGTCGTCGGATTCGTCGATGCGCGGCGCTACCACGTAGGCCTGCCGACCGGCCGACACCTCCTCGACAATGCGCTGCCAGGCACGGACCAGCCAATTGGGTTTGTCGTTGACGAAGATGACGTTGGTGGTGATCGGTTGGCGCCCCCGGGGAAGGTCGCGCAGCGTCGAGGTCTCCAGATCGCCGTAGACGGTGAGCGCGACGGTCCGCGGAATCGGTGTCGCGGTCATCACCAGTAGGTGCGGCGTGACACCCGCGCGTGCCTTGGCCCGCAACCGATCTCGCTGCTCCACCCCGAACCGGTGTTGCTCGTCGACCACCACCATGCCCAGGTTGTCAAAGTCCACCGCGTCTTGCAGCAACGCGTGCGTCCCGATGACGATGCCTACCTGTCCACTGGCGATCTCGCCGCGGACCTGCTTTTTCTGCCCCGCCGTCATGGACCCGGTGAGCAGCGCCACCCGGGTGGCGACGTCGGCGCCGCCGAGCTGACCAGCCATCGCCAGCGGACCCAGCACATTATTGATCGACGAGAGATGTTGCGCAGCAAGGACTTCGGTGGGCGCGAGCAATGCGCACTGGTAGCCCGCGTCGACCACCTGCAGCATCGCCAGCACCGCGACGATCGTCTTGCCCGACCCGACCTCACCTTGTAGCAAACGGTTCATCGGCCGGGTGGCGGCGAGGTCCTTGGCGATCACGTCGAGCACCTCGCGCTGGCCGCCCGTCAGTTGGAAAGGCAACCGCAGCAACAGTTCTGCGGCCAATCCGTCGGCGCGCGGTGGTGCCGGCGGACCCGTTTCGGACAGCTCACCGTGGCGCCGCGCGACCAGCGCCCACTGCAGTCCGACGGCTTCGTCGAACGTCAGGCGCTCGCGGGCGCGGTTGCGTTCGGCCTCGTCCTCGGAGACATGGATGGCGCGCAACGCGGCGTCTTCGGGCATCAGCCCGAGCTCGTCGCGCAGCTGGGCCGGCAGCGGGTCCTCGACGGGATCTAGCACCGCGAGCACCTGACGCACGCAGGCGAAGATGTCCCAGCTCTGCATCTTGGTGCTGGCCGGATAGATGGCGAAGAAGCGGCGTTCCAACGACGACGCCAATTCCTCGCCGCTGGCGGCGGCGGAGGCATCGGCGATGGTCTTGAGCGACTTGGTGCCGCGGTTACGTCCGTCCGGCGAGTCGAGAATGAGAAAAGCCGGATGGGTGAGCTGCATCGCGCCTTTGAAGTAGCTGACCTCCCCGGACAACATCACCTTGGTGTCTTTGATGAGGTCTTTGCTCAGATACTTCGCGTTGAAGAAAGTGGCGGTGATCTTGTTGCGTCCGGTTCCGACGGCGATGCGGTGATACTTCTTCTTCGGATCCTTCTTCATCGCCCGGGTTTCCGCTTCGGTGATGACGTCGACGACGGTGATGTGCTGACCTTCTTCCGGGCGCTCACCGCCGGTGTCGAGCCGGGCCGCCCCTTCGGTGTAGCTGCGCGGGTAATGCCGCAGCAGGTCGTCGACGGTGCGGATGCCGAAGAATTCCTCGAGGTCGTCGGCGGGCTTGGCCCCGACGAGGTAGTGCAGCCGGTCGGTCAGCGAGGCCACGGCTACTCGACCCCAATCAGCAGCACGTCGCCGCGATGGCCGGTGTAATAGGCGACCAGCTCCGTGCCCGGGTGGTGGTCGTGGATGTGCTGCTCCAAGGTGCGGCCCAACGCGGCGGCTTCGTCTGATCCGGCCTGCGCGCCGACCAACACGGTCACCAGATCGCCGCCGGAGGCCAGCAGCAGATCGAGCAGCCCGATGGCGGCCGCCGCCACATCGGGCGCCACGATCAGCACCTCATCCCCGGCCAGGCCCAGCCCGTCGCCGGGCGCACAGGGGCCGGCCCAGGTCAACGCCTGTTCGGTGGCGATGCGCACCGATCCGTGCCGGGCGGCGCCGGCGGCGCGGGCCATCGTGTAGCCGTCGTCGACGGCCTGGCTCGCCGGGTCGTGCACGGCGAGTGCCGCCAATCCCTGCACCATCGAACCGGTCGGCACGGGCACCACGTCGACACCCCAGCCGATCGCCGCGGTGCAGCCCGCCACCAGCTCCTCGGCGGCGACATACCCGTTGGGCAACACCATCACCTGAGCCGCGCCGGTATCGACCACCGCCCGGACCAGCTGGTGAGCGCTGATGTCGGCGGCCGGCGCGACCGCATCCGGGCCGGGCCGCAACACGCTGGCGCCCTCACCGGAGAACAGTTCGACGGCGCCGTCGCCGTCCACCACGGCGAGCACGGCGCGCTCCCGGGTCCAGCCACCTGCCGGCAGCCCGCTGGTGCCGGAGTTCAACGCCGAGATCACGATCCGGCTCGGGCGGCCGGCGGCGAGCCCGGCCTCCACCGCGGCACCTGCGTCGTCGGTGTGGACGTGCACCGAGTAGCTGCCTTCGGTTTCCGAGGCGGCGAGGGCGACCGAGTCACCGATCTCGGCCAGCCGGTCCCGCAAGGTGTCGGCGCTGGCGGCGTCGCAGCCGGCCAGCAAATACATCACCTCGAACTGAGGGGTCGGCCGAGCCAGCGGCGCGTCTTCGGCGACCGGCCGGGGCGACGGCGCGTAGACCGAACGGGCGGGTGTGTGGCCGGTGATCGTCGAGCGCAGGGCGTCCAGCAGCACCAGCAGGCCGCGTCCACCGGCGTCCACCGCACCGGCATCGGCCAGTACGTCGAGCTGTTCGGGTGTCTTCTCCAGCGCGACCACCGCCGCGTCGCCGGCAGCGGTAATCGCCTGTGCCAGCCCCTCGCCTCCGTCGGCGCACTGCTCGGCGGCCCTGGCGGCCGCGCGCAGCACCGACACGATGGTGCCGGGGACTTCGGTGCCGCCCATCGAGGCGACGACCAGTTCGACGCCGCGCCACAGGGCGGTTGCCAGCACGCCGGCGTCGACGGCGGATAACGTTCCCCCGGCCTGCGCGGCGGCGCCTGCGGTCGCGTCGGCGATGCCGCGCAGGATCTGCGACAGGATGACTCCGGAGTTCCCCCGGGCGCCGTTGAGCGCGCCGGCGGACAGCGCCGCGGCCACCCGGGCGACGTCGTTGTTGCCCGCGCCTGATCCGGATTCGGCTTCGGCCAGCGCCGAGCGCATGGTGAACAGCATGTTCGCGCCGGTGTCGGAGTCGGGAACCGGGAAGACGTTGAGCCGATTGATCTCGTCGATGTGGGTGATCAGGTCGCTGACGACGGTGTGCGCCCAGTCGCGCAGGGCCGCGGCGTCCAGGAGACGATCGGGCGTATCCACCTGCCCCACCTCCTTCGTCCCGGACCCCAGTGAGCCTAGTCAGAGCCGCCGACAGCACCGGTGATGACGCGTCTACAGGCTGTTGATCGTTTTGGTGCTTACGCTCGACAGTCGCTATCCTGGGCTATCGTGTACACGCCCGGGCGCGTCCTGGGCTCTGCGCCGGCCAGGTCGCCGGCCCAGCAAGAGACTTGAGGAGTTCGAACAATGGCCGCTGTGTGCGATATCTGCGGGAAAGGCCCCGGCTTCGGCAAGTCGGTGTCGCACTCCCACCGCCGCACCAGCCGCCGGTGGAACCCCAACGTCCAGACCGTCCACACCGTTGACCGTCCCGGCGGCAACAAGAAGCGGGTCAACGTCTGCACGTCGTGCATCAAGGCCGGCAAGGTCACCCGCGGCTGACGTCACTCGTCGATGAATCGGACGTGTTTGTCTAAAGCGTCGCGTTCGATGCGCAACGAGTTGGCGGAGAAATCGGGATCGGGATAGCCGATCGCCAGACCACACAGGATCGTGGTGTCGGGGCCTATGCCCAACTGCTCCCGCACGATGTCGGGGTAGCCGGCGATGGACACCTGCACACAGCTGCCCAGCCCGCGCGCGGTCAGCGCCAACAACAGCGTCTGCAGGAACATGCCCACACCCATGCTGTCGACCAGCCCGAAGTCGCGGTGCATGTACACCACCGCGCCCAGCGGAGCGCGGAAGAATTCCCAGTTGCGCAGCACGGCGATGCGGCGAGCCTCGGCGTCGTCGCGGGCGATGCCCATCGAGCCGTAGACCTGCGCGCCGAGCTCGCGCCGTAGGTGCGCGAAGGCGGCAGGCAGTTCAGGCACCCGCGGCGGTTCGGAGCGCGCCTTGCTGAGCAAAGCCGCCACCAGCCGGTCGCGCGCGGGACCACTGGTGACGACGATCTGCCACGGCTGCACATTGGAATTCGACGGCGCACACATGGCCAACCGCAGCGATTCCTCGACCAGCTCTGGTGGCACCGGGTCGGGCAGGAACATCCGCGACGAGCGTCGCTGCCGGATGGTGTCGTCCAAGTCGTACATGGGCTAATCCCCCGCCAGCGCGGTCGTCGCTGTCACGGCAATTGCCAGTCGATCGGTTCGGCGCCCATCCCGGCGAGTAATTCGTTGGCGCGCGTGAACGGCCGAGAGCCGAAGAACCCGCGAGACGCCGAAAGTGGTGAGGGATGCGGTGATTCGATGGCGACACAATCACCTGCGGCCAGCATCGGCTTGAGTGTCGAGGCGTCACGGCCCCACAAGATGGCGACCATCGGCTGCGCCCGCGCGACCAGCGCGCGAATCGCGCACTCGGTCACCGCCTCCCAGCCCTTACCGCGATGAGACGCCGGACTACTGGGCCGCACGGTCAGCACCCGGTTCAACAACAACACACCGCGTTGCGCCCACGGCGTCAGATCCCCGTTGGAAGGTTGGGGGTAGCCCAGGTCGGCGGTGTACTCGTCGAAGATGTTGGCCAGGCTGCGCGGCAGCGGGCGCACGTCCGGGGCCACCGAAAAGCTAAGTCCCACAGCGTGTCCCGGTGTCGGGTACGGATCTTGACCGACGATGAGAACGCGGACGTTGTCGAACGGAAACGTGAACGCGCGCAACACATTCGGGCCCGCCGGGAGGTATCGGCGACCGGCCGCTATCTCGGCTCGCAGAAACTCGCCCATCTTGGCGACCTGGTCGGCCACGGGCTGCAGCGCGGTCGCCCACCCCGGCTCGACGAGTTCGCTCAGCGGACGCGCGGTCACCGTAACCCCTTGGCCAGCAGCACTACCGTGTCGGCGCCGGCTCGGCGGTCCTTGGATATCTCCTGGTACTCGGGTGATTGCGCCCAGCGGTGAAAGGCGGACTCGTCGGGGAAGGACATCAGCACCACTTTGTCGCGGGCCCATTCGCCTTCCACCACCTGCGGTGACTCGTCTGCGGCCAGTAGCGTTCCTTCGTGACGCGCGAAGACGTCCCAGAACTTGGCCTGGTAACGCAGGTAGGCCGCCCGGTCGAGGAATCGCAGCTGAGCGATCGCATACACGGTCACCGCGCCACCCTAGCGCCCTGGTGTCCGACGGCAGCTAATCCGCCCACGCTTCACTGCGCCACGACATAGCTGTGCCGGTACTTCTGCGGTGAGACGCCGACAGTCCGCAGGAAGTGGTGGCGTAGCGAGGCATACGAGCCGAACCCCGACTGCTCGGCGACGCGGTCGACCGGCAGCCCGGTGGCCTCCAGTAACTGCCGCGCGCGGGCCACGCGCATCGTTGTCAGCATCCCCAGCGGTGTGGTGCCGAAGTGCTCTCGGAATTGGCGATTGAGAGTACGAACGCTCATAGCGGCGTGATCGGCGATGGTCGGTAGATCAAGCGGTTCGGCGGCATTCTCTTCCATCCAGGCGATCGTCGACCGCAACGGATGACCTGCGGCGGCGGGAGGCGGGTGCTCGATGTATTGCGCCTGTCCGCCGGCGCGCCATGCCGGTACCACTACCCGTCGCGCCGTCGCGCCGGCCACTTCGGGGCCGGCGTCGTGCCGAATCACGTGCAGACACAAGTCGAGACCCGACGCCACTCCGGCGGCGGTCAGAACGTTGCCCTCGTCGACGAACAACACACTCGGATCGACCTCGATTCGGGGATGGCGCCGGGCGAGTTCGTCTGCCCACTGCCAGTGGGTGGTAGCTCGTCGGCCGTCGAGCAGGCCCGTTGCCGCCAACGTGAACGCTCCGACGCACATCGACGCGACTCGCGCGCCGGCCTCGGCGGCACGCCGTAGCGCCGAAACGACCGGCGGGTCAGGCGGTTTCAGGAACGCATGCACCCCAGGCACGATCACCAGGTCGGCGTCGGCCAAGCCGTCCAGCCCGTAAGGAGTATGAAATTCGACCCCGCCCCAGTCAGGAGTGGTGGTGACGCGGCGTCGGCGTGCGCACACGCGTACTTCGTAGGGGCGGGGTCCGGTGTTGCCACCTGTTCTCGCAGGTGCAGCGTCGCCGACCGCCTCATTCGCCATGCCGAACACCAGGCTCGGAATCATCAACTCGAAACCCATGACACTGTCTTGCGCGAGCACCGCAATGATCATGGCCAGATCTTAAAGCTTGTTGGCGAATTGGCCACTGGAATATCCGTGCCGATTCCCGCATCGTGGCGGTATGCCAATGTCCAGCGCCCCTCATGACGACCACGATCAAGACCGTCACCTGACCATGCCCGATTCCGCATTGGCAGTTGCCGCACGAGAATTCGTCATTGCCGTGTCACCCCCGTTCGTTGCACACCACGCGATACGCAGCTACCTTTTCGCCCGCGAAGTGGCGGCTGCCAAGGGCCTGCACCGCGACGTCGACTATGACGACGAACTGGTATATCTCACCTGCCTACTGCACGACTTGGGCGCCACCGAACACGGCAACGGTGATCAACGCTTCGAGGTCGACGGCGCTGACATCGCCGCGAGGTTCCTGCGCGACCATGACGTCGACCAGGACCGCGTGGTGACCGTGTGGCAGGGGATAGCGCTGCACACCAGTGTCGGTCTGGCGCATCGCTTCGGACCCGTCCAGGCCGTCAGCCAGATGGGTATCTCGACAGACATCGTCGGCGTCGACCGTGAACTGCTTCCCCCTGGCTTCGCCGACCGGGTACACGCACTGTGGCCGCGCGACAACCTCGGATACGCGCTTGCCGAGGTGATCGCCGACCAGGTCGCGCGCAACCCGCAGAAGGGCCCGCCGCTGACGTTCCCCAGCCATCTCCATCAATTGCTGAATATGTCTGCAGCGACGCCGAACTGGTTCGACCTGGTCGAAAGTTCCGGCTGGAATGACCAGCCCGTCGGGTCAGCGATTCGTTCGAATCACGCGACGGGTTGAAAGAAGCCCTCATGACCCCGACCAAGGTGGTAACCATCCCAGTGGTGGGTAGGGCGACGGTCAACGCCTTCCTGCTGCTGGGCCGCAAGACAGTGCTGGTGGACACCGGCGTCCCGGGCAGCGGGCCACAACTTCTCGCAGCCTTGGCTAGGCACGGCGTCGAAGTCTCCGACGTATCGGCGATTGTGGTCACCCACGGTCACATCGACCACCTGGGATCGGCGGCTTACCTACAGAAAGCGCTCCAAGCGCCCGTCATCGCCCACCGGGCCGACGCCGAGGCGTACACCTCCGGCCGAAGCCTCGCAGCGTCGCTGCGACCGACCGGGCCGTTCGGATGGATCTTCTCAAGACTGCCACCGGCGCACGGTCGTACCGAGCCCTTTACACCGGACGTGCTCGTTGATGCGCCGATGTCCTTGTCCGACTACGGTGTTGACGCGAGGATCCTGATGACTCCCGGCCATACGCCCGGATCGATATCGGTGCTGACTCATACCGGTGATCTCATCGCTGCGGACCTGATTGCCGGCTCCTTTCTCGGTGCGATGCGACGCCGGCCCGCCAACCCGCCATTTCACCAAGACAGGCGCCTCAACCTTGCCAGTCTCGAGGCCGTGTTGGAACTGGATCTGACGGTCATCCATGTCGGCCATGGCGGACCCCTCAACCCGACGCGGGTGCGGCGTTGGGCCCGACGCGAGCATCGCAAGTTCGCGCGGAAAGGGCAGCGCGCGTTGACAGGTGACTAGGTGTAGGACTGCCACCCCGGGTTGCCTTGCCAGGCATCGCCGTCGACCAGCACCCGCGCCGGCCCGTCGAGGACCTGGCCGATCACCCGCCACCCGTCCGGCGGTGCGCCGGCGAAGCATGCCACCAACGCGTGGTCTTCACCACCGCCCAACACCCACGACCAGGGGTCGGCACCGACGGCGGCGCCAGCCGCACTGAGCAGGCGATAATCGGCATCCAGCGAGGCGGTCGACAGATCGATTCCCACCCCCGACGCGTCGGCGACATGACGCAGATCGGCGACCAGACCGTCGGACACGTCGATCATGGCCTGGGCTCCCGCTGCGGCGGCCGCCGGACCCTGATGGTAGGGCGGTTCTGGCACCAGATGACTGCGCCGCAACTCGGTGTATCCGTCAGTTTTCTTGTCCCACAAGGCATATCCCGCTGCGGAGCGACCCAATTGCCCGGCCACGGCGACCACCGAGCCGGGCTTGGCTCCCGACCGCAGCACCGGGGCGCGACCGGCCAGATCACCCAGCACGGTCACCGAGATCACCCATTGCGGGCAGCTGACCAGATCGCCGCCGACGATGCCCGCCCCGAGTCGAGTTGCCTCGCTCCACATGCCGTCCACCAGCGCGGTCATCTGCGCGACCGGGGTGGCACTGGGGGCGCCCACGCCGACCACGAATGCAGTGGTGCGCGCGCCCATCGCGGCGATGTCGGCGCCGTTCTGAGCGATCGCCTTGCGGCCGACGTCGTGCGGGGTGGACCAGTCCAGCCGAAAATGCCGGTCCTGCACCAACATGTCGGTCGACACCACGGTGCGCCCGTCACTGGACACCAACACCGCCGCGTCATCACCCGGCCCCACCGCCACCGCGTCGGAGAGCACGCGGGCGCGCACCAACCGGTCTATGACGGCGAATTCCCCGACCTGCTGCAGCGTCTCAGATGCGTCGTCGTGCACGGCGCCTCCTGCGACCTGCGGTAAGTTGGGGCCCTGCCGAGTGTAGGAGGTGGCAGGTGCCCGACGGCGACGGGCCGCCGCGCGCGCTGGTCATAGCCGCGGTGACGCTGGCGGTGGCCGCCATCGGCGTCATCTTGTTCCTCGCGGTATCGCGCCAGCAGCCGCAGCAACCGGTGACCATTCCCGGTGTTCCCGCCCCCCACGCCGACGCGCCCGCCTGTCAGGCACTGATGGCGGCACTACCCGAACGGCTCGGGGACTACCAACGGGCCGCGCTCACGCAGCCGGCACCTCCCGCAGCGGCCGCCTGGCGGGCCAAGGCCGACGGTGCGCCGGTCCTCTTGCAATGCGGGTTGCAGCGCCCCGACGAGTTCGTCGTGGGCTCACCGATCCAATTCGTCGACCGGGTGCAGTGGTTCGAAGCCCGCCAATTCACCTGGTACACCGTCGATCGACCGGTGTACATCGCGTTGACTCTGCCCGCCGGGTCGGGCCCGACCCCGATTCAAACCTTGTCCGACGTCATCGACCACACCATCACCGCGGTTCCCATCGACCCGGCACCGGCGCGATGACCGCTCAGCGCAGACCCACTCCGCGCGCCAGCGCCGTCTCGACCATCGTCGCGACCAGCGTGGGGTAGTCCACACCGCTGGCAGCCCACATCCGCGGGAACATCGATATCGTGGTGAACCCGGGCATCGTGTTGATCTCGTTGATCACCGGCCCGTCGTCGGTGAGGAAGAAGTCCACCCGAGCCAGGCCCTGGCAATCGATGGCCTTGAACGCCCGAATTGCCATCTGCCGCACCGCATCTGCGGTTCCGTCATCCACCTTGGCCGGCACGTCTAGTTCGGCGGCGTCGTCGAGGTATTTGGTCGCGAAGTCGTAGAACGAGTCTTCCCGCCCCCGCACCCCGGCCACCCGAATCTCGCCCAGGGTGCTGGCTTCGATTGCGCCGTCGGGCATCTCGAGCACACCGCACTCCAGTTCGCGGCCGTTGATCGCCGCTTCCACGATCACTTTTGGATCGTGCCGACGGGCTTCGGCGACCGCGGCCGGCAGCTGATCCCAACTGGTCACCCGGCTCACGCCGATCGACGAACCGCCCCGCGCGGGCTTGACGAACACCGGCAAGCCCAGCCGTTGGCACTCCTCGGGATCCAGCCCCATCCGCGTCGGGCGAAGCACCGCGTAAGGGCCCACCGGCAAGCCGTCGGCGACCAACAGCTTCTTGGTGAACTCCTTGTCCATGCCGGCGGCGCTGGCCAGCACACCCGCGCCCACATACGGAACCCCGGCCAGCTCGAGTAGTCCTTGAATGGTGCCGTCTTCGCCATACGGGCCGTGCAACACCGGGAACACCACGTCGACCGAGCCCAACACCCCACCGGCGCCGGGCGGTAACGACACCAGTTGCCCGCTGCGCCGCGGATCGGCCGGAAGCGCCAGCTCAGTGCCGGAATCCGAGGTCACCGACGGCAGCCGCCGGCCGGTAATGGCCAGCGAGTCCGGATTGGCGTCGGTCAGCACCCACGACCCCTCCGGGGTGATGCCGACCGCAACGACCTCGAAGCGCTCGCGGTCCAGGTGGCGCAGGATGCTGCCGGCCGACACGCAGGAAATGGCGTGCTCGTTGCTGCGTCCGCCGAAGACGACGGCGACGCGGATCGGCCCGGCGCTGGCACTCACAAGCTAAAGAGGCTACCGGGTGAGGCGCCGACCGGTCGGATCCGCGGCCATGAGCTGGGATTCCCGGGTCGCCGGATCACTCCGGCTTGGTTCTGCGGCCCAGCAGCAGCGCGATCGCCTCGGTGACCGACAGTCCCTTGTGGCAGACCTGGTGCACCGCGTCGGTGAGCGGCATCTCGACGTCATAGCTGGAGGCCAGCGCCAGGATCGATTCGCAGGACGTGACGCCCTCGACGACGTGGCCGTCCCGGCCGTGCAACGCCGACTCGAT
>NZ_LZLE01000215.1 GCF_001673155.1 Mycobacterium sp. 1423905.2 | reverse complement strand
ACCTGATGGAACGGTGCCGTCCGCCGACGTTAGTCTTCATCTCGTGCTGGGATCGTGGCGGATTCTGGGGGCGGTGCAGCAGTCACTGCGTATCGTGACCGAGCATGTTCTCGCCCGCGTACAGTTCGGCAAGCCCCTGGCCGACTTCCAGGCCGTCCGGTTCACCGTAGCCGACGCCTCGGTCGCGGTACGAGGCCTCGAGGAACTCGCGAAGTTCACCCTATCGCGTCTCAATAGCGTTGCCGCGCAGACGTATTCGGCGGACGCGCTGGTGTTACGACTGAAAGCCGCCGAGACTGCGCGCCAGACGCTGCGCACCGCACACCAGTTGCTCGGCGCGCTGGGCTTCTGCGACGAATCCGATGTCAGCGTGCTGGACCGGCACACCCAACCCCTCATCAGGTTGCCGCTCGGGGCCGAGGCGCTGAGCTTGAGGCTGATTACCGATGTGCGTGACGGGCAGTTCGAGACGCTGTTCAACGGGCCGGTACCGGCATGACGACCAAGCCCATCGCGACCGAAGTGGCGGCTAATCCGCTCGAGGAAGGTATCCCGTTCGGGCTGAAGTTGCAGGACTTAGCCGAACAGCGGCGCGACCAACCGGCGCTGACCACGGTCGCGCTCGATGGCAGTGATCACACCCTGACCTTCGGTGAGCTCGACGCCCGCGCCAACCAGTGGGGCCGGGCGCTGACCGCTGACGGTGCACAAACCGGGTCGCTAGTGGCCATCGCGATTCCGAACTCTGAACACCTGGTGCTGACGGCAATGGGCTGCTGGAAGATCGGCGCGATCCCCGTCCCGATGCATTGGGACTTGCCGGAATGGGAACGTGATCGGGTACGTGCGGTGATCGACCCCGCCGTCGTCGTCGACGAACAACACCGATGGGAACTCGACGCGCGCGCATCCGCCGAGTCCCAAAGTCCGCTTCCGGCAGCCATATCCCCCATGGCCAACGGAATCTGCAGCAGCGGCTCGACGGGTGTCCCGAAAGTCATACTGAACCTGGCGCCGTCGCTGTGGACGCCTCAGCACGGCGAGCCCTTCCTGGCGAACTGGACACCGGTGGCGCAACCGCAGACCATTTTGGTGCCCGCGCCGATGTATCACACCAACGGCTTTGCCACCCTGCCGTTCATGTTGGGTGGGGACCACCTCGTCGTACTCGAAAAGTTCGACGCCGCTCTGGTTGTGGACACGATCGAGCGATACCGAATCACCAATTTCACGGCCACGCCCACGATGCTCAAGCGCATCGCTGCCCTACCCGACATCCGTCAGCGCGATCTATCCAGCATTGTGTTCATCCTGCAGGGCGCCGCTGTCATGCCGCCGACACTGCTGCAGACCTGGTTCGAATTGCTCAGTCCGGAACAGATCGTCACCGCCTACGGCATGACCGAGAACCTCGGTTTGACCGCCCTGCGCGGCGACGAATGGTTGACCCATCCCGGCAGCGTCGGCCGCGGCTTTCGGGACACCGAGATCCGGATCCTGGACGCGGACAAGCGTCCGCTGGGGCCGGGTGAGGAAGGCGACGTCTATTTGCGCGCGCCGATGAGCGCCGGCTACCGCTATCTGGGCGGCGCCCCGCCGCTACCGGAAACGGAAGACGGTTTCCGAACCGCTGGCGACATCGGCCATCTCGACGCCGACGGCTACCTCTACATCACCGATCGCCGCGCGGACATGATCGTCTCCGGCGGCGCGAATGTCTTTCCCGCCGAGGTGGAGTCGGCACTGGCCGGACACCCCGACATTGCCGACGTGGTGGTGATCGGTCTGTCAGATCCGCATTGGGGACGCCGCGTGCACGCCGTCGTCCAGACCGCGGCGCCCCTGACCGAGCAGCAGGTGATCGAGTACGCCAAGGGTCGCCTGGCGCCCTATAAGGTGCCCAAGACGGTGGAGTTCGTCGAGCAGATTCCGCGGACGGCGGCCACCAAGGTCAATCGCTCGGCCATGATTGCCGCGCGCGGCGGCTGAGAGGTCGGGCGCATTGAGCGACGACTTCGTCTGAGCGCCGCTTAGCCGCGCGGGGCCCGGTCCGCGCGCTTGGTGTGCGCGAAGCCGTCGGCGATGAACGCGGCCAACTCGAGGAACGCTTGGCGAGTTCGGCTGGCCATCAAGTCCAGCATGATCTCGGATCCCTGGGCCAGGTGGTCGTCGAACGGGATGACGTGAACGGCACGGATACGAGTGAGGAACTGCGCGGCCAGCTTGTCCATATCCACCGACGCCTTACCAGGCCGCGCGGCGCTGATGACCACCGTGGCACTGGGTACCAGATGCGCGCGGCCATGGTGTTCGAGCCAATCAAGCGTTGCCAGGGCGCTGCGGGCGGCGTCGATGGCGGGCGAGGCCACCAGCACGATCGCGTCCGCCTCGTCCAACACACTTTCCATCGCCGAGTGCACGAGGCCGGTGCCACAATCGGTGAGGATGAGGTTGTAGAACCGCTGTAGCAACCGGATGACCACGCGATAGTCGGCGTCGGAGAAAGCCTCCGAGGTGGCCGGGTCGCGTTCGGAGGCCAGTATTTCCAGCCGACTCGAGCTTTGCGACGTGTGCCGACGGATATCGGAATAACGAAAGATGTTGTCGTCCAGAAGCAGATCTCGCACGGTGGATCGGCTCTGATCGGGTCCGCGCTGGGCCAGGGTGCCGAAGTCGGGATTGGCGTCAACGGCGATCACGCGATCACCGCGGATGGCCGCGAACGTCGAACCCAGTCCGACGGTCGTCGTGGTCTTGCCGACTCCGCCCTTCATCGACAAAACGGCGATGCTGTAGTCACCGCGGACCGGTTGGCTCACCCGTGCGATAAGTCGCTGGCGGGTGTTTTCTTGTTCGGATTCCTTCGGGGTCAGGCCCGTGACACGGTGCACGACCTTGCGCCACCCACTTTGTGGCAGCGGCCTGGTGCGGCGCACCAAGCCCAGGTCGGTATGCGAAGGCATCCGTGGTTCGTGCACACCAGGGTGCGGTGGCGGCGCGCTGGGGGTGGCGCTGGTGAAGGGTGTTGCTACCGGCGCAGATACCGGGCCGGGGTGCTGCAGCCTAGGATCCGGCCTACGCGGTGGCGGGGGCGGCGGCTGGGGTGGCTGCCAGCCGGTGGCTGGTGGCGCTGGAACCACCGGCGAAGGCGGCGAGGGACGCTCCGGCGCCGGCGGAACACGCACCACCGCCGTGCCCGCGGCCATGGGTCCGGGACGTGGCGGTTGTGGCTCCATCGGAGGCGGTGTGAGTGGCGGCGACTCCTCGACTCCCGGAACATGTTGCGCGGCAGCGGCGTTGAGCACCGGCGGCAGATCCATGACCCGGGTACCGGCCGCCATCGGCCCCGAATGCACCGGCCGATCGGGCGGCTGATCGGCGAGGGGCGCCGCCTCGGCTTCCTGTTCTTCTTGCGCGAGCTTTGCTTGAATCTGCGCTACGGGAATGGGATTGGTGTCCGCATCGCTGCTGCGTTTGAAGCCGGATGCGGGCTTGGGGGCGTCGGAGAAGCTCACTATTGCGTTCTCGAGGTGAGCTGGCGGGTGGACATGCCCAGTACGCTGTTCAGCGCGGCGCGCATGTCGCCGGCTTCGATGCGCATCAATTCCTTCTCGTCGAGGTCCTCGACGTTGATGTCGAGGCGCTCGCTGAGCCGATACTCGCGCTCTTCTTCGGCGGCCTCGATGACGTTACGGACAAAGCGCCCGTTGCCCACCAGATCGATGTCACGACGCAGGGTGCCGGACTCGTCGACCGACTGCCCCTCGTACAAGCGGGTGCACGCCGCGATCAGTTGGTCGCAGGCCTCGTCGGACAGCTCCGAGTCGCGGGTCTTGGCGATCAATCGACCGATGTCACCCAATTCGGTGGGGTTGTAGGAGGCGAATCGGATCCGTTTGGTGAACCGGGACGCGATACCTTCGTTGGCCGCCAAGAATCGGTCGATTTCCGCGTCGTATCCCGCGATGATGACCACCAGCCGGTCGCGGTCATTCTCCATCCGGGCCAGCAGGGTATCGACCGCCTCACGCCCGAAGGCGTCCCCACCGGACAATCCGCTCTGAATCAGCGTGTACGCCTCGTCGATGAACAGCACCCCATCCATCGCCGAATCGATGAGGGCCGACGTCTTGATGGCGGTGCTGCCCAGGTGTTCGCCGACGAAGTCACTTCGCTTGGCCTCAATTACGGCGGGCGTCTTCAACAACCCCAGGCCGCAGTAGACCTGGGCAACCACGCGGGCGATGGTGGTCTTGCCTGTTCCGGGCGGGCCGGTGAACGCCAAGTGCAGGCTGCGCGATGCGGTGTTGAGGCCCTTGCCTTCTCGGACCTTAGCTAACATCGCCGCCGATCGGAGCTTGGCGACCTGCAGCTTGACTTCGGACAAGCCGATCTGGCGGTCCAGTTCAACCTGGGCGGCGCGCAGATACTCATTACCCCGCTCACTCAGACTGTCGGAGTCGAGGTCCTGGGCGTTGCGCGCGGTGCTGGGATCCCACTTGTCGGTACGGGACTCGATGGCTTCTTTGGTACTGATGATGAGCCGGTATTTGGGGTCGTGCAGCGCCGCGGCATTGGCTTCGAACCCGGGCTCCTCGCTGTAAATCCGCTCGAAAATAGTTCGCGCTTCGGGTTCTTTGCCCATCTCACGCAGCGTCAGACCCTTGCAGAATTCGGCCGCCCGGCGTGCCGCCGGGATGGGCCCTTCGATCGCCTGGTCAAGGCGGCGGATGCCTTCGCCGAACAAGCCCATCTGCGCGCACGCAGATCCCACCATCAGATGCGCCCCAGCCGCAATGTATTCATCGGTGAATGACGCGGATTCGGCCAACGCGGTCAGCACGTCCGGCCAGCGCTGCGTGGTGAAGTGCAGCACCGCCCGGATGTAGGCGCAGATTTCCCTGGAGCCCGCGTCACCGTCTGGCATGGACCGTCGCATGATGTCCAGCTCGTCGAGGATCCGCTCGGCTTCGTCGAAGTCTTTGCCCTCGATCAGGCTGGCCGCATACGCCAGCCAGACCTCTGTCATCGTGCTCAGCGCGTAGTCGAGGTACAAACCGGTCTGGAACCGACCGCTGAGCGCGTGTCGAGGCAGTCCGAGCCGCCGCTGTTCGCGGTTCAGGTTCTCCTTGCTGGTCCGCCAGAGGTGGTAGAGCACCTCGCTGCTGGTGTCACCGGCGGCCGCCCGCCCCAGCCAGGCATCGCTCATGTTGGGGTCGTGCTCGGTCGCGCGTTTGAAGGCCAGCGCCGCGTATTGCACGTCGCGGTCGGTTTCCAGCCCGTCGATGGGGATGCCCAGTGACAACACACCGGCGTCGAAGACCCGCTGCGCATCCCTGGTGCCGCTCATCGAATTGGTGTCCCTACTTCCCGTGCCCTCACCACGTGCGTCAGCGACGGTCGCGCCACCGATGAAACCGCGCCCGAGTCCCGCGAAGCGAGCACGTACGTCTTTCCCCCACGTCCTGGCGGTAGAAAGTATTGTACCGATCTGGTGAGTTGCATTTCCCCGCCTAATTCTGGGCCGATTTGTCGCTCATCCGGGCACTAAAGTCGAAGCGGTAGTCGACGCCGGGGAGGTGAGGGCGGGTGCCGCAACAGCAACCGGTGAGGTCCCGCACCGGGACCATCGCCGTTGTCACCACCGAGCGTGGGTTACCGACGGCATTGCGGATCGACCGCAGTGAGCTGGCCAGACCTCCGCAGGAATTGGCCGGCGAGATTCTGGCGTTGTGCCAGCTTTCGGCGCTGCGGGCACAGGTTGCATATCGAAAAAGCTTGGCCGACAGGGGCTTCGGGCCTTCGGTGATCCGTGAGCTCGGTCTGCCCACCGACGAGGACCTTGCCAAGGCCGAGAGAGACTTGTTCGGCGACGATGAGGACGAAGAACCTCCCGCGACCTGGATGCGGTCGATATGACCAGTCTCGCCCAGTCGGTGATCGCTCGGGCAATCAAGCAGCGCGACCTGCTGCAGTCGATGACCGAGCAGTCTAAGACGATCACGGCGCGCGTGACCAGCCGCGACCGGGCGGTGAGCGCCGAAGTGGACGGGCTGGGCCGACTGACCGGACTATGGCTGGGGCCGCCCGCGACCAGTCTTGATCCTGACACCTTGGCTCAGTTGATCGTCGACACTGCCCATGCCGCGGCGCGCGTCGCCGCGGAACGCTACAGCTTCCTGCTCCAAGAATTCACCACCCGGATGGACGAGTTACAGAAGGCGCCGCTGACTCGGTCGGACGGCACCACGGTCGAACCGGAGTAGTCCGCGGCCCGCAGATCCGACTTCGGCGCAACCCTGAGTGAATCGCGGCCGGCGCAATCCTCTGCTTAAAATTCGTGCAGTTTTTCGCCGGGGGCGGCACTTAGGGTTGAACGAACAGCGCGAGCCGCAAGCTCAGCAGGAAAGTCTGGGGGAAGAAACCAAACATGACATTCGAAATGCAACCCGAGTTCATGCAGGGACTCACGGCGGCGCAAGAGGCCGCTTCCACCGCCATCACCAGTGCATTCAGCATGGTCACTCCGGCGCAGCTGAGCTCGTTTTCGATGGCGTTGGGCCCGATCGCGGTCGCGAACATGATCCCGGCGATGTACGAATCAACGGCGAACAACGTCGCCAGCGGAATGCTGACCGCCGCCAATCACGCGTTGCTGGGTGGGGCGACGCATATCTCGCAAGCTGCCTATATCGCCGCCGACTCAGCGACCGACGTCTAGGACCAGACGATGGGCACCGCTGACCCTGCCCCGCAGGCGGGGTTACCCGGCCAGGTTGATCCGGTCCCCGACTTCGACCATCAGCCGGTCGTCAATCAAATCGAGAATGACTTACAAGCCTGGCTCAATCGGCCGGTGCAGGACATTCTTAACCAGTTCAACTTGGGCCAATTGCCAAGCGGCGGACCAGAAATGGCCTTCCCCGGCTTACCGGGCGACGGCGTACCTGCCGAGCTGACCGGTGCTCCGGGAGGCGGGATGGGCGGCAACTTCGCCAGCGGGCTGCTCAAACCGGTCACCGACATGCTGGGCACCCTGGGACCCGGCCTCTTCCAGGGCATGAATCCGACGCAGATGTTCGAGGGTGTCTCGCAGGCTTTCCAGTCGGCGGCGGGCGGGCTGCAACAAGCGCTCGGGCAGATGATGGGCGGCATGGGCGGTCAGGGTTGGGCCGGCGCCGGAGCCGGTGCGGCGGCCGCCAAGACGGGACAGACGTTGGCCAACGGTGCCGCCGTCGGCGCGCAGGGCACCGCCTTGGGCGGCGAATACACCGCAGCGGCCGCCAATGTCGCGCAAGGTCAGGCGCGGCTGCTCGAGATCCTGACCCAATGCCAGCACGAACTCGAGGCGCTGGCCGCGGGTCTGCCCTGGACTGCCGCCAATATGGTCGAGTCGGCGTCTCGGGCCAGTGCACTGGCCACCGAGTGCATCACCGAGCTGGAGAGCACGCTGACCAGCCAGGCGGCCACCACCACGGCCACCGGCGCGCCGGTCGCGGTCGCCCAGGGTCCCGAAATGGCCATGGGCATGGTCGGTCCGATGTTGTCGGTCGGGATGAGCATGATCGGTCCCGCGCTGCAGATGGGCATGATGCCGCTGACCATGGGCGTGCAGGCGGGCACTCAGGCTCTGCAGGTCGGCATGCAAGCGGGCACGAGTTTGGCGTCGGGCCTCGGCCAGGCCGCGCAAGGTGCAGCCGGCGCCACATCACCCGCAGCCGCTCTGGGACACACGGGGCGCATGGTCAGCGCCGCGCATCCCGGCGGCGGCGGACACGGTGGCGGTGGCGGGCCGGGTGCCACGACGCCGGCCCGAGCGACCCCGTCCTCGCCAATGGTGCAAAACGAGAGCAACGCCGGTGCGGCCGTGGCCCGGGCCGCCGCCGCACGTCCGTCCATCGGCGCGGCCGGAATAGGCGGCGCGGGAATGATGGCTCCCGGCGCGGCCGGCTACGGGGCACACGGCGGCAAAGCGGGTGCCAGCGGCAGCCACACCTCAGCGTCGTTCTTGCACACCACCGACCAAGGCGGCGAGATTGTGGGCGATCTCGGAACCGCAACCCCACCGGTGATCGGTGAAGCCGCGCCCAACCCTGACGACGACCCCGACATCAAACTTCGGATCTAGAAGGAAGCACCGCGATGACCGACAACAACCGACTGTCCATTCAGCCCGACGAAGTCACCGAAGTCACCAGGCAGCTCGATGAACTCGCTAACCGCATGCACCGCGTGATGGAGACCGAGGCACCCAACCTCAACGTGATCGCATCGGGCCACGACGAGGTGTCGCAACGGGTCGCGCACACCCTCAACGAGGTGCATGGCTCCTTCACGAAGGCATCCGATCAGGGCGCCAATGAAATTCAGGAGGTGTCGGCCACCTTGCGTTCGCACTCTGGTCGCATCGTGGAAGCCGACCTGGCGAACTGACACATATCGATCGGAACAGTCGCATGGGGGCGACGTTCGTGCGAGCTGACAGAAGGGGGGCCAAGGCATGGGATTCACCAATGTGATGTGGGAATCGCGCAGCACCGAGCAGCTTGCGCGTGATTTGACCGAGGGCCCCGGCCCTTCTTCGGTGGGCGAAGCCGGCGCAGCGTGGATTCGAGTGGCCAACGAATTCGCCAAGATCTCCCAAGACTACAACCAGATCATCGAGCGCTTACGCGTGTCATGGCAGAGCGGCACTTCTGAAGCTGTGGTGCGCAAACTCGAGGCATTCGGCAAGTGGCTGCAGGCGGCCAGCCTCAGCGCGGCCGCGAACGGACGCCGTGCCGAAGAGGCCGCCGTCGCCAACACGGTGGCGATCCTATCGATGCCCAGCGTGTCCGAAGCGATCGAAGCCAAAGCGGCCCAAGACATGATGGCCTCGCTGTCGGCCTACAACGGTGCGATCCTGCAAGGCAGTTTCGCCGAGTTTGACGAAGCCGCTTCCGCCCAGCAGGCAGACGCCGCGGCGGTGATGCACCGCTATGAGGACGCCGTCACCGAACTGGCCCAGCCCTGGGAACAGCCTGTTCCTCCGCAAGTAACCAACGGTGGCGCGCTCAAGACCGAGAAGGACGGCAAAGGCGGCGGGGGGTCCCATGGCGGCGGCGGCGGGGGCGGTGCGCCGCGTCAACTCTCGCCGATGATGGCAACGCCGGTGAAATCGAGTGCCGAGGCAAAACCGTTGAAGAACACCAGGTTTGCCAGCGACGCGTCCGGTGGTAACGGATTTGGTCGCGGCGCTGGTGGTTACGCTCCTATGGCCGGGCATCGGCGCGACGAGGGCAGCCGCGCGTACGAGTCGTTCCGCGAGGCCGAGACGCTGGAAGGCGGCGGCGAAGCAGGCGCCGGCTTGTCCGACGCAGGGCACTCCTGGTTGCCCGCTGCGCAGCAGAGTGATGCGCCGTTCGTGGTCTCAAACGTGAGCTGGGGCCCCAACACAGCGATATTCGACGACCTGGCCAGACCCGAGCCGCAGCACATCGACGGATTTGCCGAGGAACCGGAGCGCACACTGCAGCATGTCTCCGATCGTTGGGTCTCGCCACCGGTGATTGGCGCCGACCAGGAGGTGTCGCTGTGACCACTGCTCTGACAACGGGTTTCACGCTAACCGATGACGAGCTCCAGGTCATCGCCGCACGGGTAGGCGTCCAAGGTTTCCCCGTCGTGTTGGCCGTGAAGCCCCGCTATGCCACCGTCGACGCGTTCACCACCGCAATCGACGCGGCGACCCGTGGATTGATTGCGCGGGGACTGATCACCGACGGTGCGATTGATCCCGACCTGGTCCCGCTGCTGCAGTCCTTGCAGCGTCCCAACCGGGAGCTGGCCATGCGGCTTGTCACGCCCGACGGGATGGCGCGGTTGACCATTGTGCGGCGCGGTGATTTCCAGGTAATCGCGCGCCGGGTGGGTAACGAGATTACGCTGCGGGTCCTCGATGGTCCGGCCGACCTCATCGCGGCCACCCGCGCGCTGGTCGGTGAACTTCCGCGCGCCCAGGCCGCCCAATTCACCCCGGTGCCGGCACCGTTGGAGGCGGTCAGTCGCTACCTGGTGGGCACCCACGACGCGGCGCAGTTGGCCGACCGGGTGAGGGCTCTGGGCGCCGAGCCCCGCACCGCCATGACGCTGGGCGCGGCGCTGGCATCCCGCGCCGCGTTCGCCGAAATCGTCTACTACACCCTGCTGAGCGACGAGGACCGCATCACCCGTCAGCCCGCCGCGGTCGGTGTGTTTTACACCAAACACGGCCGAATTGTGGGTGCACCCAGCGCTTCTCCCAGTGGGCAGCTGTGGACCACGCTCAAGCCAGGATCTGACCATGCCCTAGGCCAGGCGGTCAGTCAGCTCGTCGAGTTATCCGCGGAACGATGGGAGAGGCTCTAGGGACACAGTTGACGAACCAGCCACGCATTCCACATAGGCGCTCTCCGAATGGATTCCGGAGAACTACAGACAGGAGATGAAGATGGGTCAAGTTGCCCTGTCACCAGAACAGGCACAACAGACACTGAGCAATATCGAAGAGCAGGTCCGCCAGGTGAAGTCGCGACAGCAAGACATGCGGCTGCGCGCCGAGGAGATGATCCAAAGCTCCTGGCACGGCGGGCAAGCCAGGCGTTTCGGTGAGGCCATGCAAGCCCACGATGAAGACCTGACGGCGGTCAGCAATGAGTTGGACCATGTCGTCGCCGAGGCTCGCGACAAGGCCAAGCAAATCGAACAACAGGCGATGTGAGGAGGAGGAACTAACATGGCCAATACCAGCGACATCTTGTACAACTTCGCCGAAAACCACGACGGTTTGGACCACATTCAGCGAGTCGTTACTGACATCCACACCATCGCTGATGATGTCCGTAGGGTCTTCCAAGGCATCTCGGACTTGTGGGAAGGTGCGACGCCTGAAGCTCTGCAGGCCGCTCACCTGCGTATCAATCAGAAACTCGAAGACTTCTTGCATGCCGTCCAGGCCACTGGGGCGAGCGCCAGCGACCAGCAGGATGAAATGCAGGCGTTGGACTCGAGTCTCGCGGGTGGTTTCTGATCCGCTGACGCACCCGGGCGAAGGTCCGAACTCACCGATTCCGGAAGTTCGGGCCTTCGCTGTTATCGGGGCTGATTAGCCTCAGGACTGTTCACGCGGACGCAGTCGTCCAAAGTTCTGCGCTACCGATCCCGCGAGTTCGAGGTAGGCCTGCCGCGTCGCGGGGTTGAGGCGGCCGAAATCAACATCGGCGCCCTCGGCGAGATGGGGATCGAAGGGGATCAGATGGATTGAGCGGCAGCGAGGTTGGAAGTGTTCGTAGACTTTGTCCAACTTCAGCGCCGCCGAGCCGGGACGCGAGGCGCTCAATACCACGTGCGCTTCCCGAACCAGGCCCGAATGCCCGTGCTGCATAAGCCAATCCAACGTCGCCGAGGCGCTGCGTGCGGCATCGATGGCGGGTGAACTGACCAGCACGATGGTGTGCGCCAAGTCCAAGATGGCTGACATCGCCGAGTGCATGATCCCGGTGCCGCAGTCGGTCAGGATGATGTTGTAGAAGTGCCGCAAGATGTCTACGGTGCGCCGATAGTCGTCGGCGCCGAAAATCTCTGAAACGGCTGGATCTTGCTCGCTGGCAAGGACTTCCAGTCGGCTGGTGGCCATCAACGTGTGGTTGCGGACGTCGGCGTAGCGGTTGATGTTCGGATCGGATAACAGATCACGCACGGTGGAGCGGGTCGACAGGTCACCGGCTCGCTCCCCCAGGGTGCCACGGTCGGGGTTGGCATCGACCGCGATCACCCGATCGTGTCGAACAGTTGCCAGCGCCGAGCCCAATCCGAAGGTGGTCGTCGTCTTTCCGACGCCACCCTTGATCGACAGCACCGCGATACGGAAGTCACCGACGATTGGCTGCCGGATCTCGGCGAGGAGATGTTCTTGTCGTCGTTCCTTGCGCGATGCACCCGGGTTCACATGTCCCGACGTCACTTTGTGCACCGCACGGCGCCAGCCTGAGGGCGGCGCGAACCGATCGGGATGGGCGATCTCGGCCTCGTCGATCGGTGGCGGCACCCGGAACGGCTGGTACTGCTGGGGCCGACCGCTGGCCGGCGGCTGCGCGGGATTCGGCGGCGCTACGGGGTGCGGTGCTCGTGGCGGCGCGGCGCGCTGACCGGGTGCTGGCCACCACGGCGGTGGCGGAAACGGGGCGGGAGGCAACGGTGGCGGCAGCGGCGGTATTGCGCCGGGCCGTGGTCGTGGGCGGGGCGGCTGAGGCGCTATTCCGCTGTCGGGTACGGGCGGCGGCGGGTACTGCGCGGTCGGCGCTTCTTGTTGCCGCGGTGACGATGCTTGCGGGGGCGGCGGGTCATGTGCCGCAACATGTTCGAACTGCGCGCTAATCATTGAGCCCGCCATCTGCCATGGCGGGAGAACCGGACGGCGGGTGGCCGATCCCTTAGACCGTTGCTCGGGCGGCGATGCGGTCTCCACTGTTTGCGTTGCGGCGGGCGCATTTTCGCCTGGATCCGGCGCGGGGTCTGCCACGGGTAGCGTCGGCGGCGTCTCAACAACCGGCACCGATGTTTCCCGGTCCGACTCCCCTGCGGCATCAACCGGCTCGGACACCAATTCCTCGGCTGATAAGCCATCCGGTGAACCAACAGGTTCCGGATCGGTTTCCGCCGCCCAGCCGGCCGCAGGCTCAACCTTCTCTGACGCCAACTCAGGATCGGCGGAATCCATCAACGGCGCTGACGATTCCGGCATCCACTCGGCGAAATCCTCTGGCTCGTCGGGTGCGACGTCGGTTTCTGCTGCGGCTTGCGCACGCTTAGCCGCCATCTGCTCGAGTAGGGCCGCGGCGCGCAACTCGATTTCGTCGAGCTCGCCTGTTTGACTCGCCTCCGGCTGCGCCAATTCCTCATCATGCGAGTCGTCATCGATCGCAGGCTCATCCAGCAGCGTGGTGTCCGCTGCGGCCGGCTGGGGTGTAGGCGACGGTGGCTCCGAGATTTCCATGGGTGCTGCAAACCAATCCGGAGTCGACGTCTCGTATGAGGATTCGGGAGTCGCCGACACGAGTACTTCCGGCTCGAATTGCTCCGCAACCGCACCGGACTCCTGCGTCCCCGAATACGTTTCAAACGGCTCTGGCGACTGCGACTCGACCGTCCCTTCGGCCGGCAAGTCGACCTCGGCCATCGGCTCAGGCTCGTACCGCCACTCGGGCTCGACTACCGGCTCGGGGCTAGGGTCTGGCTCGACCGCCGTTTCGACCGGCAACTCGTTCTCCGCTACCGGCTCAGGCTCAGCCAACCACTCCGGCACCGGAGCAGGCTCCGACGACACCGTCGCCTCGACCGGCAACTCGCCCTCGACTACCGGCTCAGGCTCCGGTGCAGGCTTGTACCGCCACCCATGCTCGACCACCGGCTCGGGGCTAGGGTCTGGCTCGACCGCCCGATCGACCGGCAACTCGTTCTCCGCTACCGGCTCAGGCTCAGCCAGCCACTCCGGCACCGGAGCAGGCTCCGGCACCACCGTCGCCTCGACCGGCAAGTCGTCTTCGGCTACCGGGTCAGGCTCAGACCGCCGCTCCGGCTCAGGCGCCGGCTCGTAGCTCGACTCCGGCTCAACCGTCGCCCCCGCCGTTGGCTCAAGGCCGGATGAAATAGCTTGTGTGGCAGTCGATTCCGTATCCGCAGGCTCGGTCTGAGCAAGCTCTAGCTCCTGATCCGAGGCGCGTGCCGGTTCCTCGAACGGCAACGCAGGCTCGGCGGATTCTGGTACCTGGGAGTCATCTTCCGGGTCAGGGGCCGAATGACGCGGCTGTCCTTGGTCGATGGGCAAGGCGTCGTCCCCTGCGGGATCGGAGGACGCAACCGGCGCGATCTCCGGTGCTGTCCAACTGGCGGAGGAAAGCGAATCCGCGTCGTAGCGCCCTGTCGGTGCAGCATCGTGCTGCCGCGACGACTCGTCCCGTTCGGCCTTCATGGGTTGCTCGGGAGGCGGTGCGTTGTCGCGCGCAAGGGCAGCCACCCGGTGGCGCGCTGGGAGTGGGACTCGCGGTGGACCGCCAGGAGGCCCGGCCACTCGCGGCGAGGACGACTCCATGTTCTGCAGACGCTTGATGCGGTCATACCCCACCGCCACTCGCCGGGGTCGAGCATCGTCGGTGGCCTGCGGCGCGGGTTCGGGGGCGTCGTGCGATTCGTCGCGTGGCTCTCCGGTGCGCTGGTGCTCGGCGCGGGATTCGGTGAAGCCACCCTTCGCGACGTCGGGCTGCGGCCGTGGATGGGAAGCGTTGGCGTCTTGCTCCACGTCTTCGTCGGGAACCGGTGCCGCGTCGTCGTGCCGTTTACCTCGGCCGAGGTGGACGCGCCGCCGCTTCTTTTCGTCGGGCAGCCAGGGGGGACGCGCCAACGAGCCGCGCTCACCCTCGGCAGGTGTGTGCTTCGGCAAAGTCCCCCCTTCCATCGCAGAGTTCCTCAACGCCGTCTTCAATGGTACGTAGCGCGAAACGCTTAATTTTCAGTTCGAGTTTGCTTCCAACCGTCGGTGGCAGCATCGACCGTGCGCGCCTCCCGCCGACGTCTGGCTACTGCATAGGCACAGGCCACCGCGCCCAGCGCGATGGCACCGCCGGTCACCGACAGCACGATGATGCGAGCACGCTGACTGCGCGGGTCCTGATGCGGCCGTCCCGCGATCGGAGCCGCGGTATCGGGGTTGGGTACCTGGTTGGCCGGCGGCAGGCGATAGGTCAATGCGGCGACCGGGTCGATCACGCCGAAACCGGTGGCTTCGTTCGGGCCCGCGCCCGGAGTGTGAGCGGTCCTCTTGATCAGATCGATGACCTGACCGGCGGTCAATTCCGGGTATCGAGATCGGATCAGCGCCACCACACCGGAAACGAACGGCGCCGCAAAACTCGTGCCGTTGATGGGCGCCAGCCCCTGTTGGCTCATGACGGCGTTGATCAAACCCGGGCCATTCGAGTCGAGTGAAGCGATCCGCTCCCCCGGCGCGGCAACACCAACCCACGGGCCGCGCAGACTGAAGTCGGCGGGCTCTCCAGCGGTGGTCAGCGCGCCGACTGTCAACACGTAGTCGTCGAACCAGGCCGGGCTGGCGACGGTGCGTACCGACTCCCATCCGCTGCGCAGCGGCATGTTCGGATCAGGCATGGCGTTCTGGGTCTTGCACAGGCCCTGGTTGTTGAAGTTGCCCGCCGCCGCCACCACCACGACGTTGTGTTCGAAGGCATAGCGCACCGCCCGCCCCAGCGGGGCATCGTCGAGTCCGGCGCCGACCGGACTGCATGCCACCTCGGAGAGGTTGATGACTGTGGCGCCCAGGCCGACCGCGCGAGTGACGGCGTAAGCCAACGTCAACGTGTTGCCATAGCCGGGCGACGTCGCATTGGGGTCGTTGGTTTGCGCGGAACCACCCTCTTTGACGCCGTATACGGTGCTGTTTTGCCGAATCGAGAGAATCGACGCCTCGGGCGCGACGCCGGCGAAACCGTCGTTCGGGCTGGGCGTGCCGGCGATGATGCCGGCGACCAGCGTTCCATGGGCGTCACAGTCCTGCAGACCGTCGCCGTTCGACACATAGTCGCCGCCGCCTTCCAACGCCGGCAGCCGGGGGTTGCGGTTGACTCCGGTGTCGATGACCGCGACCTTCTGTCCGGCCCCGCGGGAAAAGCGCCAGGCGTTCAAGTATCCGAGCATCGCTTCCGCGCTCGTCTGCAACGTGAAGTCGGTCTGCGGCAAAACTCCGGTCGGCACTCCGCAGATCGCCTTGAGATCTGTCGGCTCGATCGGGCCCAGCGGGCCGTTCGGCGGAGGGCCGGGTTCGACGACCGGCGGACGAATCGCCCAGGCCGGCGCGGGCTGCAACACCACTGCAAACAGGACCGCGGCCACCACGGCAGCAACCCGCCGGCCACCCCTCATCGCAGTCCCAACCGCTGATAGACGCCGACGACCCACAGTCCCAACGGAAGCAACGAACCCACCGCCACGTATTCGCAGTAAGCGGCCAGCGTCGAAAGCCGCCCAGACTCTCGATCAACCGGCCGGGACAAACCGGCTAGCGCAGCGCTTACCGCGATGGCGAGCAACACCGCTACAGCTACCACCGGCATCGGCTGCACCCCGCGCTGAGCCAGCACACACGCACCAGCGACGATGGCGAGGGCCGGAGCGGCCACAGCGGCACGCTCGAACCACGTGTCGAAAATCCGGCTCCGCAAACCCAACACCGCAGCGCAGCCCAACGCCAAGGCGAACGTCGGCCAACGCACGCCGGCGCCGTCGCTCAAGAGCAGGGTCAGGCTTACCGCCACTGCCGCAGCCAAGCCGAACAGCACGGCCGCCCGCGTGATGGCCGCCGATTCGGCCTTGGCCCACACAGCTTCCGCGGTCGGCAGTGCCACGCCGGAATCGTCGTCTCGCTGCCGGCTCGCCGCAGTGGGCTCGAACGGGTTTTCGAAGTCCCACGCTTCGCGTTTGGGTTCGGCCTCAACGGTCGGTGTCTTGAATCGCCCCAGCCGAGCGGTCAATCTCGGCACCAGAAGGCACAGCAGGGTTCCGCACAGCGCGAGACTCACAAAAACCACGTCGGCGCGCAGGTGCAACGCACGGCATAGCAGGGCGACGCCGACCACACCGAACAGCAGCGCGCCGGCCAGATACGCCCAATGCCCGGTTCCAATCACCCGGTCGTAGACGACGCACAGGACCACCACGGCACCACACGCGGCAGCCAGACCGTACTCGCCGTACCGGGCCAGTACGGTCCAGGCGATTCCGGCGGTTATCGGAATCGCCGCCCATCCGAGCCCAGCAGCGACATCATCGAGCCGATAAGAACGGTGAGCCATCGCCGCCCCGCCGACAAGCGTCAACGCCACCACCCCGGACAGCCCGACGATCGCCCAGTGATTGACCGCGTCGACCCGGCCAACGAGGCAGTAGACGATTCCGATGGCCGCCAGGTGGATTGCGACGAAAGCCATCCAGCGTGCAGACACCGCGCCCCAGGCGGCGTAGGCCGCTTTGTTGAGCCGCCCGACGGCGTCCACCACGTCGTCGTACAACGTCGGTGGCGACAGGGCCCGTTCGGCTGACAGTCGCAGCAGTTCACCACTGGCTACTCCGGCCTCGCGCAGCGTTCGATCAGGTCGCAGCACCGCGCCGGTGTCGAACCGGCTGAGCACCCAGAAGCTGCGCCGTTCGTCTTTGGTAGCAGGGTCATCGTCTGCGCCGGTGTCTCTCGATCGGACCAACCGCGCCAGGTCTGACACAAAGCCCGATATCGGCACATCCAACGGCAGGGCGATGTCCAATTGCGTTCGTCCGCCGTAAACAGACACCCGAATCTGTTCGGGCGCAGGCGATACCACGTGCGTGTGCCGAAGTTCACTGACTCCGGTCACAGGTCCGCCATCTTCGACAGCTGGATCACTCCGCTTTTGGTTGTGCGCGAGATCAACATGCCGCGCCCAGGGGGCATCTCGGTCGCTTTGTAACCGAAGAACGCGCCTTCATCCTTGGTTCCGCTCATCACGAGCGCATTGCACGACAGATCCTTGAGGCGACCCATGAACTGGTCCATCATGGCTCGTTGAGCACCGCCAATGCGACGCGTAAGGATGACGCGCAGGCCGATATCGCGGGCCTGCGGCAAGTATTCGACCAAGGGCCCGAGGGGATGCGACAACGACCCACCGCCGATGAGGTCGTAGTCGTCGATCATGACGAAGAGGTCGGGTCCCGACCACCACGATCGGTCCTTGAGCTGTTGCTGAGTTATGTCGCTGGGCGGCAATCGGTCCCGCAAAGACGCGGCGAGCGCCGTCATCAATTCCGTGCAGGACTGCGATCCGGTGGCATAACCACCCAGGTACTCATTCGCCACGACGCCGAGCATGGACCGGCGAAAGTCCACGAGGATGATCTTGCACTCCTCGGGCGTGGCGTTCTCCATCAGCCCCGCAGCGATATTGCGCAATAGCGAGGTCTTGCCGCACTCCGCCTCACCTATCGCCAGCAGATGCGGTTGCGCGTCGAAATCCAGCACGACCGGCATCAATTCGGCTTCGTTGATACCGATCACAAACCGTGACTTGGTCAGCATGCCGGCCGACCGTGCCGCCCGAATCACCGCGGCGCGGTCCAGACTGTGCGGCAACATGCGCACCCGGGGTGCTTGCCGCTTGCCGTAATGGGCGCGCACCGCTTCCACCGACGCGGCCACGCCCTCGGACAGATTTTCGACGCCGGAACTCGAGTCCAACCGCGGCAAGGCGATCAGTAAGTGCAGACGCTGGTGCGTCATGCCTCGGCCGGGCCGACCCACCGGCACCAGTTCGGCGAATTTGCGACCCACGTCGCTGTCCAGCGAATCACCCAATTTCAACTCGATCCGGGTGCCAAGCATGTCCTTGACCGCGGGGCGCATCTCCATCCAGCGCGAGGCCGAGACCACAAGGTGCACACCGTAGGAAAGTCCTTGGATCGCAAGCGCGTTCAACGTTTGCTCCAGGACCTCGAAATCACTTCTGATGGAGGCCCAGCCGTCGACGACGAGAAACACATCACCGAACTTGTCTCGGCTCAACGGATCCTTCGCGGCGACCTCGGGCGGCAGGGTGGCCAGATGTGCCTTCCGCTGGCGAAAGTCGCGCATCGACTCGATGCCAAGATCGCGGAACCGCAGCTCGCGCGCGCGCAGCACACCAGACACTTCGGCCACCGTGCGCCGGATAGCGTCGGCGTCCATCCGGCCGGCGACTCCACCGACGTGGGGCAGATTGGCGAGACTGGCCAGCGTGCCGCCGCCGAAATCGAGACAAAAGAACTGCACCTGCTCGGGGGTGTGGGTGGCAGCCGCCGCCATGATCAGCGTCCGCAGCGCCGTCGACTTGCCGGACTGCGGCCCCCCAACCACGGCGACATTGCCTTGCGCGCCGGACAAATCGACCATCAACACGTCGCGTCGCTGGTCGTAGGGTCGGTCTACCACACCCATCGGCAACAGCAGTCGCCCGTCAAGGTTCTCCCGCGCATCCCATTTCGGATCAGGTAACAACTGGTTGATCGCCGGGCTTTTGTCCAATGGCGGCAGCCACACCTCGTGAGCCGGCCGGCCGTGACCCCTCAACCGCGATACCACCACATCGAGCAAGGTCATCTTGGTCGGCGACGAACCACTCGCGGCCACAACATCTTCGGTGGCTTTGGCCGCCGGCGCCTCGTCCTTTTTCACCGGCGTGGCGGTGAAAAGCTTGGGCGCCAGTGCGCCCAGTTGTTTGTTTCTGCTGCCCTGTGCGGCCCGCCGCGGTCGCACATATTCTCCGGACACATAGGAGGTGTTGAACCGGATCGGTTCGCTGGCATCACATTTGAGGAAAGCCGAGCCGGGCACACTGGGCAGGTGATAGGCGTCGGGTACACCGAGCACGCTGCGCGACTCACCGGCCGAGAACGTCTTGAGCCCGATGCGGTACGACAGGTGAGAGTCCAGCCCGCGTAACTTGCCTTCCTCCAACCGTTGCGACGCGAGCAGCAAGTGCACGTGCAGCGATCGGCCCAGCCGACCGATCATCACGAACAGCTCGGCAAAATCAGGCTTCTGCGAGAGCAGTTCCGAGAATTCATCGACGATGATGAACAGCGCCGGAAGGGGGTCGAGTTCGGCGCCATTGGCGCGGGCCCGCTCGTACTCGTTGACATTCGGGAAGTTACCCGCCGCGCGCAGCAGTTCCTGACGCCGGTTGAGCTCACCGGCCAAAGCGTCGCGCATCCGGTCGACCAGAATCAGCTCGTCTTCGAGGTTCGTGATGATGGCCGCAATGTGCGGAACCCCTTCCAAGCCCAGAAAGGTTGCGCCGCCTTTGAAGTCGACCAGCACCATGTTCAAAACATCAGGCGAGTGCGATGTCACCATCGACAGCACCAGAGTCCGCAAGAACTCCGACTTACCCGAACCGGTGGCGCCGATGCACAAACCATGCGGACCCATCCCGGACTCAGCGGATTCTTTGATATCCAGCTCGAGTGGTTGACCGTTGGGTGTGTATCCGATCGGTACCCGCAGCCGTTCCCGCGGAGATCTCTTGCGCCACACCTGCTCGGGAACGATCTCGGCCGCGTCAGGAATCTTCAACAACGCCATCAGTCCCGGGTCGGTAGCGCGTGAGTCGGCTTCCAAGCTGACGATGTGAGCGGCGCTGGCCAGGCGGTACCGGCCGATGCGGCGAGCCGTCGCCTCGGCCTCAGCGACGGTGACCGTGTCCGGGGTCGCGAACCGCTCGACGCCGACTGCGGTACGCGCGCCCACGTCGTCGCCCTCCACCACCAGGCGCAGGCCGCGTCGAGTTGCCGCCGCGTCGGATCCAGTCAGGTCCAACAGCGTCAAGCTGTCCAGTCCGGCATCGGTGACCAATCGCTCGACGCCGCTGACGTAGCCGTCGTCGATCACCACCACCAACTGCTTGAGACCCTTTATCGGCTCGGCATTCCGGCTGAAGCGGCCCCGCTCGCCCAAGTCGGTGGCCAGTGACCGCTCCAGCAACTCCAAGGTGGGGAAGAGCAGCCGCATGGATCCCATGCCGTCACGGGCGGTGGGGTGCTGCGCTTGCGGCAACCACTTGACCCAGCTCCAGTTCTCCCCGTCGGGGTTAGCGGTCACCACCGCGACCTGCACATGGTCGGGACCGTGGAACGTGCACAGCTCAAGCACCATCGACCGCACCAATTGGCGCGCCAATCTGCGGTCCCCCTCGAAGGTGATGGCGGGAAACGCCCGCAGCGACACCGCAGTAGGCAATGCATGCACCACGGAATGCGTCTTGACGAAGCGGCGCAAAGCTACCGTCGAAACCGGTTCCAGATCCTCCGGCGGGCCGGTCTCGGGCGCCAGCAGCCGAGTCGCCAACCGGTGGGTGCCGATACCCACCCGGACATGGCAGAAGTCGGAGTCGGTCGGGCGCCGTTCCCACATCCGTCGGGTCCCGACCACGTCGGCCAAGGCTCGCGGATCGGGGTGGCTCCACTCCAGCGCCGTCCGCTGTCCTTCGCCGGTCATGTCCGCGTCGTCGCGCAGGTTGGCCAGGTAGCTGAAATAGTCCTTGCGTTCCTCGTTGAGCTCGGCAGCGGCCTTGCCGGAACGGCCGCCACCGCCCATGAACATGCCCGCCATCGACATGACCATCATCATCGGGAAGATCAGGAACATCGGGTTGCGGGTCAGATCGCGCCCCCCGACCGTCACCATCAGCGCGATCATCCCGATGACCGCGACGATCATCACGAATGGCAGCAACTTCATCAGGAGGTTGCCGGGGATGACTCTCGGCACCTCGGGCGGCGGCTGCAGGTTGACTTCACCGCCCGGCATGCGCGGCGGCGACACCCGCAGACGGCGCACGAAACCCTGTGTACTCAACCGGTCATTCCCCGCAACTCCCAACAGGCGACTAATTGGGCCTAAATGCCTCGGTAATGTCACCAGCGAAGTAACACAACCTGCAGGAGGCCGATAGCGTTGACTCTACCGCCGTCGCTGTCCGAATTAGACGCAGAATCTGAGGCCGAACCGGGACTCAGCCGCGTCACCTTGGTCGTCGGTGGTCTGCGGCTCGACGTCGGTTTGCCGGCCCACACCAACATCGCCGCGTTCATCGATGACGTGATCGACCTCGCCAATGAGCAGTTGGCTGCCCATACAAGAGTCGACCCAGGCCTCGATGGCGTCGTATTCGACACCACTGAAGGCAAATGGACCCTGGCTCGGCTCGGCGACGAGCCGATCGACCCGAGCCGATCGTTGACAGAGGCAGGCGTCTACGACGGTGAGTTGCTGACCATCCGCGAGATCGACCAGCCGTTACGCCCGATGCTGTTCGACGACCTGCCGGTCGACGTCTCAGAACAGACCCGTCCGAGCGAAAAATTGCCCACGCGTTGGGGTTTGAACTCGCGGCTGACTACCTGCTTCGCGGTGGGATTGGTGGCGACCGTCATCGCCGCATTTCTACTGCCCCGTCACGCGACCGAATTCTACGTCCCCGTGACCGCGCTGGGCCTGGGAATCATTGGGGTGATCGTCGCGTGCGTGCTGGCTCACCGGACTGGGGGTGCGCGCCGCTCGGAATGGGTGGCGGCGATGGCTCTGCCGCTGATCTTCGGCGGCTCACTGTATGTCGTGCCGGACGCTTTTGGCGTGAAGTCGCTGCCGATGGCGTTTGCCTTGACCGGGCTGAGCTCGTTGCTGGTCTTGCTGATCACCGGTCGCGGCCGAGCCCTGCACGCGGCCGTGCTGGCGCTGGCGGTGTTCGGGGGGATCGCCGCGACGGTCGAGTTGTTGTGGAGCCCGCCGCAACGCGCCGTCGGAGCGGTACTGGCCACCGTGTCCGTGACGATCGTGTATCTCTCGCCCCGAGTGACGATCCTGCTGGCGAAGCTGCCCGTACCGCGCGTACCGACGGCCGGAGAACCTCTCGACGACATCGAAACCCAAGGCGGGACGACCGTCGAGGGCGTCAACGCGGTTGGCAAGCAGGTCGTTCCCACCGAAGAAGGCATGACCGTACGGGTTCGACGCGCCAGTCAGTACCTGAGCGGCATGCTGGTGGCAGCTGCGATCGCTGCGACTGTCGGCTGCTATCTCGCCGTCGATGTGAGCGACGGCTTCTACTGGCAGGGAGCGGCTTTCGCGATCGTGGTGGCGACGGTGTTGTGCTTGCGCGGGCGTAGCCATCACGATCTGGCGCAGTCCGCAACGCTGATCGCGGCCGGGATGACCATCGCACTGCTGTCGATCGTCAAACTGGCTGTAAGCCTCGACGATTGGGAATTCCGGGCCGCACTGGCGCTGGTGGTGCTGATGGTGCTGGCGGTCGCGTGCGGAGTCGTTGCAACGCGGATGGAATTCTCCCCTGTGATGCGCCGGCAGGTCGAAATCCTGGAGTACCTCGCCATCGTGATGGTGTTTCCGCTGTGCTGCTGGATCGTCCGTCTCTACGCGATCTTCCGCGAGCTGCGGCTGTAATAGGCGAGCACTCAGGACTTGGGTGGTTCCACCTTGGACCCACGCGGGTCCGCGCCCATTCCGTCGTGGGCGACCAGAGCCGCTTCCTGGGACAACTCCGGGCCGGCGGGCAACAGCGACAGCACCGGCCAGGGCGCGAACTGTGGGACGTCTGCGTCGAGCCGCGGATCGTGCACGCCGGTGACGCCCAGCGCCGCGGCGGTGGGCAGGTCCTTGATGTGGTAGCGCACCCCGGTGTCGGAGACGTAGAACAGCTGTCCCATGGCGCGGCTGTCCGCGTCGCCTCCGGTGGCTTGCACATACTCACCGGTACCCGGTCTGAGGTAGACCGAGTCGACTCCGGGCCCATTGCCGTCACCGGTAGCCAGATCGACCGGCTGCGCCCCGTCCGGTAGCGGAAGCCGGTGCCCCACTAGCAATCTGATCGTTGCCTGCGCGGCGCTGTTAGCGCGTTCCCAGGCCATGCACACCACCCGATCCGGTTCGTCGTTGACCACTTGTGGCGACGAGCTCGGGTAGTGGTCGACCGGCAAGCTGTGCACAATGGGAACACGGCTGACCAGTGACGGCGAAACTTCGCGAGTTCCCTGTGCCGCAACGTCGTTGGGGTTGCTGTACCGGATGATGTCAGCCGCCGCGGAGGTCACCGGTTGCAGCCCGTTGGGGAGCACGACATAGAGCTGCTCGCCCCTCGAGTCGACGGTCTTGATGATCGAGCCGACGGGATATGCGGCAAAGATCGGGTTGACGGCTCCGGCAGCGTCTATTGTCACCGCGCGGATAGGCGGAACTGAGGGCAGCGCATTGAGAAGGGCGGCCGAGATTGGGCGCGTCTGCGCATTCTGCAAATGCAGTGCGTCGATAACTGCAGAGTCAGCTGGATCGATCAGTGCCCGTTTCCCGTCGTAAATCAGATAACTGGTGTCACCCGACCTGACCAGCAACATCTGCTCCGCTCTGGCGGCGCGGATGTCGTCGTTCAAAAAGAGATCACCGGCTATCACCGTGGTCTGCACGCTGGCCACGCCGATGCTCTTGGTGACATCAGGCGTCGCGACCGAGTCACACAGGGTCCAGCCCGACTTGCGCATGTCGGCGCCACCTCGAATGCTGGTCGGCGCACCGATAATTCCCACCATGGGCCCGCGAGGGATCTGATTGAGCCATTTGTCGCTGACCGACTTCGGCATGTCGGGCTTGCCGGTGATCATTCGGGCCGACGCTAGATTCAGCACTGGATGCAACTGATCGCCGATCCGCACGTACAGGCCGCCGTTGGAACTGCTCAGCAGGATTTGAGCGTTGCCGATGTTGGGCGTCGGCTTGAAGAAGGCCAATACGCCACAGGCGCCGGTGATCAGCAGGGCAATTACCAAGCCGACCATCAACGATCGGATCTGCCCACGCATCGGGTCGTGGATCATTCGGGAGTCGGCGCGAATCAACGCGTGTTCTAGCCGCCGGATCAGAAACCGATAGCCATTGACTTGCGCGCGCGTGGTTACTTGCGCGGGCATAACCACCCCCATCAGCGTCAGGCAAGTACCAGGCTTCGGTAGCGTATAACGGCGTCTGCGGCTAAAGGCGCACCAATTTGTCCTTGCCGCTGTGGTAGGAATCGGACTGTGCCGCGCCGCTCAGCGACGACCCAAACTTCGGGCAAGCCTTCGGAGCCCAGTGGCTTGAGGTCCACCACCGACATCAGCGCTCAGCGCCTGCTTCCGCTTGTCGACCTGCTGGTCCTGCAATTGCTGGTGGCAGCAGGAACCGTCATCGCGCCGCTTTTGGGGTTTCCTGGCTGGCAGGGCAGCGTCGCCGGGCTGGCGCTGGCACTGATCGTGGTGATCCGCGTACGCGGTATGACATTGCCGCGGTTGGTTGTTGCGCGGACCGGCTTCTGGATCCAACGCCGGAGAAGGAACCGGAAGGGCGCTCGGAAAGTTCCCGCCGAACCGTTCGACGTACCCATGGCCGACGGCGCCCTCATCGGATTCCGTTGGGATGGAAGAACTCTGATGTCATTGCTGCAGATCGAGGAGAATCCGCAAGCGATGACCATCATGGAGCCCGGTGTGACGGTGTCCGGGGAGACCGTGCCGGTGCAGGCGCTGGTGGAATGCCTGCAGCAGTTCGACATCACTCTGGATTCCATCGATGTCCTGAGCCAAGGAGCCCGGTCGCAAGGTCACAGTCAAGTCGCTGCGGTGTACGACGCTGTGCTGGGCCCGCTTCCCGCAATCGCGCAGCGCAACGTGTGGATCGCCATCCGCTTCGACCCGTCCCGCTGCGCGGACGCGGTGCGTCGTCGCGGCGGCGGGCGCGAGGGCATCCTGCGCACGGCAACGACCGCCACTCGCCGGGTGGCCAACCGGCTGACCGAGGGGGGTCTGCGCGCCCGGATACTGACGGCGGGCGAGATCGGGCAGGCGACCAACCAGTTGACCGACGGCGTGGACTTCGGCACCGTGGAGGAGACGTGGCGAACCTGCCGCGAAGGCCGCTTCCGGCTGCGCAGCTTTGCCATCAAACCGGACATGTTGACCACCGCGGGATTGGGTCTGCTGTGGACCGTTCCCAGCTACTCCACCACCATGTGCTTGACGTTGTGCCGCCAGCGTCCCCGCGGGCCGGTGCACATCCGCGGCTTGGCCCGCTTCGACACACACGGGCGCGCCCGGATTCATTTGCGCGGGCTGACCCACCTACGTGGTCATCAGTACTCTGCGCTGGCCGCGACTCTGCCCGTGCCGCCTCCGCCACGGCAAGTCGACAATTGGGCATACACGACCGCAGATGCCGACGGCGACAAGGCTTTGCGGCATCTCGATGTACCGGCGTCGGGTTGCGGTCAGGTCGTCGGCGCCGACGACCATGGGCGCGCAGTGGCTCTATCGCTGTTCGGTCCGCAGATTCGCCGGGTGGAGATCGCGGGCACCTTGCACCTGGCCCAACAGGTGGTGTTGCGGTCCCTGGCATTGGGAGCCCATGTGCTCGTGCACAGTCGCCGACCGAATATGTGGCGCACCATGGTCGATGAGGTCGAGGACCACGACTTGTTATGGGTCAGCGACTTCAACCGCGGGTCCATGCAGGCCGGATCTGATCGCAACTATTCGGTCGAGATGTTCGACGGGGTCGCCGAGCAATCGGTGCGGGTCGGCGTCACGGCGATCATCGTGATGCCGCCGAACTCGCCCGTCACAGCCAACGCCGATGTCGCGCTGGAGTTGCTTGACCTCGACACCGACACCGTCAAAGTGAGCACCCGCGCGGGTTCGTCGGTGGTCACCATGGTCGCCACCGACGAGGAGATGCGTTACCTGAAAGCCTCGTTCGCGGCGGAAGATTGAAAGTCCGGGTGAGCATTTGCCGTGTTGGGGTGCGCTAGCGTAAACCCAGGTCACCCCGTTTTGGGGCGGTTCAAAGGAGTGCTCATGTCCTACCCGTCGAGCTTTCCGGGCAGCTTACCGGCCGAACAGCCCAGCGGCTATGGCAGCTATTCGCAGTGGTCCTCTGACGCCGAAGACCACTCACGTCTGTCGCATCGCCACCTGACACTGGCCGTCGTGCTGCTGGGCGTGTGTTCTTATTTGATCAGTTTCGGGCCGATGTTGAATGTGCCGGGGCTAGCCTGGCCGGTTCGATTCGCCGTTCTGGCGAGTCTGATTGCCGCACTGGCCCTTTGGGCTAAGCAAACACCTGCCGGAGTGGTCGTCGCCGCGTTGGCCGCGCTGGGATTCCTGGATGCCCTGGCCAGTCTCATCACCGCCCCAGAGGGAATCCGGCCCGGTTGGGCGCTGTGGGTGGTTGTGGTGCTCAACGGCCTGCAGGCGCTCATTGCGGCCGGGGCGCTGCGGGCGCAACCATCGATCGTCGACGAGCAAAAGGCGTGGTATGCGGCATATGCCGAGCAGTACGCGCAGGCCGCGGCGCACTACTACGGCCAGTACAACGAGGCCGCTCCGGAGAGCGAATACCAGAATGCTCAGGCAGACGCCCCGCAGGTAGGGCACGCGACGGCGCCCGAGCCGCGGCGAACGGCGGCTACTCAAGAAGCCAGTTACGCCGAATTCGTCGCCGGCCAGGAATCCGCGCATCCCCTCGGCCACGCTTCCCAACCCCCTAGCGCACCGCCGGCAGGCCTGCCCAATGTCGGCCAGTCGGCCGTTCCCGCACCGCAACAGACTGCAGCCGGCCAGCCTGAATACCGGCCGTCTAGCTAACCGACAGCTGCTCGATCAACGTCGTAATCGCAGCGGCCACATCGTCGGGAATAGGGCGTTCGGCCTCCGCGTCGGCCAGCGCGGCAGGCGGTAAGCCCGCCGCGGCGGCGGCTTCCTCGACGCTGAGTTCGGCGCGGTGTCGTGCGCCATAGAGCCGCTGACCCAACGTGGCGTTCGGTGAACGGGCGGCCTGCTTCATCACGTCGTTGTAGGCGCGGCGCACGGCGCTCAGCGCCAACACCACCGACGGCGTGCCCTTGGCGTTGCGGGCCGCGCTGGCCGCCACGTTCTCCAGTTTGCGTAGGTCGGCAAGGATCGCCGTGACTTTCGGTGTGAACGCTGGGTCGGAGGGCTCGGGTAGATCTGCGGTGGCCGCGTTGATGGTGTGCATGGCGACTTCGACGGCCTCGGCCATGAGCGGGGCACTAACGGTGTCGGTGAGCACCTCGGTGGCCTCGTCGACCGCGGGAATCTGGGCGGTAGCGCCCGGTGCCGTTATGGGAGCTACGGTCGATCCGCTGCGAATGCGGGCGATGGTGCCGGGAGACCACTGCAGAGCTTTCTCCAGTTTGGCCAGGGTGCCGCGGCGCGGCCAGCTGCGCCCCTTCTCGAAGGCGATCAGGGTGCCGGCGTTGATGACCTTGTCTTTGGCCAAGCCGCGTTGAGTGATCTCGAGTTCGTTGCGACGGGCTGCGACGGCTTGCCCGGCCCGAGCTACGCCCGGGTCGACGTCGTTGTCCCACCACTCGTCCTCGTCAGACTCGGGTAAGTCGATGACGCCGGTGACGTCCCCGGAGTTGTCCGGTGCGGCGCTTGGCGTGAGCGTGACCGGGAAGCCTTCGGGGTTGGCTAGATGGACGGTGGTCGCGTCCGAGATCACCACTGATCTGCGCCGCACTCCGTCGACATACATACCGTTGGTGCTGGTGTCGACGGCCTGCCAACCACCCCGGTGTGGCTCGAGGCGCACGTGCCAGCGTGATACGCGTTCATCACTGAGCCGGACGGTCGCCGAGGCATCTCGACCGATGACCGCCACACCGGCTTGCGGGTCCAAGGTGTGAAACTCATCGCCGAGTCGAACCACCAGCTTGGGAAGCGCAGTCGACACGCCCTGGTCGGACGTCACCGCGCTTCTCCCCCGGCTTGGACCCCGAAACGATCGGGCACGTCGCTACAGCCTTCCTCCCGCACTGCGTCCGTCGATGCTACATCTTTCCCGCTCCACTCCCAGATGGAGACGCCCGTCGCGCGTTCACCGGTGCAAAATCGAGACCCACCGGACCGGCTAATACGGGTTTTTCCCCCATAGAGCCCCTCGAAGAGTAATAATCCGGGCAGACATCCGCCACAACTCTCTTGTAGTACATGTGTTTAACACTGAGGCAAATCGGCAAAAGTTGTAGCGGCTACGCCTTAGTTGTTGCATATGCCCGAGTTTTGTGGTTATGTCGTCGCATCGGCGGCGCAAACGCGCCCGACGAGGAGGGAAAAGCGATGACTGCAGCACTACTGCCGTTGTCCAGGCCGCTGGACGAATACGTTCCGATGTGCACCGTTGACCCAGAGCGGTGGACGACCACCGAGCCTGACGACGAAGCAAAGGCGCTCTGCCAGATGTGCCCCCGCCGCGCGTTGTGCGCACGCGAGGCGTACCAAGATCCGAATGTAGAAGGGTTGTGGGCCGGAGTCGTGATCCCCGAGTCGGGGCGCGCACGCGACTTCGCATTACGCCGACTGCGGGCACTAGCCGAGCGCGGCGGTTACCCGGTAGCTCCACGTCGTCGCGGTCGGCCTCGCGGCAGCCGCAATTAGTGCATATTTGACTGGCCGAGACGCCGTAAACTATCCGGACAGCTACGGGGAATTGTCAGTGGGGGAAGTCGTGAGCGGATTCGGCGGTTTGTCCGGCGACTCCGATGACGTCGACATCGACCAATTGTTGACAGGTTTCCAAGATTTCCGGAGTGCCGCTGCTCGCTCCGCTCAGCAAATGGCGATTCAGACAGCCGATGCGTGCTCGAAAGATCGACTGGTCCATGTCTGGGTCAACGCACGCGGTGTTGTAGTGCAAGTCGAGTTCGATGACGCTCTCCTGGCGGAGGCGACCGGTCCGACGGTCGGCGCCGCGGTCGTGGAGGCCGCCCAGGCAGCGGCGGCGAAGATGCGCGCGAAGACGGATTCTTTTCAGGCGGGCTTATGGCAGAGGGTTGCTCAGCTTGGGGTCTCGCCACTGCAAGATGCCGCGGAGTTCGAAGATCTCCAACCGGAGGTGCCTTTGTCGGCGCCTGACTCGCGCGAAAGACGAGTGGTCGCAGCGGCTTTGGACACCCAATCCGGCGCTGACTTCGCCGAGGACGCGCAGGATTGGCAACTGACGATTCGCGATAAGGACTGACGCGCCAACACCGCTGGTCCCGGCAGCTGAGGAGAACGCCATGGCAGGACAATTCGAATACGACGACGGCACCGCACGAGCGGCCGCAGCCCAGTTCGAGGAACTCGCAAATTCTCTTACATCGTTGGTCAACGGTCTCCACGGAGAACTGTCCGGCGACTCGCCCTGGTCGCACGACAAGATTGGATCAAGTTTCGCCGCCAAGTTCGACCCGGATCGTTCTCAAGTCATCACCAACGCAGGCGATTACGCGAAAGCCGTGGATAGCGTCGCACCGGCGCTGACCGACGCGTCCAACAGCATCATCGCTCAGGACGGCGGCGTCGCTGGCTAGCCGCGCCTGCGTCGGCGTCATCCACCGTGGGTGGGGGTGCATGACCAGTGGGCATTGAAATCCCCGGCTGGTTGCGGTGGGTCGGTGACCTGATCGGTGAGCCATTTCCCGAAGGTGACGAAACCGCGTGTCGGCGCCAAGCCGACCGGTGGCGGCACTACGCCGACCAGTTGGAGCGGCACAAGGACGGCCTGACTGCCGCTACGCGGACCACCCTGGAAGGGTTCATCGCCGGCGAGATCCATAAAACCCTCGACGAACGACTGAGACCCTTCACAGAGGGTTCAGGATCCATCGACACCATCGCCGGACAGCTGCGCCAGTTGGCCGAAGCCGTCGACAACGTGGCCACGGAGATCGAGTTCGCGAAGGAAATGTTCATCGCGAATCTCGTTGCGTTGGCTGCAACGTTGACCGCGCTCATTGCATCGGCATGGATCAACTGGGGTGCGCCGGTCGAAGCCGCGGCGGCCGTCGCGGTGGCCGAAGCGGCGATCAGCCAAATCATCCGCGCCGCGGTCGCCAAAGTGGCCGAAGAGGCAGTAGCCCGCGTCATCGCCCAGATCGTCACCCGGGCCCTGATGGGCGCGGCGATCAACGCCGGCGTCTCGGCCGGGCTGAACGCGGGAATTCAAGGCCAGCAGATGCTGCAAGGCAACCGAGGCAAATTCGACTCGGAGTCGTTCTGGAACGACGTTGCAGGAGGCGCCATTTCGGGTGCAGTGATGGGTCCCGTTCTGCGCGGCGCTCACGATGTCGACGCGGGCTCGGCTGCGATGAATCGCGCAAAGAACTTCGGCGCCTCGTTCGTCGGTAACGCCGGTGGGACGCTGGCCGCGCAACAGGCGTTGACCGGGCACATGAACTTTGCGGACGCGGCCGGCGCCGGCTTGGTGTTTGGCGGTGTCGACGGATTGCAGCGTCCGGCCGTGCACCCCAGCGGCATCCCGGAATTGGCCGCGCTGACCGGCGACCGTCCTGGTACGCCATTAGTGGCTCCTCCTGTGTCGGAGGAGCTTTCACATGCGCACCCTGTTGAGGCCGCTCCAAGTCCGGCAGGCAGCACATCCGAGACCGCCGGACCACCCTCGCCCAAAGCGGATGTTCCACTCAATCTAGGGACTCACGGCCAGGACGCCGCGCCCCTGGGGCCGAGCGCACTCATCGGCACCGATGCCGGTGTCGCCCCGCATACCGCTGCGCCGGCGGGCGCCCATGCCCATGTTCTCGAAGCACCTGCTACCGGATCACCCTCGGGGGGCGCGACTGCCGCTCCGGCAGGACACGCGCCTGCTACACCCACGGGTCATGGTTCGGTCGCCGCGAGTAGTCCGCAAGCGCCGGCCGCGCGGGCCGGTGTCGCGGAGTCTGCCGCCGCCCCACCCGGGCAACCCGCGGGTGCCCCAGCGGCGCGAATCGCAGATTCTTTCGCGCCGACCGGTGCCGGTGTCAAGGACGTCCTGGACACCATGCGCGCGTCGAACGACCCTGTCACACACACGGCGCGCGACGCGGGAAGCCCAGCCCGAGAAGGCGTATCACCACGTGACCCTCAATCGGCCAGAGAATCAACGGTTTTGCGTGATCCGCAGACCGTACGCGATGCGCAGGCGCCGCGGGACGGCCAGCCGCCACCGCGGGATAATCCGCCAGCGCGTGACGGGCAACAGCCGGCCAGGCGCGACGAGTCACCCATTGCGCAAGATCGGACCAGGCGAACCGACGCCGTCCCGAACCGCACCGAACACTCCGGCAGCGAGCGCGATTCGCCCGCGCCTGCGGAGGCTTCCGGCTCGCCTGACCCAGGGCTCGTGTCACCGGTTGTCACTCACATGTCACCTGACGCTAATCACGGCGCGCGCCCGACGAACCAGGAAATCGGCCGTGCCGGCGCTTCGGACCGGCACACCCCGCCGCACGACGCGAACCTCCGGCGGCCGAGTGCCGACGAACATCATGACGGCGGCGATATACCGTCGCCACCGGGCCCTACCCCGATCGATCCCACCGGCTTCGACAACCCGGCGAATCACCGCGTCTACGGACCGAAAGAGCTTGCGCCAGTAGAAGACCCGACGCACCAAACGGCCGTTCGTGTGTCGCTCATGCAGCCCGACGGCAGCTACGCGGTGTGGGCAGACCCCCGCACCCATGGGTATGGTCAGCTCATCAACGATGGCGGCCCCAGTGTCGCCGGGCGCTCTAACAATTGCCTGGATAACGCGCTAGCGGCGTTGGCGTCGTTCCACGGCCACCCGACCGTCTCGGCGCCACGATACGAAATCAACCGTCTCGGTGAGGCCAGTGGACTGGCTCGGGCGAAGGCTTGGCTGGGCGACGGGCTGCATCGATACCAGGGGATTCCGATAGCCGAACAGTTCGAAGCTCTGCACCGACTCATCACGCGAATGGGTCCCGGGTCGTCGGCGCTGGTGGTAAATGGTTGGCAGAAGTTCGACAGCACAGGCAAACCCTTGTTCAAGCCAGACGGGACACCAGAACTCGATGGCGCCCACGCGACTGTCGTCGTCTACCCCCGAGATGCCTCCGGCCCGGTGTGGTGGGATCCGCAGCGCAGCGCAACGTCGGATCGCCCGCCCCTGCGGTTGGTGGACAGGTCCGCGTATCTGCACTTCACGACTATCGCTTCCGACCACTTCGGGCCGGTAACCCCACCGCAAGGAGGCACCCATGACGCAACTGGACACCCCGGACCAAGCGCTGGCGTACCTGGCGGAGATCGACCCGAACACCGCCTACGAAGTCCTGCCATTCGAGATGGGCTGGATCTGTTCGCCGATCCTGACACCGGAGGAAGCCGTGGGCAGCGAGGCGGTCGGTTCGACGAAGCTGGTGATCGATTCACAGACCGGAGTCGTGATGGAGTTCCCGAGCTGGTCGACCGAGATGGTGGCGGAGGACTACCTCGAGGCGAAACGGACCGGCCGGCCACCGCCGGCACGCCAGATATGGCCGCACCAATGGAGAATCACGATGCAGCGCATTCGAGAAGACCCGCAGAGCATCATGTATCGGATGACCGCGGTCTCACTGAACAACCCGCCGGAACCCGCTCAGGACCACCCGGTGACCATAGACAAGCGGACCTTGTTGAACGACCCGCCGGACACGCTGTCGAGCGTGGCGAGGGCCCACGCGGTGCAGCTGGCTCAGCAGAACCAGGGCGCGTGGCCGCAGGAGACCACCACGGAGTTTTAGACCATAGTCGGCCACATGGGCTCAACGTCGACCCTGCTGAACGCTGGCGTGAGGCCGCGTCCCACGCCGACAGCGACCAGGCGCGAGGGATCGCCAATGAAGCCTTGTGGCGCCGCGTCCCGCCGGTGCGTCCCGACGAGCTGCGACATCATCTTGCCGACAGCACCTTCGGGGAACAGCGCGCCCGCGACAACGCCGCATGGTGGCGGGAACTCAGCGCCGATCAGCAACGGGCGTTGATCGACTCCTACCCCAGCGAAATCGGCAACGCCGAGGGCCTCCCGGCATCGGCGCGCACGGAAGCGAACGCGCAGGAGATCACCCGGTTACACGACGAGCTGCAGTCCCGTCATGAAGCGGGTGAACATCTCAGCCGACACGAGCGCAAGGAGCTCAGGCGATACACCGATGTACTTGCGGCAGTTGACAACGCCAAGATGGAGGCCGCCCGCCTCGGCGGTGAGATGCACATCCTGGCGTTCGACCCGCTCGCTTTCCGCGGCGAAGGGCGCATCGTGGTCAGCGTTGGCGATGACCCCTTCAGCGCCGACTCGGTGTCTTGGCACGTACCCGGGCTGACGACGACGATGGACAGCCTCAAGGGAAACCTGGACAACGCGCTGAACCACTTGGCGTCGATTCGGATGCAGAACCCGAATCTCCGGGCCGCGTCGATCGCGTGGATCGGCTACGACGCACCCAGTGGCAGAGGGACATTGCGGGTGATGTTTCACGGCTTGGCGCGGCAAGGCGGCGCCATACTGCACAGCGACGTGTTGGCGTTCAACGCGGCGCCCCATGCAGGTGCGAGTGAACACTTCAGCAACAACCACATATTCGGCCATTCTTACGGGTCCACCACCACCAGCTACGCGGGCCGCAATGGTCAACTCGCCACCCACGTGCGCAGCATCACCCTGGCGGGGTCACCCGGTGCCGGCCCGCAACACCACGCCGGTGACTTCGGCGTCGGTGAAAGGGTTTTCGTCGCCTCGTCGTCTCGGGACTTCGTCACTGCGCTCGGCGGGCGCACGCCGGGCTCCCTGGGAAGGCTGTTCGGCCGCGGCCTCGGCGTCGATCCTGCCATGGAATCTTTCGGGGCACATCGGGTCACCGCCGAATTTCCCCGTCACATGGACCGACTCGGCACGGTCAGCACGCACACCGCCTACTACCACTTCGTCGATCGCGAGCTCGGCGTACGCACCGAATCGTTGGCCAACTTCGGCCGTATCGCCGCCGATCGGTTCGACGAGGTACACACCGAAGCACACCGGTCCGAACGGGCATGGTGGAAGCCGGGATGGCGCACCGATGAACCGGCCCAGGGCCGTCCGCTGCAGCTCGACGATGCCAACCGGGAGACGTATTCGGTCGAACGTCGAATATGGGATGTTCGTTGGCACTCCGATCAAGGCGACGCACACGTAGGTGACCACGATGGGCGGTGCGCCCACGACGCCACGGAATTCTTGGCCCAGTACTACAACCGTGATGTGCATTTGGCGTCCGACCCGGGTCCGAGCGGCGTCCCGGCCCGAAACTTGTTCGAGGCGTGGGGGTCTACGGCGCGGTTCGCCGGTTACACCGAAATACACGACACCTTGTTGCGCCACGGGGACGGAGCGGCCGCCATTCTCGCGTCGCGGTGGATCGGGGCGGATCAACAAGGCGGCCACGCCTACGTCGCGGTCAACGAACGCGGGTCGGTGCACCTCTACGAGCGGGTCGGTGAACGGTTCGAACGGTCGGGGTGGCCGCCGTACTGGGGCGAGGGCGCTGTCGACCGGACAGCGGTGGGCTACCTGGACCGGCACGGGCATCCGCTCGAACCACTCGATGGGCGCACCGGGCAGTTGCGCGCCGCAGAAGATGTCGGAATCGTGACAGGAGGTGACCATTCTGAGCAGTCGACGCCCGGCCTCCTAGCCCACCCCCTGCCGCCGGATTCACCGTTGTTCGAGGGCTACCAAGCCACCGCTCCAGGACTGGAATTCACCGATAGTGATGGCGGTCTCGTCTACCCCGATGACACCTGGCCTTCGAAGCCTTATGCGATACCCGGCACTGTGGTACCCAATGCGCAGCTGGCTCCCGGGACTGCCCTCGACCGGTTCGGCTGGCCCGGTGGCGCTTACCTCTCGCCGGAAGGCGTCCTGTTCTCCGAACGCGCCCTCCCCCCGGACAGTGCGACGAAGCCCTATTTCCGATACGTGGTGGATGACCCGGACGCACTTCCGCCGGGCTACCAGATAGAGCAGTCGCGTGCGGCTCCATGGTTCCATCAACCGGGCGGCGGTACGCAATACCGGATCATTGCACCCGACGGACAAAGGCCGTCAGTCCAGGTCTTGATCGACTGTGGTTTCCTCAAGCCGGGAGGAACACAATGACCGACTTCACCAGGTTGTCATCCGCGTGGCGGGAATGGACGGGCGCCGCCGGAATCCCCGACGCGTCCGTATCTGTCGACGGCGACGACGAACATGTCCTCTTCAGCTCACCCGAGGAAGCTTTCGATCTACGACAGGACGGCAACTGGTGGGTGCTCGACGAAGTCGATGACCGCGGGAAAAAGTATTTCCGCACAGCGCAGTTCTCCACCTACGAGCTTGCCGAGAAGTTTCTGATCTGGAGATGGTCCACGACCGCACGCACTGTTCGCGGCCTGCGACCATTGGGCCCGCACCTCTATAAGCGTGGGTACAGCACCGACGTCACATTGGCATCCACCGATAGCGAATTCAAGACAGAGGTCAAATCGTCTGCAGGAAGCGCCATTCTCGCCGAACCGTATTCAGTAATCTTCAGTCACCTCATGGCCAAACCATTAGCCGACCTGGAACTCATGGTGCGCGATGGCCTCACCTAATGCGCCATCTGAGTTGTGCGGTGCAACAAAAGATGTCGGGGCATTCGCGTGAACATCACCGCCGCTGACGCCGTCGCCGCAGTGAGCGATTACGTTCGGCGAACGGGAATCGATTACCCGGTAACGGGATTGATCGCGGAACGCTTCGAGGCGGGCTGGTCCGTATACGCGCCGGCGCAGGTCGACAGCAGTGATCCGACGGCGTTCTTGGACATGCCGGTGGGCCGAGCGGTGTTCCTGGTTGGTGACAGCGGGCGCATCGAGCAGACATCATCGTCCACGCCGCCACAACTCGCGCGCCAGCGGTTCGCTGCGCGTGAGCACGCCATGAATCACCCTGCAGCGTTGCCGGGTTCCAGCGTGTTCATGGCGGAATTCGCCGACGCGTTCGCCAAGGCCGCAACCGGGGATCAGCCCGCTGCCGCCGACTTCACGCTGCTCGACGATCCCGTCCGACCCGATCCGCAGTCAGTGGGCCGCGATGAACAGATCGCGGAGCAAGCTTCGGCAATGCTCGACCGGATCGCCCAGGAACTGGCGAAGCTGGGCCCGCCGGGTTGGCATCAGTTCGAAGCGGTCTTCGCGCTTACGGTGCGGGCCGGAAGCGCGCAGTGCGCCTTCGCCACTGATGCCGGCTGGCAGCCGATCACCGTGCCCGAATCGATTGTGGAACTGGTTCGCGCGCAACGGGAAAAGAGCGCTCAGATGTCGGCCGGACCGTGGTGGCGGCTGATGCTGACTGTCACCGATCAAGGCCACCTGCGTGCCGACTACGACTATGGCGATCAGCCGTTTCCCGCCGACCAGCTGCAACCAGCGGAGCACTACCGCGACGACATCGCCGCCTACCCCCGGCCGCGGCTACCGATCTGGTTGGCGGGTTACCTGGCCGGACCCGCCGCTCAAGGCCGCACGCCGGCGCAGGCATCCGCAGCAGTCACAACCGACTACGCCGCCGGCCGTCGGCCCACTGCCACCGACGACATCGAGCCGCTACCCGACACTTGGGCGCGCTGGGCGGTCTTGGCCGCCGTCTACACCGGAGCGCGATCGGAATGGGGTCCGCGCATTTCTCCTGGGCTGGCGTGGTTCGAATCCGACGCACGTAGCGGGTCAAGCCTGTACATCTTGTCCCACGACCGCGCGGTACTCTCGGGCGGCCAATGGAACTCCGCCCTGTTGGCCGCCGCGTACCAAGACGGCCAACCCCTACCTGATCTGTATTGCGGTGCGCCGGAGTGGGTGAACGACACAGTGCTCAACAGCCGGTACCGCAACGGCCTACTCAGCTTCTGCTACTGGTGGAGCGACGGCCGTTGGTGGCGCGGCGCAACCGACACCTTCGACGAGCTCGATGAAGCTTTACCGGTGATCTGGACACTCGAGGAAACCGTCGATGCTATGACTGCTGTCGTGGGCCCTGGGCTCGAACAAGCTTGCGAGCGACTGCTTCTGGCGGCCGAACAGCACACCGCAACGGGTGAGGACCTCGCCGCAACACTCAGCCACTTCGCTGACCCAGACCTCGGCACGGCGCTCAACCAACTTCGCGTGGCCGGCTTGACCCCATGAGCCCCGCACTCGACAGCGCGCTCACCATCGGTGGGTTCATCGTCAGCGGAGCCGTCTTCGTCTTCCTGATTCCGTGGGGGCTGTACATGGCGGGGGTCTCAGTGGCCGACGAAACCCAGAGTCAACCGCCACCTCAGCGATCGTCGTCCGTCATACGCGTTACCGCACTCGCCATCCCGCCGATCGTGCTCGCCGGAGTCTACGTGTTGGCCTTGGCCATGGCATGGCTGACCTCCGGCGTCACGTTCTATTACCCGCTGATCGCCTTGGTGCTGGGGTTCGCGGCCTGGTACGCGGCCATCCTCGGCCTCACCGCGTGGTACCGGCGACGCCGGTAGGCCGGGTGCAACTTCGTCGGAAATTCCCGCGTTTTAGTGCTGGTGAGCTGCTTTATCCTGGCAGGAACGTACCGTTGGCTCACACGGAGGGGCCCAGAAGCCGACGGCATGAACGGGAGGGAAGTGCGATGTCTGTCGATGAACCGCCGTCGTTGGGGTCGTTGAACGATTCGACGCAGCAATTGCAACGGTGGGGCCGAGACGTACCCGAAGACGTTCTGAAAGTCGACCGGGGGGCCTTGAACCGCTGGTTCGCCGCTGCGGGACAATTAGTGGACGCGGTAAACATGCAAGTGGCCGCAGCGAGCAATCTGCGAATCAACGAGGGCGTTGTCGGCAATTTCCAATCTGCACGAGTAACGGCCCGCAATCTGAATGAATCCGCTGACGCGATAAGACAAAGACTCGCCGAGTACGCCGCCTTCGCTACGGCTCTTCACGAGTTTTCCGGTGCAGCCTATAACGCCATACAAAATGCCGACCGATAGTACGGGTCTCCCGACCTTCGATGCAGCGGTGAAGCATGTCGAATGATCCGCCCAACCTAGAGTGGACGGTGCACGATGATCAATATTTCGGCGACCTCGGTCCGGATAACCATGAGCTTCCCCACCTCATCAACTCGTACATCGGCACCAATCTCTTCCACGATCTGAGTAACCTCGAGAGCACGCGACTAGCAGGGCAAACCACCAAGGCCGCACCGCTTGAGCACATCAACACCTTCTTCGAAGGCTATAACGGGATAAAGGACGCTGGGGACGATGTCGCGGTCGAACACCACACTCACTGGAAGAATATAAACGCCGCTTTGCGCGCCGCACATGACGCTTTCAGAAACGCGATTCTTGCGGCTCAAAGAGACTTGTCTGGGGCCACCGCCTCGGCAATGTTCCGGAAAGCACAAGAATCGCTGAACTATCTCGGGTCGCTGGCGGACGCGGCCGAGCGGATGGATCCCCTTGTCGATACATTCTCGCGCGACATAAAAGAAACGAAGGACTGGTTCGTCTCGACCAAGGCACAGTTGGATAATGACGCCAAGGCCAGGGCCGCTTATATGGGCACAACGGAGGACGAAGCTCGTAAAGACCTACTGGCCGCGACTTATGACCGTGAGGCCCAGCGGACAATCCATACCTTCTACAACCCGCCCATCGAGTGGATCAGCCAACGGCATCCCGACATGTCCGCAGGCCCGCCGCAAATAGCCGGGGGTCCCGGACGGTCTGGGTCGCCATCGGCCGGTGGTGGCGCTCCCCCAGGAGGACCGAAGCCGGGCGGCTTAGGGGCACCCGATATGCCATCTCCCCTTGCCCTGGGCGCCATGAATCCCGCTGCGGCTCAACCTGCTACGCCTACGTCGCCGGCCAACGCGCTGCAAGGTCTCGGCGATGCCGCAAAGGGCGCCGGAGATGCGGCCAACAAGGCCGGCCAGCAGGCTCAGAATGCGGCGGGCCAGGCCGGAAACGCGGCGAACCAAGCGTTGGGGCAGCTTCCGAAGGGGGGACAGAACGGAGCGGGCGGTATTCCTGAAGGGGTGCTGGGTTTGGGACCCCAGGGCCTCAAGGGGGCAAGCAGTCCGTCGGGGTCGGGAGCGCGAGGTGGCGGCGCGGGCGGTACCGGTGCACGGTCGCCCGTCGTCAGCAAGCCGTCCGCTCCCGCAATGCAGCCGAGCAAAGCGGTCACCGCTGCCCCGGTGTCGCGTTCGGGTGTCTCAACCGGCTCAGGAGGCTCGGGCGCCGGCGCGCCGGTGGCCGGGCAGCGGGGTGCCCAAGGCGCAGACAAAGAACACAAAGCAGGCAAGGCGTTGCGCAACACCAAGCATGGCCAAGAGGTCATTGGTGAAACCGAGGGCGTCGTCCCGGTGGTCGGCGATGAACTCAGGGAAGGCCACCCACCGAACCGTTCAAGCTGACTAGACGACATCGCGTTATGAAACGAGCGGCGCTGAGTCGAGTCGGGCGAATTGACCTCGTCGACGTGCAGGCGATCAGCGACAACTTGGGCCGCGACTTCATCCCCCACCCGTTCGTGGTGTCGCAACCGTCACCCTTCGACAGCTACCAGGAGTACGAGAATTACCTGGCGGCCATCCCCGAACGACTCGCCCGCGGTGATCTGTCCGCCTTCGATCAGTGGATTACTTCCTACCTGCACGCCGAGATCCGAGTGGAATGCGTCGTGAGCATGGTCGGCGCCCCAAGGGGGCGCCTGCTGGCGCATCGTCGCGGACCGTTGGGATTTCTAGCCGTACAGGATTCCAAGGATCACGTGGTCGAGGTGTACACGGTGTCCGCCTACGACCTTGGTCTGGCGATCGCCGGTTCGATCGCACTCACCAATCCGGGGACACATTCAAGGATTATCATTCCTGATTTGGTGCGCCCACCGCATGGTGCCAGTGCCGCGGACGATTTCGCGGTGCTGCGCCGCGAAAGGAACGCCGGATCCGTGTCGATACCCCGGTCACACGTGGTGCGTTACACCCGGATCCAAAGCCGCTGGCAGCCGGCCCGGGAGTGGGGATTTGACCGCAGCAAGAAGACCGTTGGATACGTCTGTATCAAGGATGACGGCGACTACATCTATGCGCCGGGCTTCGACTACCTGACACCGATGACCTTGTCCGGTCTGCATAACCGGGTTGATGAACTAATCGCCGAGGATGTCACCCGGCTACGCCACTCGCGAGATGCTTAGCAGCGCAGTGACTTTCAATTCGACGGGCGCAACGACATGACGGCGTCATGTTCATGGTCGATCTCGATTAGCCCGGTGCTCACTTTGTGAATCCGGATCTTTCCCGGCATTTCCCAGAGCGTTCGGCAGGTTGTCGTGTCAATGGCTGAGACGTTCGGCTGGTCGCCCGCACCCCCCATCGTCATGACGACGATGCCATCGGAGCCGACATAGTTAGGGCCGAGGTTCATCGTGCATGTGGACCCAGGTTGAGCGGTGAGCAGGTCCCATTGCTGCCATCCCTGCTCGACGCCGTAATCGCTGCCTTGGGTCCTGACGTAGAGCTTGGTGCCGATCGTCTTGAAGTCGTCGACCAGACCTCGTGAAGGTATGGTAGCGATGGGTTTGCCTGCGGCGTCATAGATTTGAAAGTGGTCTCCCACGACCAGGGTCAACATCGCGGCGTTGGGTCGCGGGTAACTGCGTTCGGGTTCTTGACGTCCGACCTGGTGGCCGGCGGTGTCGTACATCAGGGTGCCGGTCACCTTGCCTGCGTCGAATTGGTAAGCGAACCCGCCGTTGTAAATCTCCACCTCTTCCAGTCGGGTGCCCGACGGCGGATGGGGTGTCAGGTCTCTTCCGTCGACGACCGAAAACACCCGATCTCCGCGCCTGTCGTCGGACGGCGTTGAGGGTTGCACCGCCAGGGTCAGCGATGGGACGTCCGGGTCATACAACGCTGGGGCACGAAGCTCGCCACTGCCAGGAAGAAACCAGGTGAGTTCGGCGTGCGGCCCGATACCATGAATCCCGTCTCCCCGCTTTGCTGCCACCAGATAGGCCGGCCCATACTCATAACCCACCACCTCGAGTCGCATGCCGCCGACGTCTTTGAGGTTGGGATTCAAGGTATTCGGACCGTGGTAGGTCACGACACCGCGGTCCAAGTCGATCACCCAAGCGCCGGGCGGTGGAGCATCGTCGGTTTCGCCAAAGACTCGGCTGGTGCAAATGGCCACTGCCGGGCCGTTGCTATGGCAGTCTGCGTCTGTTCCGGAGAACCCCGGTAAGGCCAACGGGGAGAACAATTTTGCGCCGGTGTCCGCATCAAGCCCGTACACCCAGCCGGTCGGCTTTTGGCACTTCCTGTCACACCCTTCCACGGTGACGAAGTAGGCCTTCTTTCCGACACGCGCGAACAGATTGCCGACTTTGACCCCTGGCGGCAATCCGATGTCCTTGGCCGACAGTCGCCAGCCCGGAACCGGCTGGCGACTCAGCGGAATCGACACAAGTAGGTCTTTGGGAGTGCCGATAGGTGGCGGCGCGGACGGCGCATAGGCGCCGTGACGGGTTGTGTCGGAGCGCTCCCATAACGCCGCGACAATCCCTCCGGCGACCACGGCGATCACGCCGAGCGCTGCCGCAGCGACCCACCACCAACGTCGCCGTGACTGACGCGGCGGCGCCTCCGACTGGTCATCGTGCTCCACCCATCGGAATCCGTGCGGCGGCAACGACGAGCCGGAGGCCATCACCTTCCACCCAACTGCGCTAGCACTTTCACCACGTTAGTCAGGGCACCGGTGCCGCAGCGATCCGACAGACCAGCAACTCACCGTGCCGCACTCCCAGTACGAACTGCACACCCACGTCATTGATAAAGTGCGTGTTCAAAGTCCACAGCGAGTCATGGCGGTCGAACGCGCCGGTGGAGACGACGTGCATGTCCTTCCCGACTGGCTCATGGTTCTTGACGGCGTTCACTTCGGCGGTCACCGTGCCCACGTTGTCCGGACACGTCAGTGCCTCGAGGTTCGCCAAATGCCGGGCGTTGCGTTCGCGAACCCATGCTCGCACCGTCGTATTGGCGGCTTCGTACGCCTGCGCATCGGTCATGGAGTCGGTGACCGCCATGGGCCGAAAGCTCGGTCCGTCTCCGCGGTCTCGGCCGAGCACCGCCACCACCAACGCCGCAATCGAAAGGCATGCCGCTAAAGCCGACAGTGGCAGCGAGATTCGACGACGAGCGCGACCGTCAGCGTTGGCCATCACACACCTTCAGACGATCGTCTTCGTTGGCTAACGTCATGGTCTCGAAGAAGAACCCGCCTCGGCCCTGGGCTTGTTCGACTTCTTGCTTCATATGTTCATCGATCGGGCGAATTCGCACCGCCACCTTCAACCATATGGTCGAGCCGTCGTCGCGGTACTGCGTCAACGCATCTGGAAAAACCAAACCCTGGTCCTGCCCGTAGTAGGCAATCGTGTTGATCCAATCGATAAGTGACTGGCTGGGGTGAGCGCAAGCTAGCTCTCGCATCCGCGCGGCGTCACCGGCGTCCTCCGCCCGATACCATTGCTCGACCACGTCGTAAGCACTCTGCGCTTTCGCCGGAGCCGGAGCTGCCACTGCGGTGAGCCGCGGCGGGTCCGACCACCGCCAATCCACCGCGAATATCGTTGCGGCAGCGGCCAAACAGCCGACCGTGACGGCCGCCAACACAAACTGCGGCCACCGGCGATGCGGCTGCGCGAAAGCAGGCTCGGTGCGTGCCGACAGTGTTCCGTCGGCGTTGCAGTCAATTACCAGCCGACACCACTGCGCCCCGTTGGTTACCGCCCGGCGGTGGTACTCGCCGAGCGCCTCCACCACACCCGCCGGCGACGATAACGGCGTCAATTCGCCCTCGGCTGCCTTTACCGAAGCTGCGACTCTCGATACCCCCGGCTCGAACTCCACATGCAGCCGCTGCCAATTCGATGGCACCTCGGCGAGCAGTGCGGTCACAGCCTCTTCGATCAAGTGACGATCACCGGCGGCTTCGGATCTCACCGAATTGACCCTATCGAACCGCCGGCCTGGCGTATGCCCGCCGCGCATATCGGCGCCAAGATCGAACGCACAGAGTCCTCAGTCAAACGACATAGGCTCGCAGCATGACCGACCCCAGCCCTGACCTGATCGCGACCGAAGACGGTGGGCAAGAACATCGTTGGCCGCTACCCGTCGACGAACGCAGCTTGCTCGACCTGATCCATATGTGCTTCGCCGAATACTGGGATGAAATTTGGTTCGGCGTCCTCATCGAGGGCGCCGCCTGGGAGGTCGCGGCGCCCAACCCGCCGAAGCGCATCTCCACCTACGACGGATACGCCACCGTAGACTTCGGCCGCTGGCATTTCCACCTGTGCATCGGCGAGCATCGGGAAAGCGGACCCGTTCTCGGCCGGATCCGCAGGTGCGCTAGCGCCGAGCTGTACCGCCGGTTCGGTGGAGACGGTCATCCGACTTCCTGGGGTGCACGGCTACACAACGGCCGCGGCGAACAGATGATGACCATCTTGCTGCCCAACCCGTTCCTGACCAATGTGCAGCAACTGCGCGAGCAGCCCGCGTGGGAGCAGCTGGAGCTGTGGGACCGGCTGCGAGCCACGTTTCTCGGACTGGCACCGGATCCGCTCGACCGCGCCGGAACAGGCTTCCAGCATGGCTAGGCGGCGGGAACACGGACGGCGGTAATCTCGTTCTCGGGGCGCTGTCGCGGCGCACCAGAAGAGGAGAAACCGCGATGGCCGTCTCGAGCGACGAACCAGAAATCACCCGTGCTGACCGTTTCATCAAGACGGCGGTGGAGATCCTTGGCGAGACCGGGCGCACTGATTTCACGGTGCAGGAAGTCGTCGCGCGCTCCAAGACGTCGCTGCGCGCATTCTATCAGCATTTCACCAGCAAGGACGAGCTGCTGCTGGCGCTTTTCGACCGGACCATCGCGCATTCGGCTCAGATGTGGCGGGCCGAGACGCACGGGCTCGACAGCACTGCCGCCCTCAAACTCGTCATCGACCGCGTCAGTCAACAGCCCGAATCCAGTACCCAGGACAGCCTCAATCGGGCCTTGAGCCTCTACAACCAACATCTCGCCGAGACCCGGCCGCGCGAGTACGCCAGGGTGCTCTCACCCCTGCACCAGTTGATTCGCGACATCGTGGGACAGGGCATCACCGAAGGAGTCTTCCGGCCGGGGCTCGATGTCGGTGCGGCCGCCGCGATTGTCATGCAAACCATCGTCGGGGCACAGCGATTGCATTGGCTCGGAAGCGAATTGAACGGCACACCGATCGACGCCGGACAACTGTACGACTTCTGCAGCCGGGCCCTCGGCATCCAAGACAGCGACGAAGTGATCGACGCGCCTTCGCTGGCCGAACTGTTCGCGCAGATCGGCTTGCGCCCGGGCACCCGCGACGGCGAGTTCGCGATGACACTGCCGGTCAGTCCGCAAGTGGTCAACACTTCCGGCGCCTTGCAAGGTGGCCTGATCGCCACGCTCGTCGATGTGGCGGGTGGGCAGTTCGGGCTCGAGCACCTGCAGCCGGGCACCACCATGACGACGGCCGACCTCTTCGTTCGCTACCTGCGGCCAATTCGGCAGGGTTCGGCGTTCGCGGTGCCCCGGATGCTGCGTTCCGGTCGACGCGCGATGGTCATGCAAGTCGACATCTACGGTGACGCGGACAAGGAGTTGCTCGCAACTGCCACGGTGAACTTCGCGGTGATCAACGGGCCCACTCCGCAACTTCCCGACTGGCCCAAGGCGTGACCGGTCGGGCAGTACACCCGCCTCCCGCGAAGTGGTAATGTCATTACCGCCTATCGAGAATCCAGACTTTGCAAGGAGATCGCCATGCCGTCTCGCGAGCTTCCGTTTCCCGTATTTGACGCCGACAACCACATGTACGAACCGCAGGAAGCGCTGACCAAGTTCCTGCCGGACAAGCGCAAGAACGTGATCGACTACGTACAGGTGCGCGGTCGCACCAAGATCGTCGTGCGCGGCCACATCAGCGAATACATCCCCAACCCGACGTTCGAAGTGGTGGCCCGCCCCGGTGCTCAAGAGGACTACTTCCGCCACGGTTCGCAGGGTAAAAGCTACCGCGAAATATTGGGCGAGCCGATGAAAGCCATCCCCGCCTTCCGTGAACCGGCCGCCCGCCTCGAGGTGATGGACGAACTCGGCATCGACTACGCGTTGATGTTCCCCACGCTGGCCAGCCTGGTCGAGGAGCGCATGAAAGACGACCCGGAGATGACGCATGACGTCATCCACGCGCTCAACGAGTGGATGCATGAGCAATGGTCGTTCAACTACGAAGGGCGCATCTTCGCCACGCCGGTGATCACCTTGCCGATCGTCGAGCGCGCTCTCGAAGAACTCGAATGGTGCCTGGAGCGCGGCGCCCGCACGGTGCTGGTGCGCCCGGCCCCAGTACCCGGTTACCGCGGCAGCAGGTCGTTCGGTCTCGAGGAATTCGATCCGTTCTGGCAGGCCTGCGTTCGCGCCGAAATACCGGTGTCGATGCACGCCTCCGACAGCGGCTACTCCGAGCTGATCAACGTGTGGGAACCCGGTGACGAATTTCTCCCGTTCAAGCCGACGGCGTTCCGCAGCCTGGCGATGGGCCACCGGCCCATCGAAGACGCCTTCGGCGCGTTGATCTGCCACGGGGCACTGTCGCGCAACCCCGATCTGCGGATCCTGTCGATCGAGAACGGCGCCGACTGGGTGCCGCATCTGTTCAAGGGACTCAAGGGCGTCTATAAGAAGATGCCGCAGGCGTTCAGCGAAGACCCCATCGAGACGTTCAAACGGTGCATCTACGTCAGCCCATTCTGGGAAGACCAATTCACCGACATCGTCAAGATGGTCGGCACCGATCGCGTCGTCTTCGGCTCCGACTGGCCGCACCCCGAGGGCCTAAAGGACCCGATCTCCTTCGTCGACGAGCTCTCCGACTTCGAGCAGGAGGACGTCGCAAAGATCATGGGCGGCAACCTGATGAAGCTCATGAAAGTCGAGGCACCCGCGTCGAAGAAGCCGGTATCTGCCTGAACCGACTCGGACGGCCCGCCGACCGGTCCGGACCCATCACCTCCCGTACCGCGCGGCCCGGCTCAACCGCCTGCCGCTGGCCCTCCACCACATACGGCAACGGGTCGAAATCCCAAGCGCCGCCGCGTCATTCTGGCCAGCAGCATCGCAGCGGTGATCTTGGTGGCCGGTCTGGTCGCGGCGTTCGCGTTGAACAAGACCGAACCGACCAACCGTACGGCCGCCACGCTGGCAAACACCGGTCCCATCACCGGCACCTATACCGCCGCCTTCGGGCCCAGCATCGACATCTCGGGCAGGCAGCAACCTGGCACCGAGCCGGCCGGAAAAGAGACGTGGAAGCTGCGGTCGATGTGCGGCCCGAGAGGGTGTGTGGCTTCCGCGGCACGAAGTACCGGGACTTATGCTCACTCAACCAATTTGATCTTCGACGACATCAGCGGTCGCTGGATCGCGGTCGCTTTGGACACCGAGAAATGCAACGGCCGCGAAATCGAGGAATGGCATTGGGTTTACTTGCTTCCTCGCCCCGACGGCAGCCTGGCCGGCGAGTGGATCTATGATTCCGTCGAGTGCTACAGCAAACGCAGTGTGACGTTCACCCGCACCGGTGACGCTGACATTGCGAGCGTTCCTGACCCGGCCAGCCTGCCGGCTCGGGTCGCTTCCCCGGCCCTGGCCCTACGAGGGTTCTATCGATCAAGAGTCACCACGGCGGCCGGCCAGCCAAAGCTCGGCGACCAAGACTTCAGCGTGGACACGTTCTGCCTGCGGGCCGGCGACCGCTGCTTAAGCCGTTTCGTCCTCACCGATTTCACCGACCATCAATTGTTCATATTCTCCAACGGCGCATGGACCGAAAATTCCGAAGAAGACGTCCCGTGTCCAGCCGGTGGAACCAGCCACGTTCGCATGACCGGCGTGTTCCCCCTACCCAAACCCGCGCAGGATCCCATAACGTCACTGTCTGGCCACGGGATGGAGGACGCTTCGGGCAGCGTGTGCAAGGGCGGCCCCTACGACCAGGTCTTCACCCGCATCAGAGACTGATTCGCGGCTCTTGGAAACGTCGCGCCGATTTGTAGATTTCCCATAATTGCCGACCTTGATCTGCTATACAGAGGGCGACGATTTGTCTACCGGCGCGCTGAGATCAACCATCCATGGATCTCCACCGCAGTCAGTTGGGGGTTGCACCATGAACCTTGGTCCAGCAGAAGCCTTTGCCGCCTCGCTCTCGTTGAGCAGCCAGCTCACATCGGAACTCGACGAACCTCGCGGCGCCCTGCGGGCAAGGACCGAACGCAGCGGGTCGGCAGTGGTCATTCGCGCGGACGGCGAGATCGACGCTGCTAACGAAATCATTTGGCAGAGCCTGCTTACCGAGACCGCCGCGGTCGCGAGTGCGCCCGGACCCTTGGTCATTGACGTCAATGGTGTCGACTTCATGGGGTGCTGCGCGCTGGCCGCCCTGGCCGACGAGGCCGAACGGTGCCAGCAGCGCGGCATCCAGTTGCGACTGGTCAGCCGGAACCCCGGCGTCACCCGGATCATCGAAGCATGTGCGCTCGACGACATCCTGCCCGTTCATTCCACCACCGAGTCGGCGCTCTCAGCGGCTTAACTCGCACCCGGGTAAGACGCGCTCTTTTCTAAACGCAGTCCCGTGGGGCACGCTAATACTGCGCGTTGACTATCTGGCCGTCGTTGCGTGCGCGTTGGCGCACCCGGCCAGATTGTTCATCGGTCCGCAGGAGGTGCGGCCAGATGGCGGCCGAGATGGACTGGGACAGCGAGGTGGGTGCGGCCGAAGACGTGCGGCGCATCTTCGAGAACATCCCTGCCATGGTCGTCGGCTTGGAGGGACCCGATCACCACTTCATCGCGGCCAACGCCGCGTATCGGGCTTTCAGCGCGACGTTCAAGAACGTCGGACAACCCGCCCGGGAGGTCTATCCCGAACTGGAAAGCCAACAGATATACGACATGTTCGACCGGGTGTACAACACTGGCGAACCCCAATCGGGAAACGAGTGGCGGATCCAGGCCGACTATGACGGCACCGGCATGCAGGAGCGCTATTTCGACTTCTTGGTCACCCCCCGCCGCCGCGCCGACGGGTCGATCGAAGGTGTACAGCTCATCTTCGATGACGTGACTACTCGGGTACAAGCCCGTTTGACCGCCGAAGCCCGGGTGAAAGAGCTCTCCGAGCGCTACCGCAACGTTCGGGACTCGGCCACCGTCATGCAGCAGGCACTGTTGGCGTCATCGGTCCCCGTCGTGCCAGGAGCCGACATCGCCGCCCAATACCTTGTCGCAGCTGAAGACACCGCCGCAGGCGGTGATTGGTTCGACGCGCTGGCACTCGGGGAACGCTTGGTGCTCATCGTCGGTGACGTGGTCGGTCACGGGGTGGAAGCCGCCGCGGTGATGTCCCAGCTGCGCACTGCTCTTCGGATGCACATCTCGGCCGGTCATACCATCGGCGAAGCGCTTGAGGCAGTGGATCGCTTCCACGAACAGGTGCCTGGATCCAAGTCGGCCACCATCTGTGTCGGTTCCCTCGAGCTGGCGACGGGCGAGTTCCAGTACTGCACCGCAGGGCATCCGCCGCCGTTGCTGGTAACCGCCGATGCGGGCTCGCGATATGTAGCGCCTTCCGGGGCTGGCCCCCTGGGAAGCGGAACCGGTTTTCCGGTGGGTCTGGAGATGCTGAACATCGGCGACGCAGTATTGCTCTACAGCGATGGCCTGATCGAACGCCCGGGCCGACCACTGGGAGCCAGCACCGCCGAATTCGCTGATCTCACCGCGAATATCGCTGCGGGCACCGGCGGATTCGTCATCGATGCACCGGCCCGGCCGATCGACCGGCTCTGTTCGGAGACGCTCGAATTGTTGTTGCGGGCCACCGGATACAACGATGACGTCACGCTGCTCGCCGCGCAGCGACGCACACCGACACCGGCTTTGAACATTACGGTGGACGCGACTGTTCATGCCGCCCGCACGGTCCGCGCTCAATTCCGCGGCTGGCTGGCCGAGATCGGTGCCGACGATGAAGACATCTCCGACATCGTTCATGCCATCTCCGAATTCGTCGAGAACGCCGTCGAACACGGTTATCGCACCGAGGTGCCCGACGGCATCGTGGTCGAGGCGACGCTGACCGGGGAGGGCAAACTGCGGGCGTCGGTCACTGACCGCGGGCAGTGGAAGGACCATCGAGAAGGTGAGCGCGGGCGCGGGCGTGGGCTGGCGATGGCCGAAGCCCTGGTCACCGAATCGCACGTCAGCCCCGACGCCGGCGGGACAACCGCCACCCTCACGCATCGGCTTTCCCGACCGGCTCGATTCATCACCGACGCAGCGGTAAGCCGGACCATTCATCCGCGAACGGTGGACAACCAATTCGTCTCTCTGATCACCGAACCCGGTCACATCGTCGTGCGTGGTGAGGTCGATTCCAACACCGCCTCCACCTTGGATCGTCAGATCGCCGTCGAAAGCCGCTCCGGCATAGCATCTTTGACTGTTGACCTCAGCGCAGTCACGCACCTCGGCTCGGCAGGGGTCAGCGCATTGGCCGCCGCTCGGGAGCGAGCACGCAAACAGGGCGGCGAATGCATCCTGATCGCACCGCCGGGCAGCGCCGCCCACCACGTCTTATCGCTGGTACAGATACCGGTGGTCGGCGGCGACGCGCAGGACATTCTCGTCCAGGACTGACGACTAACGTCTCTGGCCGTGCCGCACCTGGTTGAACGGCACCCCGCGATCGGCGGCGTATTCCCTGGGGAAGTTCAATACCCGCTCGCCAATTACGTTGCGGGCCATCTCCGTTGTGCCGCCGCCGATCGCCACCGACTGTCGAGACAGATAGCGGAAGCCGGTCTGCAAGCCCTCGCCGTAGTCACCCACGACGCCGGCCGGTCCGGCGATGGCCAGAGCGGTGTCGACCTCGAGCATCACGGTCTCGGCGTGAAACAGCCGGATGAGCGTTCCGGCGGCCGGTGGCAGTGCGCCGTCGCGAACGCTGCGCGACACGTGGTCGATCAACTGCTCGGCGACCGCACGGTGCACCAGCGCCCGGCCCGCCATCTCTTTGACTCGGGCGCTATCCGCCTGACCGGTCTTTAGCGCAAGATCGGCGTAGTCGACGGGGATGGTGTGGCCGCCCTCGCTGCCAGAACCGCTGGCGAACTCCGACCCTTGACCGACCGCGCGCCGTTCGTGATACAGCTGCCGCGAGGCCACCGCCCACCCGTTGTTCACCTCACCGACCACGGCGTCGTCACCGACGTCCACCTCGTCGAGGAATTCCTCGCAGAACTCGCTGGAACCGTTGACTTGTCTGATACGGCGCAACGTGATCCCGGGATGGTTGATGGGCACCAGGAACATCGTCAGCCCGTCGTGTTTGGGCACCTCCCAATCGGTGCGAGCCAGGCACAGACCATAGTCGGCGGCGAACGCACTGGTGCTCCATGTCTTGGCGCCGTTGATCACCCAGCGATCGCCGCGACGTTCGGCGCGGCTGATGACGCCCGCTAAATCCGACCCTCCGCTGGGTTCGCTCAAGAGCTGCACCAGCACTTCGTCACCGCGCAACGCTGCGGCGATGTGTTGCCTTTTCTGTTCTTCGCTGCCGGTGTCCAGCAGCGTGGCACAGCAGATGGTGAAGGTCGGGGTGTTGAGGATCAACGGCATTTCGTAGTTGATCGTCTCGACGTCGAAGGCCCGCTGATACTCGTAGTCCAGCCCCAGTCCCCCATATTCGCGGGGAAAACAGATACCTGCGAACCCGCCCTCGTACAGACGCTTTTGCAGTTCGCGGGCGCGCTGCCAGGAGCGTTCGTCGTCGCGCGGCGCGGCCGGCGGGGCGTCCGGGTCGATGCCGGGCATATTGTCGGCCAACCATGCGCGCGCGCGAGCGACGAATTCAGCGACGGATTCGGTCATCGGGCCACCGCCTGATATACCCGCACGTTGTGTTCCTCCGGAGTCCCGAACATGGCGCGGTACAGGGTGACTCGCCTGAGGTAGAGATGTAGGTCGTGTTCCCACGTGACACCGATGCCGCCGTGCATCTGAATACATCGCTGCACGATGGGACCCGCCAGTTCACCGGTATAGGACTTGGCGATGCTGGCTGACAGGCTGGCGTCGGGCGCGCCGGCGGCGATATCGGCGACCGCCGCGGTGGTGGTGGCGCGGCACGCCTCAACCCACAATTTCATGTCGGCGAACCCGTGTTTGAGGGCTTGGTAGGACGCCAACGGCCGGCCGAAGGAGTGCCGGTCCAGCGCCCATTGCGCGGTGAAGTCGAACACGGTCTGCAAGATCCCGACCACTTCGGCGCACTGCAGGACTTGAGCGATCTGGCTCTGCCGCTCGATGAGGGCGACCGTCTCGCTCTCTGTGCCGACCGCCGCCGATTGCGGCACCACCACACCGTCGAACTGCACCCGCGCGTACTGCTTGACCAAGTCGATGGATTGCCGAGGCACCACCGAGACGCCGGGAGCGTCGGTCGGCACCAAGAATTGACGCACGCCCGCACCGCACCGTGCCACGACCAACAGCACCGCACTCTGGGCACCCGCCTCGACGAAGTCCTTGGTGCCGTCGATGACATAACCGGTATCGGTCACCGTCGCGGTGACCTCCGGCTGCAGCGGTGCCCACCCGCGGCCGGGCTCGGAAACGGCCCAGGATGCCACCGTTTCGCCGGCCATCAGCGCATCGATCAGCGCACCGTGCGCTTCGCGATCGGCACAGCCCACCAACGCCGTAAGCACGGCGCTCACCGGGTACAACGGTCCCGGCGCAACCGTCCTGCCAAGCTGTTCGGCGACCATGGCCAAGTCGGCCAAGCCATTGTCCGACACGCTGCCGCCACCCAGCCCTTCTGGCACGAGCAAACCTGTCCAGCCGAGCTCTGCCGCCCGGCGCCACCACGACGGGTCGAAGGACACCCCCGCGGCATGCAGCTCCCGGACGTGACGCAGCGACGCTTCTTTGTGGAGAAACGCTTGGGTAGTGGAGGTAAAGAGTATCTTTTCGGGAGAGTCGACAGCGGTCATGATGCCGGCCGGACGTCCCGTGGCCATCCTTCGCGGCCGCGAAGGAAGTCGGGGGCAAAGTGTGGTTGGCTGATCATCCGCCTGATCGGTCCCTCGTCGGAGTTCGCTGGCGACTCTGATGTTAGCAATGGGCAATACCGTAAGAGATACCGGAGTTCAGTCGATAATGATGGTGACGGGCTGAAGGCGCGATGACTGAGATAAACGACGACTCGGTGAAATCGAAAGCCGACGCGATGGCGTTGGCCGAAGAAGCCGAGGCGGAAGCCGCCGAGGCCGAAGCGCTGGCTGCGGCCGCGCGCGCCAAAGCGCGGGCGGCTCGGTTGCGACGGGAAGCGCTTGCAGGGTCCGAAGAGGCCTCCGACGAGATTGACGCGTACGACGACGACGAGAGTTACTACGACGACGCCGATATCGACGACGAGTACGACGACTACTACGACGAATACGCTGAGGACTATCCCGAAGACGCCGCGGATCAGGAAGCCTTCGAAGCCGGCGAATCAGAAGATGCCGCATCGGGTGGCCGGGTTCGCCGCGCAGCGCGCAACGTTCCCTGGTCCATCATCGCCCAAGTGACTGCGGTGTTCCTGATCCTCGGATTCGCCGGTCTCAGTGGTTTCTTCGTCTGGAAGCACGATGACGCCAATGACCGCCAACATCGAGCCGCGGCGTTC